>JBLHHU010000177.1:0-7152 GCA_047615735.1 Kiritimatiellia bacterium | reverse complement strand
TTTTACTCGGATACACTTAACCGAACTGCTTACTCGATTCCCTCTCGATTCCGCTTATAGCGCGGTTCATCAATAGAAAATCCGCAGATAATCCCGGAAGCGCCCAAAGAATCTGTCCTACACCCCCGACGCAGTTCCGCTTGCACCCCCACCCAAGCATGCTAGAATTCTGGATTATCAAACGAACCGAATCTCGACAGGGATGCACGTCACATGAGTAGCGAAAGCCCGTACAAAGATAGCCCACGCATTAACTGGTATCGGACGCCGATTGATCGTGAGGTATTGGCCACGCTAACCCCGCGCAGCAACCTGCAGGGTTTCAAACAATGCCTCAGCCATCTTGGTTTGGCCGTCCTGACGGGATCGCTGGCATTCTGGGCCTTCAAACAGACCACCCCAGAGACATGGTTCTGGTCGGTCCCCCTCCTCCTGGCAGCCCTCTTCACGCACGGAACCATCTGCTCGTTTTTTGGTGGTGCGGCCTGCCATGAACTTGGGCATTGGACCGTGTTCAAAACCAAAGGCCTCAACTTGTTCTTCCTGCGGGTGTTTGCTTTTTTGGGCTGGTGGGACTACGTCTGGTTTCGCATCAGTCACTTCAAACACCATCAGGTCACGACGCACCACGATTACGACGGCGAAGTGGTGCTCCCACAAACCTTCGGGCTGAAGGAATGGCGTTTCTGGTTATCGATGTTCGGTTGGCACCCGATGGCGACATGGTACACGATCAAGGTTTACGTGCAGCGCGCGATGGGCAAAATGGACAACGAATGGTACGAATTCGTCATGCCAGAAGACAACGAAGCCCTGCGCCGCGAGCATCGCAACTGGTCACGTTTTCATTTGGCGCTGCATGGCGTTCTTGCGCTGACTTTTGCCTTAACGGGGAATTGGATTCTGATTTTCATCGTGAACATTCCCCGCCAATACTGCGGGTGGCTGGGCTTCATGTGCGGTTTACCGCAGCACTTCGGCATGCAACCCGATGTGGCGGATCATCGTCGCTGCTGCCGCACCTATATCACGGGTCCGCTACCCGCCTTGCTCTACTGGAACATGCAGTACCACATCGAACACCATATGTACCCGGCAGTTCCGTTTTTCAACCTGCCGAAACTGCGCAAGGCGCTCGAGCATGATCTGCCGCCAGCCAACATGGGCCTGATTGATACGTGGAAAGAAGTGCTTGAGATTCGTCAGAAACAGATCGATGACCCGAGCTATTACTTCGTACCGGAGATACCGGATAACGGCCAAGCCGAGACCGCATCCGTCGAAGACCTTGCACGTGAACAAACGATCGCGTAGACGGACAGCGCCTTTTCAGGAAGTGCCAGCCAGCACCTTCTCGACTTCGTCGGGCAGCGTACCACGCACTGGAGCGCCGTACTCTTTCGTGCCGTCGGATGCGTCATCGCCTGTCAGACAAGCCATCGACTCCTTTAAACGGTCCGAATAATCTTCAGGAATGAAGTCTTCGCGCAGAAAGTGGTAGGCCACGCCAGCACGGTCTTTGTCGGTGGTATTGGCCCATGTCGCGTGAGGTGTGCCGTAACAGAAGAATGCCACACCACCCGCCTCAAGCTCGAGGTGCACGGCTTGATCCTCCGGGGGATAGCAGCGCACATGGTGATTGCTGCCCGCGTCGCGTGTGTGCTCAAGAGCCTCGGCGAAAGAATCCGGGATAACGCTGATGGTTCCATTTTCACGCGTCGCGTCGTGGACGGCAATCCACATAGCGGTGCCCATCATCGGGTTTTCGATATGAAAATAACCGTTGTCCTGATGCCAGTTGGTTCCCGAGCCATTCTTAGCAGGCTTCAAAAACATCTGATCCAAGTGCAGGCGATAGGGCTCACCGATCATCGACTTGACCGCCTCAATGACGAACGGTTCAAAAGGAAGCGCACGAAACAGATCACTGTGCTTGTGAATCGGAAGCAATTGCAGGTTCTGCTTTGTAGTGGACGTGGTCTCGCCATCTTCATCCGTGGCGACGTTCGACACCAAGCCCTGCGCTTTGAAGCGTATGACTTCGGCCTGCATCGCAGCCACTTCACGCGCGTTGAAAAAGCCTGGCACAGCAACGTAACCGTGTTCACGAAAATACGCGGCCTGTTCGTTTGAAACAATATGATTCATTGGAGTTCCCCCCTTTAATTAAAAAACAAAGAATGATGACACCCTTGGAGCAAGCTCGGCCCCAATATGTCGATTTGAACACCCACGGCGCCTCATTGTCAACGCAGACCCGATTCCGGCCCTGCGATTACAGGTCGATGCGCAGCGCAGCACCCAGCGTCACGGTGTCCGTATCAAGGTCGCGCGTAATATCCGTGTCCCACTTCGTAAACTGGTAATTACCGTTGATATCCAGAAAGACCCCAGAGGCAAGCTCCAGATTGAAGCCCACGCGAAGGGCGTAGAACGGATCGTCGGCCCACTCGCTGTCCGAATAGAGCCAACCAATGCCGACACCTCCGTAGAGGCCTTTTCCTGAGATCAGGTAGATCTGTGGAGCGTAAACGTCGTTGGTCGCGCCGCCGAAATTGTCAGGCATGAACTCAAAGTCGAACTCAATGGCACCGGCTTGGCTACCGCGATACTGATAAACGCCGTACCAGCCGACACCATCACTATCGATGTCGTTGATTTTAACGTCATCGACCGTTTTGTGATAGTGCGCGCCACCGCCAATAGAGTGACGGCCGCCAGGGCCTGCCGCGACGGCGGCAGTAACAAGGCCACCGACGACCAGTACGCTTGCCAAACAAGACAATGTTTTCATGACGTTCCTTTCGGGTAACACAGAGCCATCCGCAGACTGGAAACCAGGCAACGGCAAGAATACAGGGTTTAGTCTTCGTCTTCTTTAAGTTTCGCAAGACGCTTCGTTATGACTTCGGCCTGCAGCGAGGCTGGCACCTGACCGTAATTCATGAATTCCATTGAATACGTGGCCTTGCCGGTTGTCATTGATCGAACGGCGGTTGAGTAACCGAACATTTGAGCCAGCGGAACGGCCGCGTTGACAACGGTCACATCATCGCCAGCGTCTAGACTGATAATGACGCCACGACGGCTGCTCAAATCGCCAACGACGGACCCCTGATATTCATCAGGCGTTTCGACTTCCACCTTCATGATCGGTTCAAGCAACGCAGGGTTGGCTCGCGACACAGCCTGTTTCATGGCCTGACGCGATGCCAGGCGGAAAGCCAAGTCACTGGAGTCAACGTCATGGTATTTGCCGTCCATCAAACTCACCGAGACACCCACCATGGGATAGGCCGCCAGCGGGCCCTTGTCCATAACGTCACGGAAGCCCTTTTCGCAGGCGCCAATATACTCACTAGGAATGTTGCCGCCTTTGATCTTGTTAATAAACTCAAAGTCGTCAGCCGTCGCCTGACCATCCTCATCCGTAATTGGATCAATCTGCCCCATGACCGCAGCGAACTGACCACGACCACCGGTCTGCTTCTTGTGCGTATAATCAAAAGCGGCCGGTTTCGTGATCGCTTCACGATAGTTCACCTGCGGCGGACCAACGTCAACATTCACACCGTATTCACGCTTGATTCGCTCAATGTAAACATCGAGATGCAACTCGCCCATGCCGGAAATAATGATCTCATTATTTTCCTCATCCGTGGCGACCTTGAAGGTTGGGTCTTCTTTCATGAAACGCTGCAGTGCTTCACCCAGCTTTTCAACGCTATCTGATTCGGAGGCAGACACGGAATACGAGATAACCGGATCAGCAATAAACATGGATTCGCAGGTTACAGCGACGCCACTACCGTGATACGTGTCCCCCGAGAAACAGTCCACGCCGATCATGGCGACAATTTCACCCGGGCCAGCTTCATCGATGTTAACACGCTCATTGGCGTGCATTTGCACAAGTCGTCCCACGCGCGTTTTCTTTCCAGAACGCGCATTAAATACGGTATCACCCTTGCGTAGCGTCCCTTGATACACGCGTGTATAGGTAAGCTGACCAAACTGTTCTTCGGTGATCTTAAAAGCCATCGCGACGAGTGGCAGAGCGGGGTCAGGCTTCAAAAGGACTTCTTCATCCTCTTTGCCAACCGTCTTTGCACGCATGGGGGCAGCGTCAAGTGGCGACGGCAGGTAACGGCAGACCGCATCAATGAGCAACTGTACGCCCTTGTTCTTGAAAGCAGTGCCCATGTAAACGGGCACCAGTTCGAGCGAACGCACGCCCTTCGAAACAGCAGCGTGAATCATATCATCTGGAATGTCCTGCTCTTCAAGAAGCAGTTCGACCATGTCGTCGTCGTACATGGACAACGACTCGAGCATGTCGGCACGTGCGGCCTGAGCCTCATCCACGAGCTCGGCAGGAATCTCTTTTGTGAGGATGTTCTCGCCCTGTTCCCCATCATTGATCATCGCCTTCATCGTAACCAAGTCCACAGCACCAATAAAATCAGCCTCGGAGCCAATTGGAATCTGCATGGCGACGGCGTTGAGTTTAAGTTTGCTGCGCAACAATTTGACGACGTTCGTTGGGTTCGCGCCCGTTCGGTCCATTTTGTTAATGAACGCCAGACGCGGCACGCCATAACGTTTCATCTGACGGTCAACCGTGATGGATTGGGATTGCACACCGGCAACGGCACACAGCACCAACACAGCGCCGTCGAGCACGCGCAGGGAGCGTTCGACTTCGACAGTGAAGTCGACATGCCCGGGGGTGTCGATAATGTTGATCTGGTTGTCACCCCAGTGCACGGTCGTCGCCGCAGAGGTGATGGTAATACCTTTTTCGCGTTCAAGCTCCATGAAGTCCATGGTCGCGCCATCG
The DNA here is from genome assembly GCA_047615735.1 of Kiritimatiellia bacterium. Taxonomy (GTDB): domain Bacteria; phylum Verrucomicrobiota; class Kiritimatiellia; order UBA8416; family JAIOPI01; genus JAPKCZ01. The sequence continues at coordinate 2,312 of JBLHHU010000177.1, read as the reverse complement.
CCACCGCCTCGGACCTCTTCAATCTTGTGGATTTTGCCTGTGTAAAACAGGACGCGTTCGGTCAGGGTCGTTTTTCCGCTGTCGATATGGGCGGAAATACCGATGTTCCGGATTTTGCTCAGATCACTACTCATTTCGTTATCCTTCTGGTGTTAAACGGGAGGTCTCAATGGCGTCTGGTGACAACCTCGCGGGCTTCATCGTCGTCGGCGTGCGCTTTAATTGCGTCCGACTATCGTTAAAATGCTCAAAAAGCCCGTGACAATGCCCTTCTTTTACGAAAATTGGAAGCCCAAAGTCGATTTAATGCGTTTTAGTTTGATCCCGCGGGCCCGCAAGGCCTAGCGCGGAAAGGCAACAAAAGCAGGGCCGGGATTCCAGCAACGAACGCCACGATCATGCTAAGCATGAGGCAAAGCCCTGCCGCATCAGAATAAACACCGTAGTGAATCAACGTGAAAAAACGCACACTAAGCGTCGTTTTCCCGGGTGGAATCACGAGATACGTCGCCCCCAACTCCGCCAGGGAAAGCACGAAGGCAACACAGAAACCAACCAACAGGCTGCGCCAATGCATGGGAAGGATGACACGAAAAAACAGGCTCGCGGCCGGCACCCCATCAACCGCACAGGCGTCACGCACGTCACGCGGTGTCTGCGCGACGGCGGGCAGGAGCACCAGCGCAACAAACGGTAGCGCCCTTAACGTGTGGCACACCACCACAGCACCCCACGTGTCATAGAGCAGTCCGTCCAGCACGGGCTGGTTCAGGCAGTAAATCAGCGTAATCCCAACAACTGGCGCCGGCACACAGAGCCACACCACCAGCAACGTGGCCAGCGCGAAGCGCCAGCGCGCGTAGTGCACCATCCGCCAGACCAAGGGCAGCGCCAGCGCCAAGGTCAGCAACGCCGCCAACGGCGTCACGGTCAGCGTATAAAGCAACTCCGTCGACGCCACCCGCCATGCCGCGGTCAGCGCAGCCAACGACCCCAAATCTTTCAGCAGCGCCCAGAACGGCACCCCCATCAGAAGTACACCTAAGCCAACACATAGCAACAAGGCGGGAATGCGCCATACACCAAGCGGCAACAGTCGCGGGCTGCGCAGGCGCGCCATCAAGGGAACAGCACTGGCACGACGCCCAACCCAAACCAGCCCGCCACACGCCACACCTGCGAGCGCAAGGGTCGGGAGCGCCAAGGCCAGCGCACGCGACGCCCCCGCACCCAATTGAAACTGCGTAAACACTTCCTCGCCGAACGTGCGAATAATGAGGATATCCGTGACCGTCACATCCCATAACGCAAGGACCATGACGCCAAGGGCCGCCATCGCAATGCCCCATCCCAACACGGGGGCCTGCACGCGCAACGCGGCAACCGCACCATGCGCATCCATACGGGCAGCATCCTCAAGATCGGGATCCACCAAGCAACTCGCCGCGCCAACAATAAGACTCGCCATCGGCATGGTGGCCACGCCCTGAATCCAGCCCGCCGCCCACGTGTTGTGCATCATCGGCAATATACCCCACAGGGCCATCCAACCTGTGGCCGTGACATACACCGGCAAACACGCGCACACCAGACATGCCACCATCCAAAAGCGACGAAACGGAAAAGCCGTACGAAAAATGAGGACACCAAAGGGCACGCCGAAAAGAAGTGCCACGCCCACCGTGACCCCGACCACCTGCAAACTGTTCAGCAGCAGATGCGTCAAGCGTTCGCGTTGCGTGATGAGTTCAATCAGTCCCACACAGGACCATTGCCCTTGGTCGCGAAACAGAAGAACAAGCATGACGAGCAACGGAACAACACAAAGACCGAGCCCCAACACCACACAGGCACGTTGCACGCAAATACGGACAATAGTGCATCGCCCGAACGACATCATTCGAGGAAACGTTCCTGAACCAATTCGGCCGCGGATGCGAACACGGCTGCCGCCGCAGCGAAATCAACATCCATCGCCCTAGCTTCCCGAGGCGACTTCACGCGCAGTGCCGTGGTTACAGCAGGGTTGAGCGGAATCTGCCCCGCAGCCGAACGGGCAAGCGCTGTTTCAACCTCGGGTGATAAGAGATAGTTCACCAGAGACAGCGCCGCTTCGGGATTCGGAGCACCCTGCATGACGGCAAGCGTGTTGGGGATAAAAAGGACACCAACATCATCAGGGCCGGTGTCAGGATAAACAATGCGCACAGGCGATCCACGCTGAAGCTCGGCCAACGCGTCATCGGTGTCGGTCAACCCGAAGGCGATGCGCCCCTCCGCCACGGCCTGGGCAACACCGCGATTGCCGGACA
>JBLHHU010000176.1:0-7176 GCA_047615735.1 Kiritimatiellia bacterium | reverse complement strand
CCATGGCCAGACAGCCAATCGAGGCCCTGCCGCCGTGAATCATGATGTCGCCGCCGAGGCTGGTGCGCCCTTCTCGTTGCGCTTGATCACGATCAAATGCATTCGGATACCCGATGCGTAAGGAGAGGTGGTAACTGCTGTTGGGGTTAAGGGCGGTGATTCGATATAACCCTTCCGGCACTTGGCGATCCCCCTCGCGCTGTTTGGGCCCGGGTCCGCCGCTGGATCCAAGGATCGGGCAATCGCGAATGTGGCTGAACGTTTTGGCGTCGTCGCTGGCCCAGACCTCCAGTATTCGACTGTCCTTGATGCCAATCAGGGTTAGGGATTTTGGTGGATAGCTTAGCTTCGTTGCTTCGAAATAGGGTGCCCAGCGCTGCCGCACCGATGGACCGAACTGGTCGAGACGGTCGGATGTCGTTGGTGCGCTCGAGACCTTCTGTGTGCTTGTTTGTTGCATCGGTTGCTTGAGTCGTACAATGGCAATTCCCGTACTAAGAAACACGGCTGGAATCAGCCAGCGCATGTGACGATATTCCTTGCTGGTCCTGACAGGCATGCGCCGATAGTATCATCGACATGTTTAAAGCGGCATTCAAAACCGATCGTATCTGGCACAGCGTCGTTTTTCTGATCGTGCTGGTGCTTCTTCTTGCGCGTCTTCCGTTGATGGTGAATCGCGGATTCGACCCGGATGAGTTTCAGCACTTACACGGCGGCTATTGTGTGTCAGAAGGGCAGGTTCCTTATCGTGACTACTATGAGCACCATCCACCCGGATCGCCCTGGCTGTTGAGTGTGCTTGTGCATTTGGGTGGCCATCAATGGGGTACGGTTCTGGCGGCGCGCGCGTTGATGTTCGTGCTGTGTGCCGTGGCCTTGTTGATAACCTATCGTGCCTTGCGTCTTCAGGCTGGCGCCCAAACCGCCATCACGAGTCTTGTCTTGTTGTCGGGGACGCTGTTGTTCTTGCAAAAGTCGCTCGAAATCCGTCCTGATGTTCCGGCGCTGCTTTGTTGGATGGGCGGTCTCTATCTCTCGCTCGTGGCGTTCAAGCGTGAGCAGCTGAGGCGATATGCGTTGGCGGGCGTGGTTTTCGGCTTAGGCTTTCTTTTTACGCCGAAATTGGCCTTCGGCCTGATCGGGCTCTGTCTCGGTTTGCTTTGGGCCTGCGTGAAGCGACTCGGTATGGCGCGATTCGGCAAAGCGCTGCTTGCGCCACTGATTCTGGGCAGCTGCGCGTTGGTGCCGTTGTTGTGTTCGCTGCCGCTGCTCGCCGCACAAGGTGCGCTGGATGGTTTTGTGCATAATGTGATTGTCATGAGTGTCGGCTGGCCGCAGGAACTGTTGCCGTCGGTCTATTTGCGCGAGTTTATTGAGCAGAACCCTTTTATTTTCCTGCTGGGACTGGTGGGTTTTTTGCGGGCCCTGTGGCGTAGCCGTGCGGGCGGGAGCATTGCGCTGATTGCTGGGTCGGCGGCAACACTTGTTGTTGGATGGTTCGTCATACCGGTGCCCTGGCCGCAATATCTGTTGCCGCTTTTCCCCCTGTGGGCGTATTTCGCTGCTGGTGTTCTCGAGGACTTTGGCCGCGTTTTACTATGGACGGTAACGCGTTGTCGGGTCGACGCCGGGTCGCGTCGGGGGCGTCTTCTCAGTATGGCTGCTGCACTTGGTGCCGCCGTCATGGCGCTTGCGGTGCAGCGTGTGCTGGGCGATGGCCGACCGGCTGTAGCGGCTATGGGTGAAGCGTTTTTCTGGGGCGCTGGCGCCGCCGTGCTTGTTTCGGGGGCGAGTCGACGGTCTGATCGTGCGCGTCAGTTGTGGTTCATGGGCACTGTGGTGGTGTTGACGGTTCTGCTCATGCAACGCTTGTCGGCCAGTTTGGTTTTGATTGCACCGACGGTTCTGTTGCTTTACCTCGTTCATATCTCAGATGTGGCGCGTCGACCGGTGGCTGTCCTGTTGCTTGTCTGCCTCGCGATGCCTCTGGCGCAAATCGATGCGCTTGCGCGCACGCGCAACACCCCCATGCGGACAGAGTTCGAAGCCATCATGCACCTCTCGACGCCAAACGACACCGTGCTGACCGGCTGGCGTGGCTGTGCTGTTTTTCGTCCCCATGCCTATCGTTATTTCTTTTTGCACGACGGGATGCTGCGGGTGCTCGACGATGAAGACAAAGGGGCGCGTGTGATGCAGGTTCTGACGTCCGCGCCGCCGGAGCTCGTCATTTATGATCAAGGCGTGCGCTCACTAAGTGCTGCCGTGAACAGCTTTGTCACGAACCGCTACGAAGCGACGGGCGTTGGCGACATCTGGCTGCGTGCGTCGGAGTAGGCACTGGCGCTGAAAAAAGCTAGTACGGCCGTAAGGGCTGTATTACCTGCCGCCGCCGTTGAGACCCGGAATGCTGGGGCTTCCCTGCCAACTTGGTGGCGCATTCCAGGGCATGTCGGATTCCACCGTTGTGCAACCCGTCATGGCCAGAGAGATGACGGCAAAAACGGCAAGGGCGCAACGTGTGCGAAACATTGAAGGGCGTTGCGTTTTGGTGTGGTCAGTCGTCATAAGCGTGCCGTCGCGAAGTCGGGATTAATAGAAGATGACGTCGCCGACTTTGATTTCGGACTGCTGCCAGTCTGTCATGATGTCGCCGACAGCGAGGCTGTTGTCGCGGTCGAGTTGGCGCAGGCGTACTTTACTGACGAATGTCTTGAAGGTTTTGCCTCGTTTGACGAGCAGTTCGACCGTTGGTACAGAAGGAATGTCGCCAGCTTCCAGATGGCGTTCCAGGGTGCGGTTGATGGTGTCGAGCTCGCCGATAAAGTCTTCGCCCGCCTCGAAGACGACGTAGCCCCATTCTGCGTTGACGCTGACAACGATACCTTTTCGTCCTGGCTCAATGTGTCGACGGTCGACGCCGCGACCGCCAGCATCGATGCCTCCGCCGCCACCCTGGTTGGCGATAGCGGTGCGAAGTTCTTCGATTTCGTCTTTGTATCCGACGATGCGCTCATCTTTGATCTTAATGTCTTCTTCCAGCTTGCGGATGTTTTCGTCGCGCACGGCAACGTCATCCTGCAGGCCGCGAACCTGACCCTGAAGATCGGAAATTTGGCCCTGGAGATCGGCAATGCGCGAGTTCAGGTCGGAAATGGTGTTGTTCAGCGAAACGATCTGGGCCAGTTTGCCGCGCAGCGTGACTTTACGTTCGTTAAGCTCGGCAATCGCAGATTCTGTTTCTTCGCGCAGCACGGTGAGTTGCTGGCGCGTCAGGTTCAGTCGCGTGTGCTGCTTCGTGACACGTTCTTTAAATTCTTCCAGCAAGTCGTGCATCGTGCCCTTGCCGGTCATGATGGGGTAGCCCGTGTTGAGGTCGCGCTCAATCTTGCCGGTGAAGTCGCGTTTGTAGTAGGCCATCAGTGCGTCGCGCTTGGTGCCGAGGTTCACCAGCGGGCGTTCCTGGTCTTCGAGGCGGAAGTCGTACGTTTCCCAGAAGCTGTCGAACTCGATTTCGCTTTCGGGCAATTCCTGTGCCGTCACGTCGGAGGCATCGCGACCTTTAAAATCGTTGCCGATTTCGGGAGCGTTCTCTTCTTCAATAAAGGCGGCGACCTCGATCAAGGTGGCCTCAAGTTTCTGGGTGCGGCCCTTGAGCAGTTCGCGGCGTGCGAAAAGCATTGAGCCGAGTCCAAAGGAGACGATGCTCAGAATCAAATAAAAGATCGTCAGTATTCTTATAAAAATCGCCACGTTATTTTCCTCAACGGCTGCCAGGCTCGGTTGTTAGCGAGCACAAAGGGTTGATTTCTCAATCTAATCATACAGAGTATGAATCGTATTCATAAAACACAAGCGAGAATTTCGTAGATCCACGACGGACGACAGATGCCGCCTTTTGGGGCTGATCGACGATGAGGGCTCGAATGGCCGCTGTAAGGGGCTAACAAATCGTGTTCCGCATGCGTTCTTAAATGTGTATTGGTATTGCGCCGAATTCTGTGGCAGGATTGCAAATCCAATTGACCCCATTGTGAACAATGTAGTAATGAGGCAAGCATGCGAAACGTTTTTAAATTTTATAGACGGTCGGCCGGATGGCGTTGTTGTGGCGTATGCATCGTGCTTTTCGGGCTGTTTCATGTGCCGCGTCTACATGCCGCATTCACCGATGCTGAGATCCAGGAGCTCGCAGAGTATGCGGATGGATTGACGCGATTGGGCATGCCCGATTACTCCGCCAAGGTGCTTTCAAAGGTTGGTAACGATCCGCGCTTCCACGTTCCACGTATCAAGTTGCTTGGCCAGACGGGGAAATGGGACGAAATCGATACTATTATCGGTAGTCTGCCTGATCAGAATGGTGACGTCGTCTGGACGATGAAGCTGGCCAAGGCCGACGGACTTTATGCACATGGCAAGTATGAGAATGCCAAAACAATCTACGCTGCCTTTTTTAAGCGTTACGCAGGTGCTCCGCCCGCCAACGTGAGAGCGTTCTACCTCGATTCCGCTTACAAGTTTGCGCAGATGTTGCTGCTTTTGGGGGATCTGGACGGGGCGGCTGACGCTTATAAGGCTGCCTTGAAGGCCAAGCCGGAGAAGGGCGTACAGCGCCAGATGAGCTCCGACCTTGCTGAAATTTTGCTTCGCCTTGCCGAAGAAAGCAAAGGCGAGAAGATGAACGCTTATCTTAAACAGGCGGACAAGATTGCTGATGATCTGCTCTGGGTTCGGGATCTATGGTTCGGGAAGGCCATCGTTTTCAAGGCACACGGCATGATGCTCAAGGACGATGTCGAAGGCGCGATGCAGATTTTCGAGGATTACAAATCTGATTTGATCGATATCGATAAGAATCTAAAAGAGATTGCGCTGCAGGAAGGGCTTAACTTCGACAAGTTCAGTCCTGTCGCTCAATGTCGTTTCCTGCTGGGCAAAGTGTTGCACGAGCAGGCCAAGAAGCAGATCGAAGCTGGGGAAACCGGTCGTGCGTCCAGTATGTTGCTAGGCGGCAAAAACGCCAAGGGTAAGACGGTCCTCGGCGCCATGCAGCATCTTGTCAATGTCTTCATTCGTTACCCCGCCACCAGTTGGGCCGCGGATGCAGGTCGCCGCGTTGAGGAAATTCGCCTCACCGTTGAACGCGATTTGGGCCAGACGGTGAAATTCCGGGTGACGTCTGATCAGTGGGCGAAAGTTCAGCAGGCTCAGTTGGGCAACGCACGTGTGCTCGTGAATCAGCATCAGTATGACGAGGCCGCCGACGTCTATTTGAACATTCTGACGCTTTTCCCAGAAGACCAGAACACGCCGATCGCGCTGTCTGGTCTGGCCGAGTGTTACATGGAATCGAACAACGATATGTACGCGCGCATGGCGCTGGGCCACTTGGCCAATCGTTATGGTATGAATAAGCAACTATCGGGACCCGCGGGAGACTCGATCCTTCGGATGGCGACGCTTTATGGCGACCGCAAAAAGAACGATGTTAAGCAATACCTTTACAATACCTTTTTTGATAATTTCCCCGAGCACCCACGCACGGCGCTATTGTTGTCGTCTTTCGGCGATGAGCAGGCCTTTGCGGAGCGATATGACGATGCCATCAGCTACTACGATCGCGTGCTTGCCCTACAACAAGGGACCCCGTTGTTCTTTAAGTCTTTGCAGCAGAAGGCCTTCTGCTATTCGAAGCTCGGCGAAAATGCCAAGCAGATTCAAACCCTGGCACTATTTAACCAGGAAGTGGCCAAAGAAGATCGGCCCGGGCATCGCCTGATTAAGGGCTTGTACCGCATGGCGTCGGCCTATCGCGCCTTGGATAAAAAATATTACGGCGCAGCCATCAAGCGTTACACGGAGATTGAGACCCGGCTCAAGGGCGATGGCATGGCGACCTATTCCTTAAACGAAGAAGAGAAGGCGGCCAACATGAGCATGTTGGAAGGCGCTAAATTCTATAAGGCCTATTGCTACAGCAAATATGTCCCCAAGGATGGCGGTTCGAATGCAAAGTATAAGGCCGCCGCACTCAAGGCCTATATCGAGTTGGCAAAATCCCACCCTGAATCGAGTTTCACCCCACCCGCCCTGATGCAGGCCGGAACCCTCTACACCATTTTCGAGAAACCGGATCAGGCTCAGGCCGTTTTTGACCAGCTAAAGAAAAAATACCCGGAAAGCAAAGAGGCTGAAGATGTTGATTTCCGTCTGGGCATGAGCTTGCTCGAGATCGGAAGGCGTGAGCGCGCCATCAAGGTCTTTAAGGAAATGTTCTCTGGCGAAGGGAACTATCGCCCGAGCGAAATTCTGCGCGCCGCGAATGAGTTGGTTATCGCTGAGGAATATGAAATCTCTCTGGAGGGCTTCGAAAAGGTGCTCGCCAAAGCAACCCCAGACCAACGCAGTCTGGTTGAGCCGGCCTTGTTGGGCAAGGGACGTTGCCTGCTTGCCATGGATCGCCACCTTGAAGGCGTTGCGGCCCTCGAAGAAATCTTCGTCAAATATCCCAAAACCGGCCGAACGGTCGAAATTGCCATGTTACTGAGCGGCGGCTACGCCGAAGTGGCTAACAAGGAAGCCGACGCAGACAAGCGCTTCGAACTTTTTAATAAGGGCGTTGACGCCATGAATCTTGTTCGGAAATACCTCAATTCGCCCGAAGGGCGCGCGATGTCGGATGTTGGCGTTGGCCGCATCTTAGAATTGAAATCCGCTGCCGCCGACAGCTATGGTAAACCGGATGAAGCCAAGACGTATATGGGTGAGGCCATCGGCATCTATCTGCTGCTCGTGGAAACCGGCGATGCCTCCGATCCTAAAGTTCGGCCCCATCTGGATGATGGTTTTGAGCGTTGCGTCGATCTCTTGATCACGGGTGGGCACTGGGAAGACGCACACGACATCGCGAATCGCTATTTAGAACTCTATCCCTCGGGAAAGCATAAGCTCAATATTCGTAAATGGCGCACGATTGCCAAATCGAAGTCTGCAAGTTCTGGGACGAGTACACCTGATAGTGCGCCCGATGAAGATGCACCTGAAGAAGATGCACCTGAAGAAGATGCGCCTGAAGAAAACGAGGATGGCGGCGATCCGAATAGTGATGCGTCTGCCGAAGATGATGATGTTGGTGCTGGCGACGCTGGCTGAGTTAACACAATTGATTTG
>JBLHHU010000175.1:0-7178 GCA_047615735.1 Kiritimatiellia bacterium | reverse complement strand
ACCAGCGGGCTACGGAATTGTGGCCAGAGACCCATGGTGTTCGGATAGGGCATCAGCCAGTAAAACACCCAGATACGCCCAAGATGCAAAAGCGGGAACATGGCGGCACAAGCCACGGCAAAGAGGGTCATGGCTTCTGCAAATCGGTTGATCGATGTGCGCCAAGGCTGATTCAAAAGCAGCAAAACGGCGGAAATTAAGGTCCCTGCATGGCCGATACCAATCCACCAAACGAAGTTGATGATGGCGAAGCCCCACGCAACAGGCACGTTCAAGCCCCAAACGCCGACACCGCGGACAAGCAGAACCATCGCCGAAAAGAGGAACATCATCAGCAAGAGAAAGCCAACGCCGAGCCCGAGGTACCATTGTTTGGGCGGCGTCTTGGTGAGCACGACGTCGGAAATTTTCGCGCCTACGGTTTCGTAGTCGTAATTCCCGCGCAGAAGCACGTTCTCGTCTTGATTATCCTGTGGTGCCTGATCAGCCATGGTGATGGTCATGTTCTTGGTCGCCGGCAGGTGCGGCGCCGGCCAAAGCCGGGTTCGGGTTTTTGATCTTGGCGAGATAGGTGGTGCGCGGACGTACGCCGAGCTCACCTAACAGCGAGTAATTGGTTTCGCGAGCCTTCAACAGTGTGACCTTGCTCTTAGGATCATTCAGATCGCCAAAGGTGATCGCTCCTGTCGGACAAGCCTGCTGACACGCGGTGCGAATTTCGCCGTCGCGAATTTTGCGACCTGCATTTTTCGCCGTGATGCGAGCGGCATTGATACGCTGCACGCAGTAGGTGCATTTTTCCATGACACCGCGCATGCGCACGGTGACGTTGGGGTTGCGCATCAGCTTCTTGCTTTCGGAAATGTCGTCGTTGTAATGGTAAAAATTGAATCGGCGCACTTTGTAAGGACAGTTGTTGGAACAGTAGCGCGTTCCGACACAACGGTTGTACACCATATCATTGAGACCTTCGTCACTGTGCACGGTGGCACCGACCGGACAGACGACTTCACAGGGTGCTTGTTCACAATGTGTGCAAGCCACGGGCTGATGATGGACGTCGGGGTTTTCCTGGTCGCCTTCGTAATAACGATCGACGCGGATCCAATGCATTTCGCGGCCGCGGGACACCTGATCTTTGCCGACCACGGTGATATTGTTTTCCGCTTGGCAGGCCGTTGTGCAGGCATTGCAACCGAGGCAACTGTTGAGGTCGATGACCATGCCCCATTTGTAGCCGTCATACTTAAAGTGCTTGTATAGCGAGGTATCACCGGTACCGGGCATGTGGTGATCCATCTCGTGAACAAACTTGGGGTTCTTTTTAAACTGATCCAAGCTGCCGGTTCGGACGGAATTGCGTCCTTCCATGCTGTGGTGATCCTGCGTGCCCGCCATCGTGATGCTTTGACCTGTGGGCGTCAGCGTCACACCGGCGCGACTCCAGCGATCGGCGTTGGTCTGTAAGGCATAGGCGCTGACACCGACGCCAGATCCAATTCGACCTGCGGCTTCACGGCCGTATCCGAGATGAAGCGTTACGGTATGGCGCGGATGTCCGGGAACGATCCACACAGGGGCGTTCACCGACTGTTCGTCGACGGCCACGGTCACCATGTTGCCATCCTCCAAACCATGCTCTTTCGCATAGGCCGGACTGACGAGCGCGGCGTTGTCCCACGTGAGCTTGCTCAAAGGTTTAGGCAATTCCTGCATCCAGCCGCTGTTTGAGAACGTACCGTCCCAAACACAGGGGTCAGGACGAAGCACGAGCGTATCGCCTTCATGCTGCAGAGCGGCAATCGCACCGGCAACGGCGTCGCCGTTGAGCGCGTTCTTCGGTTTGACGTTTTTAAATTGAGTGCCCTTGATGACGCCGTCATGAATTGCTGTTTTCCAAGATGCGAGGAAGCTAACAGTTCCGAGCTCACCTTCCCAATGCGACTTTACAGCCTCATACGTTGGAATGCCGGGTTTGCCAACGAGGGCGTCTATAATTTCAATGGCGTTTTTACCGTCGTAAAGAGGCTCGATCAATGGCTGGGTCACAGACGCCGTACCGTCGAAGGCACGTCCATCGCCCCAGGATTCAAGCGAATGGGCAGCATCAATGTGCCAGTGCGACAACACGCCGGTCTCGTCTTCATGCGATCCATGATGCATACGGAACGGCACCTTCTTGTACGCATCAACGAAGTTGAGTTCAGCAGGTGCCGTGTAAACCGGGTTTGATTCGACAACGAACAAGGCTTTAACTTGCTCAGCATCAATGTCGGCCACCAACGAGGCCAGAGAATCCGCGCCGGCCGCGACGTGGGCAAGGACCGGTGCCATGTAGTTGACGGTGCGCGACGTTGCATCCAGGGCACTGTTCATGGCGTGCGCCAAAGCGTGAATTTCTGCGGGCTGCTGATCGCCAGCGATGACCACACAGCGGCCCTTGTGCTTCTTTAAGTCATCCGCGATGGCAGAAACCCATTTTTCGTGAGGACCATGGGCGGCGTGAGGCAATTTAACACCGACGTGTGATGCGAGGTCTTGCGCGAAAGCGGCGAGCTCGCCCGGGCTGAGCGCCAAACGGTGATCGGCACTGGATCCGGTGACCGAAGGTGTGCACTCCAAGGCGTAGAGGCGGTTCATTTTCGTGACATGATGATCATTCACGTCGCGTCCGTCAGCAAAATCGCGGGCCATGGGCAGCGCTGCCGGACCGCTATATAGGAAATCGCTGTCGAGACTGACGATAACATCAGCATTCTTTAGATTATAGTTCACGTCGAGCTTCTCGCCGAAGGCCAACTCTGTGCCCTGGTAAACGGCGTCATGGGAAACCGGCTCGTGTGTGTGCCATTTGGCTTTAGGATAAAGCTCAAGCAGCGCAGCAATGCGTGCGGCCAGCGTGGGCGAAGAAATTTCGCCGGTCAAAAGACGAAGCCCATCGCCGCCTTCAGGGAGAGCAGCCAGCGTCTTTTTCAGTTGGGCAAGGAAATGGTCCCAAGTCGAAATACGGGCATTTTCTCTGATCGCCTGCGATCGGTCAGGATCATATAGATCCAGAATGCGCGCCTGCATCCAAACGTCCGAACGTCCTAGACTTGCAGGATGCTCAGGGTTGCCTTCAATTTTGGTCGGGCGCCCCATGTGGCTTTCCACGAGAACGCCACTGCTGAATCCGCCCATTGAGAGCGCGGATGCGAAAAACAGAGGGCGTCCGGGGATCAGCTGTTCAGGCTGCTTAACATAAGGAATGATGTGCTCGGTAGGTTGCTTGGTACAACCCGTCACGCCGGCGAGCGCCATCGAGGCACCCATCAGTTTAATGAAATCACGGCGGTCGACATCCTCGGCCCCAGCGGAGGCTGGAAATTCGACATCTAGAAATTTATTGAACGCAGGCGTATCCGCCAATTCGTTCATGCTGCGCCACATCTTACGTCCGCTTTCGCTTTTCAAGCGACGGCGGACGGCGGACACATCAAGAATATCAGTTGTTTTTATTAGCGATGACATACTGAGCAACTCGTTCGACCTTGAATGTCGTATTCTTCCATTAAGCGTGCACGAATATCCGGGTCATCCGCATCTGGATGCCATGTCATATCAAATACCTTATCCTTTGGGCGCACATGCTCCTCAGGATCACGGTGGCATTTTAGACACCAACTCATATGAAGTGTGTTTTCGCGCCACATCAAGGGCATCTCATCAACGCGTCCATGACAGGACACACAGCCGATACCTTTGTTGATGTGAACGCTGTGATCAAAATAGACGTAGTCTGGAAGATCGTGCACGCGAACCCACTTAAGTGGCGTGTTGTTCTTATAGCTCTCGCGCACAGGTTCAAGGATGTCCGCATCTTTCCAGATTTCAGAATGGCAATTCATGCAGGTCTTTGTCGGTGGGATACCTGCGAATGAAGATTCTTCAACGGACGTGTGGCAGTAGCGACAGTCCAAACCAATGTCTTGCACATGGTGTTTGTGGCTGAACGGCACGGTCTGTTCGATGGCGACCTTGGCGTTCGAATACCAGGGCGAACGGTTCAGGCGATCAGCAATTCCGCCAAGCGCAGCCATAAAAACCAAGCCACCTATAATGCTGGCAGTTGCCACCGTATTTGAACACTTAGGAAATACCTGTGCCACCGAAGTCGACTCCAAAAATAACAATTAATATGACGCAGCGCATCTCTGCCACCGCGACACCGCCTCCATCCTTCAGGAATGCCCCGCATTACGTCCTTTAGACGTGCTTATGCATTACCGTTCAGGCAGAAATAAAAGCGGAATAGAACCAAAATTTCGCCGCCCGTGGCAAGTGCAAAATTGAAAAGATGAACATTTTCGTGCCCCACTTCTGATTAAAGGTCGGTAAAAAACGAAAATCCGACATTCCCCACCCTTTTTGTCGCTCAACTTGACCCCCGTAAAGAGCAATCTACATAGGACTTTGAGGCCAAACACTGAGAGCAGTATTGGCCATTTAAGGATTAAGGGCCACATTTCTCTATTTTTTTTCACTAGCATCCCATAGGGACAAAAATTGGCTAGGCAAGAAGCGTATTTCCTAATGTTTCTGACGCCATGTACCCAAGCTGCATTGCAGAATTTCAAGGCTTTGATGAAGAAAACCCACACCCGCTACGCTCGAGGTTCAGAGGCATCCGCCTTCGCGCTTCGCTTGCTACGGCGAGACAGGCAGAGGAGAGAACGAGGTGACTTATTTCACGAGAATCAGGCGCCGAGATACCCCGGTGCCTGATTCTCGTCATCTTTCCTCCGTGCCTCTGTGAACTCAAGCGTAGCGGGTGGTAAATCTTGTCTTTGGCCTATGGGATGCTATTGATTCTTTTTTTTTAAAATCGCGCCAGAGCCTCCCCTGCCCCGTTTTCGCGCCGAAACCACACTGCTGCCAATAATCACCGATCGCTCCGCTTTTACTACGTAGCACACTACGTAGTTATGAATCCAGAACAGATATAGCTAAACAACTGGGCGGTTTGAATTGAGGGCACTCGACGTAATCGTTAAGCTTAGGGCTTATTCAACAAAGGAGACGAAGTTTCAACACAAAGAAGCTCCACGGAGTGTCGAACTCCAGGGGCCGTTTTAACCCAAGCGTGGAGTGCGACACTCCGTCGAGCTTCTTTGTTTAGGATTTACTGTTGGTGCGGCACGCTTCGCCCAAGCTGAACGCGTAGGTTGAGTACCCTTAAGTCCATATACATAGCCATCGTAGAAATATTGCCTGCCGCGCACCCTATAGAATGGGTTCTAAGGCGTTTTGGCGAGTGCTGCCAGCGACTGTTCACGCAGATTGCCGCGTTCTGACAGCACGGCCAAGATCGCAATGTCAGCCGGGTTGACACCAGAAATACGGCCAGCCTGACCTAAGCTACTTGGCTGCACTATGTTAAGCTTTTCTCTGGCTTCATATCGCAAAGCAGGAAAAGCATGGTAATCAATGTCTGATGGTAAATGCGCCTTTTCAGCGTCGCGCGCCTTCCCGGCCAGACGCTCTTCACGATCGATGTAGCCTTCATACTTAACCAGAATTTCCACCTGGCGCCGGACGTGTGGATGGAGGTCCAAACGAGCACCTTCAAGGATATCATAGGTCATGTCGTTTCGACGTAAAATCTGCTTCAAACTGTTGCCCTTAATACGCACGGTATCCAGTCGAGCGAACTCTTCCGCGACCGCCGTAGATTGCTTGTTAATATCTTGTAGATAAACCTCGGGTGCCACCCCAATCGAACGAGCCGCATCCAACAAACGGAAGCGCGCATTGTCCTGGCGCAGGATCAAGCGACGCTCTGCACGCGATGTAAACATGCGGTATGGTTCATCGACACCCTTGGTGACCAGATCATCAATCATGACGCCAATATAGGCGTCGTTTCGAGAAAGAATGAGCGAATCGAGCTTCTGCGATTTGCGCGCGGCATTGATGCCAGCCATGAAGCCCTGAGCCGCCGCTTCTTCATATCCCGTCGTGCCGTTCAACTGTCCGGCGAAGAAAAGCCCCTCGACAAGCTGAGTCTCTAATGAGTGTGATAACTGTCGCGGATCGGAAAAATCATACTCAATGGCATAGGCGTAAGCCAGAAACTCCGCCCGCTCAAATCCGGGTATTGTGCGTACCATTTTTTCCTGCACATCCTCGGGCAAACTATTAGAGATGCCGTTGGGATACATCTTCACGGTTTCGCGCCCTTCAGGCTCGACAAAGACGTGGTGTGAAGACTTGTCCGAGAACTTGACCACTTTATCTTCAATCGAAGGGCAATAGCGAACACCGGTGCCGGATATGCCGCCGCCGTACATTGCGCTGAGATTCAGGTTATCACTGATAATTTGATGCGTATTATCATTCGTATGCGTCACAAAACAGGGCATTTGATCAGATCCCGGCGCCCAGGGGCGTAATCCAGGAGAAGATTGTTCCACGTGGAACAATTCAGAGAGAATGCGTTCACGCTCGGATTGTTCCACGTGGAACAATTCAGTTTCAAGTTGCGCTGCGTAGGAAACGAAGGGCGCCGGATCCACGCCGGGTTGCGCCTCCATTTTACTGTAATCTAGACTATCGCGATGAAGACGTGGTGGCGTTCCGGTTTTCAGCCGACCCAAATTGAAGCCAAGATCTTTGAACGAATCGGACAACATCTCGGACGAATCGGCATCATTACGGCCACCAGGTCGGTTGTCGTGGCCGATATGAATACGACCCTTGAGAAACGTTCCGGTCGTGATGACGACGGTCTGCCCAGGGACTTCTGAGCCATCTTCCAGCGTGATGCCACGAAGCTTGGTATTCTCTATCCATATGCTACCAGCCTGTGAGTCAATCAGCTCAAGATTACCAGTATTCTCTATAACTGTTTGCATCCGTAATGGATATGCGATTTTGTCGCACTGAACTCGGTTCGATTGTACGGCTGGCCCACGGCTGGTGTTCAGGACGCGAAATTGAATTCCTGTGTAATCCGTGTTGCGTGCAATCTCGCCGCCCAGGGCATCAACCTCGAAAACCAGATGGCTCTTAGCGATGCCGCCCACGGCCGGATTACACGGCATCGTGGCGAAACCGGCCTTGCGGGTGGACACAAGCGCCGTTCTGGCCCCGCTGCGTGCGGCGGCCAATGCGGCCTCACACCCGGCATGTCCTCCGCC
>JBLHHU010000174.1:0-7192 GCA_047615735.1 Kiritimatiellia bacterium | reverse complement strand
GGCCATCACTTGTTCTTGAGCTCACAGTCCGTTTTTGCCGGAATGGTATTCTCGTTTCTTAGTTATATAGTCGCCGTTCCTTCGGCAATTAAAGTTTTCAACTGGACCGCAACCATGTTCCGGGGATCGATTTCCTGGGAAACACCCATGCTCTATGTGCTCGGATTCATCGGTTTGTTCTCGATTGGAGGTCTAACCGGCCTGTTCCTCGCGAATCTGGCGATAGACGTGCATTTGCACGATACGTACTTCGTCGTGGCACATTTCCATTACGTCATGGTCGGCGGCGTCATCATGGGTTATATGGGTGGCTTGCATTATTACTGGCCCAAGATTACCGGCAGAATGTACAACGAGTTTTGGGCCAAAATTTCATTCCTGCTTATATTTGTGGGTTTCAATCTGACCTTCTTGCCACAGTTTGTACTCGGACAGCTCGGCATGCCGCGCCGCTACTATTTCTACGACGCTGAATGGCAGACGCTGAACGTGCTTTCATCGGCTGGCGCATCGGTTTTGGGCATCGGCTATCTCTTGCCCGTGATCTATTTCCTCTATTCGTTGAAAAACGGAAAAATTGCGTCACGCAATCCCTGGGGTGCCAAAGGACTCGAGTGGGAAGTGGCCGATTCACCGCCCGATCCTCACAATTTCCATGAAATTCCAGTCGTTACCGAAGAAGCTTACGCCTACGCGAAGGAAGCGCATTAATGAGCACGTCGTCGGAATCTAAACATCCCGCACTGGCCGATCACTTTATCGACCTGAAACAGCAGTATGACACCGCCCAATTGGGTATGTGGTCATTCCTGTTGACGGAAGTGATGATGTTTGGCGGTCTCTTCATGTGCTACATCGTCGCACGGTCGAAGTTTCTAGAAGCCTTCGTTGATGCCAGCCACCATTTGAGCATCGGTTTGGGCGGTTTCAACACGGTCGTGCTGATTGTCAGTAGTTTGACTATGGCCATGGCCGTGCATGCGGCCAACGAAGGCCATCAGAAAAAGACCTTCAAATTCTTGCTGGCGACATTGTTCCTTGGAGCCGTCTTCTTGGGCGTCAAATACATCGAGTATTCAGCCAAAATCGAGCATCACAATGTGCCCGGTGACAGTTTTGAATGGCACGGCATTGCCAACCCGGCCAACGTGGAGCTGTTTTTCGGCCTGTACTTCGTGATGACAGGGCTGCATGCCGCTCACATGATCATTGGCGGCGGTTTGTTGATCTGGCTAATGGTGCTTAATCACAAGGGCCGTTTTACAAAAGAGTTTAGTACACCCGTCGAGCTGGTTGGTCTCTACTGGCATTTTGTCGACATCGTATGGATCTTTCTGTTCCCATTATTGTATCTGATAGGACGGCATTCCGCATGAGTGAAGCAGTACCCCTAAAAATTTATTATCGAATTTTCGCCTCTCTGATGGTTCTGACCGCAGTCACGGTGGGCATCGCCTTCGTTGACCTCGGCTACCTAAATACCTTCGTGGCCGTGTCGATTGCCGTGCTTAAGGCAACCCTTGTGCTGCTGTTTTTCATGCATGTAAAATACAGCAACCGCCTGATCTGGGTGTTTGCCTCCGCTGGCTTCATCTGGTTCATCATCATGGTGGCCTTCACCATGAGCGACTACGTCGGACGCACCTGGGTCGAAGCACCCATCCCGTTGCCGTAGTACCGACGCCACAAGCTCAGCCTGCCGACGAGAGGCTCAACCCCTGCTGCCGGCGGAGCCCACCGGGCTCCAAGCATTCTGACGGAAAGAAGCCTGTCGGGTGGATCGAGACTCCTTTGGAGCCCGGCGGGCCCCGCCGGCATTCAAGACGCATTCTCTTCACCCGAATACGCTCGTTAGACTGCAACTGCGTTTTGGGTCATTTGAACCAATCGTAATCGTAATCCTGCTCACTAGCATCCCGCATGGTCGAATACTGGGCACGAAAAAGCCGCATTTCTTAATCGTAATCCTTCTCGTAATCGTAATCGATTATGATTACGAGAAGGATTACGATTAAGAAATGGGAATCCTGTAAGCGCCACGCTATACTCCAACGCTTTAGGACGGCTCTCATGAAACACCCTGAAGCGAGATGCGCATGAAAAATTTATTGGTGACCGGCGGATGCGGCTTTATCGGCCTCAACTTCATTCGTTATCTCTTCGATGAAACCGACTTCGATGGACGCATCATCAACTTGGATGCCTTGACCTATGCCGCTAACCCCATGAGCCTTCAGGACATCGCCACGACGTACGGCGACCGCTACGTGTTCATCAAGGGCGATATCCAGGACCGTGATGCGGTCGCAAGTGTCTTCAAGACCTACGCCGTTGACAGTGTGTGTCACTTTGCGGCTGAGTCGCACGTTGACCGTTCGATCGCACACCCCGATGAATTCATTCAGACCAACATTATCGGCACCTATAATCTGCTACAGGCAGCACGCGATCAGGGCGATAAACTCATTCGCTTTCATCACATTAGCACCGATGAAGTGTATGGCAGCCTCGGTGCCGAAGGGCTGTTCAAGGAAACGACGTCCTACAAACCCAACAGCCCCTACTCGGCCTCAAAGGCCTCGTCGGATCATCTCGTACGCGCCTACAACAAAACATACGGCTTGCCGGTCACGACGTCGAATTGCTCGAACAATTACGGGCCATATCAATTTCCCGAAAAGCTCATCCCCCTCATCATGTTGAATGCGCTGAACGGTCAGCCCCTGCCGATCTATGGTGACGGCAAGCAGGTTCGCGACTGGCTGTACGTGCGCGATCATTGCACCGCCATCTGGTCGATTATGCAGAATGGCAAAGATGGCGAGGTTTATAACGTTGGCGGCCGCAACGAGATGCAGAATATCAATGTCGTCCATTTGATGTGCAAAGCACTCGACGAAATGGCCGATGCGCTGCCCGACGGCGCGCCGCGCGATTCGCTAATCACCTATGTGAAAGACCGGCCCGGGCATGACCGTCGCTATGCCATTGATTGCTCCAAAATCGAACGCGAACTGGGCTGGGCGCCAAAAGAATCTTTCGAAACAGGTCTCGCCAAGACCATTCACTGGTATCTCGACAACGCCGAATGGGTGCACCAGGTGCGTACCGGCGAATATCAGCGCTGGATCGAGGAGCACTACGCCTGATCGCTTATGAAATGTGAACCGACAGAAATTCCGGAAGTCTTGCTGATTACACCCGACGTGTTCGGAGACGCACGCGGCTTCTTTATTGAGACCTATAATCAACAGCGCTATGCGAACGCCGGGATCGACCGCCATTTTGTTCAGGACAATTATTCCCATTCACGCCAAGGCACATTGCGCGGCTTGCACTATCAACTGCCGCATGCCCAAGGCAAATTGATCAGTGTCATCTGGGGCCGCATCTTTGACGTCGCCGTGGATATTCGGCAGGGGTCGCCCAATTTCGGGAAATGGGTCGGCCGCGAACTCTCCGAGCAAAACCGCTGTCAGCTTTATGTGCCGGAAGGCTTCGCGCACGGGTTCATGGTCTTGAGCGAACGCGCCGATGTGCAGTACAAGTGCACCGAACTCTATCACCCCGAAGACGACCGCGGCATACTGTGGTCTGACCCGGCTATCGGTATCAACTGGCCCGCGCAGCAGGGCGTCCTGTCCGACAAGGATCAAGGCTTACCGTTGCTCAGCGACATTGCGCCGGACCAACTGCCGGTCTTCGAATAGGGGGCGGCATATGCTGTATATTATTGTCGCCTTGGGCGGTGTGGTCGCCTTGGTCCCGTCCTGAAATAGGTTGTCACTTGTAGAGTCATGACCACTGCCAAGAACGATGTCGAATCTGCTTTGGAAGGTGGTTTCTATAGAGATTTGACTGCATCGGAAAGTGACAACTTAAGATCGGGACGCCACCGTTCTAGTACACGCCCCTGCACGTCATCCATATACGTCGTCTCCACCCTTGGTCGATTACACCTAGTCGAACTGCTTAATCGATTCTCTTGATTTCTTTCCTCCTCTGCGTCCCCTGAGACCTCCGTGGTTAATCTTACTTTCGGCCCTGACTTGCCTTCTGAAGGCGGCTGGGGCATAAATGGGCGATTCAGCCAGCCTGTAGACCACGAAGGGGCACACTATGCAATACATCATGGACCTGATTACGAAGTTGAATGGCCTATTGTGGGGCCCTTGGACACTCTACGGGCTGCTTCTGGCGGGTATCGTGTTCACGATATGGACAAAATTTTCCCAGCGCACAGTCCTGACACACGGGGTTGCGGTGACACGAGGCAAGTTTGATGATCCCAGCGACCCTGGCGCGATCAACCATTTTCAGGCCCTGTCGGCCGCGTTGTCCGCAACCATCGGTCTCGGCAACATCGGCGGCGTCGCTATCGCGATTTCGATTGGCGGTCCCGGAGCACTTTTCTGGATGTGGGTTGTCGGTTTCCTCGGCATGGCTCTCAAAACGGTCGAAATCACAATGGCCATGATGTATCGCGATACCTCGGACCCGGATGATCCACACGGCGGTGCGATGTGGGTCATCGACAGAACACTCGGTCAGCGCGGCGGTGTCGCCAAAATTTTTGCGCGCTTCGCGGGCTCACTCTTTTGCATCACGATGCTCATCATGACCATGGCCGGCGGCAACATGTTCCAGACTTGGAACGTCGCGGACTTAACTCTGAACTATTTCGGCGTTCCCAAAGTTGCCACGGGTATCGTCTTGGCGGTGGTTGTTGGACTCGTGATCATCGGCGGCATCAAACGCATCGGCCGTGTGGCCGGGCGTATCGTCCCGTTGATGTGTGTTCTCTATCTGGCGGCCGGTCTGGCCGTCCTTGCGATCAACATTCAGCATCTGCCGGGCATTCTGTTACTGGTCGTTAAGAGTGCGTTCTCGCCGGTCGAGGCGACCGGAGCATTCGTGGGTGCCAGCGCCTGGTTGGCCTTCACGTGGGGTCTTAAGCGCGCTCTGTTCTCAAACGAAGCCGGTCTTGGTTCCGCGCCCATCGCGCATTCCGCTGCCAAAACAAATGAACCGGCTCGCGAAGGTGTCGTCGGCGGTATGGGACCGTTCATTGATACCATTTGCATCTGCACCCTAACCGCGCTCGTCATCCTTTCAACCGGCGCATGGAATCGCGGTCCCACAGGAGAGCTCGCGGGCGAGCTGCAACTGATCACCAACAATGGGCAAACACGTTTTGTGGCGCCGACCAGCACGGATGCCTTGCCGGAACTGCCACCGTCCGATTCCTGGTCCGTGGGCTCGACGCTGTTTGTTGTCGTGGACGTACCGAACCCCGAAGGGGAGGGCCGCGTGCACAAAGAGTTGATGGGTCGCGTTGAGGGGGATGAGCTAGGCCGCCCGACAACCATTGCCTGGGATGATGCACCCGCAGGGGCTGACTGGATTCTCGGGGCAGACGGCCTTCCTGAGAAAGGCGTCTACAAAAACTACGTCGGCGCTAGCTTGACCAGTCACGCCTTTGATCGCGCGTTTCCGGGTCTGGGCAAATGGCTCGTGACACTGGCCTCGTGGTTGTTTGCCATTTCCACCATGATCTCGTGGAGCTACTACGGCGAGCAGGGCATGATCTACCTGGGTGGCAAGCGCACGGTCTTGCCGTACAAATTCGTCTTTCTGCTGCTCGCTGTCGTGGGCTCGGTTTTCGTTGAAACGACCCGCGAATTGGGTGACATGTCTGATCTCGGCGCAGGGCTGATGCTCTGGGCCAACATGATCATTGTCGTGATCGTCGGTGGCGCCGCCGTGCGCTGTCTTGGCGATTACACCGAACGCCTAAAAGCGGGCGAATTCCACTTCCACGGGGCCAAATCGGTGGAAGAAATGGTCTCCGGCCACGATCAAGAGTAATCGGGGCGTATCTCTGCGTCCTCTGTGTCCTCCGTGGTTAATCTTGTCTGTGGCCTATGGGATGGTAGTGAGCAGGATTACGATTAGGAAACGCGCGAATTCCTACTTTTCGACACATGCTTTGCGGTAGACGAGGGAACACGGGCGGCGTATATTGAATTGCGATAGGCGGGTTTATTAACACATATCCAAGGGAGCAATTATGAGTTTTTACGATGACAATTCTTTAGCTATTGGCGAAACACCACTCGTAAAACTACAGCGTATTGTCAGCAAAAAAACGACCGTTTTAGCTAAAATTGAAGGTCGAAACCCTGCCTATTCCGTGAAGTGCCGCATCGGTGCCAGTATGATTTGGGACGCCGAGCAGAAGGGCCTACTCAAGCCCGGTATGGAGATTCTCGAGCCAACATCCGGCAACACAGGAATTGCGCTAGCTTTCGTCGGTGCCTCGCGTGGTTACAAGGTCAACTTGACGATGCCGGAGACGATGAGTTTGGAACGCCGCAAGGTCGTCAGCGCGTTCGGTGCCAATCTTATTCTGACCGAAGGCGCGAAAGGCATGCCCGGCGCCATCGGCACCGCTCAGGAAATGCTCGACGAAAGTCCCGGTCGCTACTTCATGCCCAACCAGTTTAAGAATCCAGCCAACCCGGACGTTCACGTGAAAACGACGGGCAAGGAAATCTGGGACGCGACCGACGGAAAAGTCGACGTGCTCGTTTCGGGCGTTGGCACCGGTGGAACCATTACCGGTATTTCGCGATACTTCGAACAGGTACGCGGCCAGCCTTTGTTGTCGGTGGCCGTCGAACCGGAAAACAGTCCCGTCATTAGCCAGACACTTGCCGGCGAAGAGCTGAAGCCCGGACCACACAAAATTCAGGGTGTCGGCGCTGGCTTCATTCCCGACGTGCTGGATCTTTCAATCATAGACCGCGTTGAAACCGTGACCAATGAGGAAGCCTTTGAGTACGCGCTGCGACTGACGCGTGAAGAGGGCATCCTATCCGGTATCTCATGTGGTGCGGCAACGGCCGTGGCGGCACGCCTCGCCATGCATCCTGAATTTGAAGGCAAGACCATCGTGGTCGTGCTGCCCGATTCCGGCGAGCGCTATCTGTCGACACCACTTTTTGACTCGTAGGTCCTGTCATGCCTGATGCATCACGTTACTTCATTGTGCACACGACCGTAGATACGCGTGAACGCGCTGATGCGATGGCGGCCATGATGGTCACGGAGGGCATCGCCGCCTGCGTGCACATCCTGCCGATTAGCAGTGTGTATCGCTGGAAGGGCAAAACCGAAACCTCAGAGGAAC
>JBLHHU010000173.1:0-7229 GCA_047615735.1 Kiritimatiellia bacterium | reverse complement strand
AAAACTGTTTTTCGTGCCATGGCCCCGATGAGGAAGGTCGTAAGGCCCATCTGCGTCTGGATAGCTACGCTGGCGCCACGGCCGTTCACAAAGGGCATCAGGCCATCAATCCGGACAACCTTGCGGATAGCGAACTGATCGCGCGCATTACGTCGACGGACCCCGACGAGCAGATGCCCCCACCGGAGTCACACCGAACGCTGACGCAAGATCAGATCACGCTATTGACACGCTGGGTGAAAAGCGGTGCGGAATATCGCGACCACTGGGCGTTTCTGGGCGCTGCCAAAGGGCCTCTGCCCAAGGTGCCTTCCGCCCATCGCGCCTGGTCTCAAAACCCGATCGATCATTTTGTTTTCGCCCGAGCAAGTCAGTCAGGGCTGTTTCCCATGCCGCAAGCTCAGAAGCGCGAGTTGCTGCGACGCGTGACCTTTGACCTTACGGGCCTGCCGCCGACGCTGGCTGAACTGGATGCTTTTCTGAGCGATACGTCGCCCGCGGCCTTCGAAACGGTTGTGGATCGCCTGTTCGCATCAGAGCAATACGGCGAACGCATGACGCTGGCATGGATGGACGCAGCACGTTATGGGGATAGCAGTGTTATGCATGCTGATGGTCCGCGCACGATGTGGCCCTGGCGCGATTGGGTGATCAATGCCTACAACAGCAACATGCCTTTTGATCAATTCACGGTGGAACAGCTCGGCGGCGATCTGATTCCCGACGCCACCCCGTCGCAGAAATTGGCCACGGGCTTCAATCGCAACAACGCCACGTCGGACGAGGGAGGCGCATTCCCTGAGGAACTGCGCGTTGAGTACATTGTCGATCGCGTGAAAACCACAGCCAACGTCTGGCTTGGCTTGTCCATGGAGTGCGCACAGTGTCACGATCATAAATACGACCCCATCAACAACAAAGAGTACTATGAGTTTTTTGCCTACTTTAATAACAACGCCGACCCTGGCATGCAGTCCCGAGGCGGAAACGAGAAACCGATCATCACGATTTCGAATCCGATGGGTGTGCAGGAAAAAGATGCGCTCCATAAGGAGCGGGAACGCATTGAAGCCGCACGTCATGCACGTGTGACGGAGGTCGCCGATCTGGTGGCCGACTGGATTTCCCTACAGGAGGCGAAAGTGGCTAGCGGCGAGGATGTCGTGGTCGCGCCTGCGGGTGTGCGTCACCAGATCAATCTTGATGAAGACGGCGGCACAGACTTTTTGGACCTGATCAGCGGCGAGATAGGGGAGCGCCACGGGACCTACGCCAAAGCCGACCGTCTGGCCGGCCACGGGTTGCTGTTTAGAGGTGGAGCGGATGTTACCTATAAGAACGTCGGCTCGTTCGCCGAATTCGACGCGCCGTTCAGTTATGGCGCATGGTTCAAAACGCGGAGTGATTTTACGGGTGCTGTTTTTGCGCGAATGGACAAGGCGAACAACCACCGAGGCTTTGATGTCTGGGTGGAACGCGGCAAGATAGGCACGCACCTGATTCATTCATGGCCAAACAATGCGATCAAAGTATTGACTGAAACCGCTGTGCAGAACGACGTCTGGCAACACATCGCCGTGACCTATGATGGGTCCGGTAAGGCCGCTGGGGTAAGCATTTATCTGAACGGTGACCTTCAGAAGAAGGCGAACCCGCAGCAAGATGGCCTTGCCGACAGCATCAAAACGGACGTGCCGTTTCTGGTCGGGGGTCGCTATAATGACACTAAGTTCAAAGGTTCAATTGATGACGTTTGGATCTATGACCGCGTTCTGAGCGAATCGGAAGTCGTGGCAGTTCGCGACGGTGGCGGGTTGCAGGATATCTTCACGATTGCAGCTGATGCGCGCACCGACGCTCAGAACGAAGCGCTTAACATGGCGTATCTTAATGATCACGACGAACCGTACCAGGCCCTGAGCGAGGAGTTGCTGGTTCTGGGCAAGCGCGAGGCTGAGGTTCGCGACAAGTATCGCGAATACGACTCCATGATCATGGGGGACAATGCGAAGCCGCGTATGACGTTCATCCTGGATCGTGGCCAGTATGATTCACCCAACACCAACGCGCCCGTTCAGCCCAGCGTGCCGGCCTTTCTTCCGCAACCGTCGCCTGATGTTCCCGCGAACCGTTTGGGGTTGGCGCAGTGGCTGGTTCAGCCCGACCATCCATTGACGTCGCGTGTCACCATTAACCGCTACTGGGCGATGCTCTTCGGTAGCGGCATCGTCTCCTCTGTGATGGATTTTGGAAATCAAGGCGCAACACCCAGCCATCCAGAATTGCTCGATTGGCTGGCTGTCGACTTTATTGAGAGCGGTTGGGATGTGAA
Source organism: Kiritimatiellia bacterium (assembly GCA_047615735.1). Taxonomy (GTDB): domain Bacteria; phylum Verrucomicrobiota; class Kiritimatiellia; order UBA8416; family JAIOPI01; genus JAPKCZ01. The sequence goes on along the minus strand of JBLHHU010000173.1, from coordinate 4,897 downwards.
GCGCATGCTCAAGCAAATGGTGATGTCGGAAACATATCGGCAGTCCTCACGAATCGAACGAAAGCACTTTGGCGTTGATCCGGAAAACATCTTGCTGTCACGCGGCACACGTTTCCGTTTGCAGGGTGAGTTTATTCGCGACAATGCGCTATCCGTCAGTGGGCTCTTGGTGTCTCAAATTGGCGGGGTCAGTGTGAAGCCTTACCAGCCCGACGGCATATGGAATGAAGTGTCGTTGAACAAAGGATTGCGCTACAAGCGCGAATCAGGTGAAAGCCTCTATCGGCGCAGCATGTATACCTATTGGAAACGATCGGCGCCGGCCCCCAATATGCAGATCTTCGATGCACCGACGCGTGAAACATGTTTGATTGGCCGTCCGCGGACCAACACGCCGCTTCAGGCCTTGGTGACGCTCAATGATATTCATTTCGTCGAGGCGGCTCGACGGCTTTCGCAACGTATCATGAATGAGGGTGGGGGCAGCTTTGCCTCGCGTGTGAATCACGCCTATCGTCTCTGCCTGAGTCGCGAGGCCACCGAGGATGAATTGGCGATTTGCCGATCGGTCTTCGACAAACAGCTGGCGTCCTTCCAGGCCACGCCTGAATCGGCAAAAGCGTTTTTATCCGCCGGCGAGTCGCCGCGTGACGAACAATTGGATATTGTTGAGCACGCAGCCTATACTGTGCTTGCCAGTATGATACTGAATTTGGACGAAGTCCTGACCCGAGGGTAACGATCATGGATCCTATTGCTGAACAACTACAGATTATCAGTCGCCGCCAGTTTTTGAAAAACAGTGGTCTTGGTTTCGGTGCAACGGCACTGGGTACCATGCTGAATCCATCGCTTTTCAACGGAACGGCCAACGCCGGGGTGCGCTCACACTTCTCGCAGCGCATTGCGCCTAAGGCCAAGCGAATCATTTATCTGTTCATGGCGGGTGGGCCATCGCATATCGATACCTTCGATTTCCATCCTGAAATTCGAGGATTGCACGGCACAGAGTTGCCCGACTCCATTCGTCAGGGCCAGCGCATTACCGGTATGACCAGCAATCAGAGCTCATTTCCGGTCGTTGCGCCGATGTTCGATTTCAAGCGTCATGGCAAGCACGGCACGTGGGTGAGTGAACTGTTGCCCTACACAGCCTCGATTGTGGACGACATCACGATCATCAAATCCATGCACACCGAGGCGGTTAATCACGACCCGGCCATTACATTCATCAACACGGGCCAGCAGGCACCGGGTAAACCCAGTATGGGGGCCTGGTTGAACTACGGTTTGGGTAGCGAGAACGATAACATGCCCGGATATGTGGTCATGATTTCACGCGGTAACGGAAATCCGCAGGCGCTCTATTCACGCCTGTGGGGCAGCGGGTTTTTGCCAGCTGAACATCAGGGTGTGATGTTGCGTTCAAGCGGTGACCCGGTGCTCTATTTGACCAACCCCAGCGGGGTCAGTCGTACGGATCGGCGCATGATGCTTGATGGGCTCTCGGCCCTGAATGAAAAGCACTACGATGAATACGGTGACCCCGAGACGCAAGCGCGCATCGCTCAGTACGAAATGGCGTACCGCATGCAAACTGAGGCGCCCGAAATTCTGAATTCTACCAACGAACCTGAGTCGACCTTCCAGCTCTACGGCGACGACGCGAAAAAGCCAGGCACCTTTGCGGCAAACTGTTTGCGCGCCCGCAGGCTCGCCGAAAAAGGTGTCCGTTTTATACAACTCTATCATCGTGGATGGGACCAACATGGTAATCTGCCCAAAGACATTCGTGGCCAGTGTCGTGATATTGATCAGGGCGCGGCTGGACTGATCAAGGATCTCAAGCAACGCGGTATGCTGGATGATACCTTGGTTGTCTGGGGCGGCGAATTCGGTCGAACCATCTATTCGCAAGGCAAACTAACCAAAGACAATCATGGGCGTGATCACCATGGACGTTGTTTTACGGTCTGGATGGCCGGTGGCGGCGTTAAGGGTGGATTTGAATTGGGCATGACGGATACACATTCTTACAACATCTTGGAAAGCCCAAAGCACATCCGTGACTTGAATGCCACCATGCTGCACTCACTTGGTGTCGATCATGAACAGCTGACGTTCCCGTATCAGGGACTCGATCAGCGTCTGACTGGCGTTGAACCTGCACATGTCATGTCGGAAATTTTCTCGTAATCGACCCGTTTAGAATTTTTACTACACACACAGTTTCGCGCGTATCACTAACCTAGAGTTCAGGAAAACATATATGCCAATGAATAAGCACATTCAGGGAATCCGTTGGGCCGTCTTTGGCGCCGTCGTCGCTTTGATGGGCACCGCGTCACACGCAGCGAACGTTGATTTTGAAAAAGACATTTGGCCGACCGTCAGGGATCGCTGTCTCAAATGTCATTCAGCGCCGTATACCGATGATAACGGTCGCCTCAAGAACCCCAAAGCGGATCTGCGCTTCGACACACCTGAATTGATGATGAAGGGTAGCGAGAACGGCGAGGTGATCATCCCCGGAAAGCCGGACGATAGTACGTTCTATACTTTGGTTATTCTGCCTCCTGACGACGACGACGTTATGCCGTCGAAGGGCGATCCGGTGACCAAAGATGAAGCCGAGTTGATCAGGAAATGGATTGAGGAAGGTGCCGATTTTGGTGGATTTACAGGGGAGAATGTGTCGCATGCGCCAAAAACGTCACATTCGAAAAAGGGCGTCAGCATTTACGACACGTTGAACAAGGGGCTGAATCCGGCGGACGCAGGTGACATCGCTGCCATCCAAGAATCGGGCGCGCTTGTTCTGCCGCTTGCCCAAAAAAGTAATCTGTTGCGCGTGGATTTCGGTCAGGCATCCGGCGACGTGGGGGACGCACATATGAAGGCCCTGTCGGTCCTCAAGGATCACATTGTTGAGCTGAGTCTGGCGGGAAGCAAGATCAGCGACGCCGGACTCAAAGACGTTGCGTCCTTAGAAAAATTGACACGTTTGCATCTTGAGAATACGGCTGTCAGTGATGCAGGAGTTGCTGCACTGACGGGTCTCAAGCATTTGGCCTATTTGAATCTCTACGGCACGAAAGTGACCGATGCGTCGGTCAAGCCGCTGGGTGAGATGAAGAGCCTTACAAAGCTGTTCCTCTGGCAAACCGAGATCACGGATGAAGCCGTTTCCGGTCTGGTTGCGGCCAAGCCCGCCTTGATGGTTTCTCGTGGTTGGGCACGTGAAAACGGTAAAGTGTCGGACGACGCCATCGTCGCCAAGTTCCTTGCCGACAAGTGCTGTGACAAAGCCCATAAGCGCGGTGCAGCCTGTTCGCGGACGTGTTGCAAAAAGGCTGTGGCTGCGGGCAATGTATGCGAAGCATGTAATTCGGAAGACAAGCTGGATCCGAAGATTGCTGAATTGGCGAAAAACTTCACCAAAGACAAATGTTGCGACAAAGCCTTTAAAGCCGGCAAAGCCTGTGACCATGATTGTTGTATTGCTGCCACGAAAAAGAACGAAGTTTGCACGAAGTGTAATCCCCCCGCGAAGGTCGAGGCTGCTCCTGAAGCCGCCGCCGCTCCAGCCGTGGACCCTAAGTTGGCAGAACTCGCTAAAACGTTTTCCAAAGACAGTTGCTGCGATAAGGCATTCAAGGGAGGCAAAGCCTGTGGTCATGACTGTTGCGCCGCGGCTGCAGTAAAAGGTAAAGTCTGCGTAAAGTGCAATCCACCAGCGGAGGTGGAGGCTGCTCCTGAAGCCGCCGCCGCTCCAGCCGTGGACCCTAAGTTGGCAGAACTCGCCAAAAAGTTTTCCAAAGACAGCTGTTGCGACAAGGCATTCAAGGGTGGCAAGGCCTGTGGTCATGACTGCTGCGCCGCGGCTGCAGTAAAAGGTGAGGTTTGCGCCAAGTGCAATCCGGCGTCCTAAGAATATCGATCATCTAAACCATTTTGAAACAAACGAACCTGGAGAATACGTAATGACGGATACAATGTCTCGACGCAGTTTTATTGGATCGACGGTTGCTGCTGGCGCAGTGGCGGGAAGTTTTTCCATTCTCAACGCGCATGCCCAGTCGGGCGGAAAAAAGTTTAAGGCGGCACTGATCGGGTGTGGCGGACGTGGTAATGGTGCGGCGCAGAATTTCAATGAAGCGGCCAAGATGCTGGGTGTCGAGGTCACATGGGTCGGTGCTGCAGATTGGTTTGAGTCTTCGGCCAAGAGCTTCGCTACCAAGTTTGCCATTCCTGAAGACAAGTGTTTCTGGGGTGGGGACGCTTACCGCAAGATCATGGCCGGCGACGCGGACATTGTCCTGATCGCGACGGCGCCCAACTTCCGGCCTTTGCACGTCGAAGCTGCCGTTGAAGCAGGAAAGCATATCTTCATGGAGAAGCCGGTCGCCGTCGACCCTCCCGGTGCCCGACGCATTATCGCCGCCGGTGAAATCGCCAAGAAGAAGGGACTCTCCATCGTGGCTGGCACACAGCGCCGCCATCAGAAAAACTATCTCGAATCGGCGCATCGCATCCACGAGGGCGAAATGGGCAAGATTCTCAACGGACAAGTCTATTGGTTGGGCAGTGTTCCGTGGGTGCGCCCACGCAAACCTGAACAGAGTGATGCCGATTACCTCGTTAAGAACTGGGTCAACTGGGCCATGATGTCTGGGGATCACATCTGTGAACAACATGTCCATAACATCGATGTCGCCAGTTGGTTCATTGGGCGAAACCCTGTGTCCGCCAACGGATTCGGTGGACGCACACGCCGTGAGAGCGGCGATCAGTTCGACGTGTTCAGCGTCGACTTTGATTACGGTGAAGACTGCCATGTGCACAGCATGTGCCGACAGAACAAGGGCTGCTATTCGCGCGTTGGCGAAGTTTTCGC
>JBLHHU010000172.1:0-7282 GCA_047615735.1 Kiritimatiellia bacterium | reverse complement strand
GCCGCCCATCGGACGGTGGTGTGGGGGGGCTTTGGTGTGCGCCCGGCGACGCCGCTTTTGCAGAGCCTGAGCAGACCGGTGGTCGCAAGCTCGAATGTCGCAAGTCATGATTCTGTTTGGCGCAAAGGGGGACGTTGTGATTCCCTTGCTGGGTGCTATCCTCTTTCGACGTGAGGATGCAGAGCCGAACGGGATGTTCGCCATCGCCAGCAGGCATGAAAAGAAATTAGGGAGACACGAGATGACAGCGCAAAACAGGATCTTACTGAGTTTACTGGCTTTGGTGATCGCGAGTCACGGCTTTGTCGCCATGGCGGCTGGTGTTCCGGCAGAGCTTCCGGATCCCGACGGCAAGCCGGCTGATATGACCAAGCCCGTCAAGGTGTTCATCCTGATGGGGCAATCCAACATGCTGGGCTTCGGCAGGGCGACGGGTGGCGATGGCTCCGTCGAACATGCGGCAAAGACGAAAGGCAAGTATCCTTACCTCGTTGATGACGCCGGCAACTGGACGGTGCGCAAGGACGTGCGCAACGTGTTTGTCATGTGTTCCGGCTCCGGCCCTTGGAAAACGTACAAGAATGAGTGGATGACAATCAGTGGAAATGTCGGCCCGGAGATCGGCATCGGACACTATGTCGGTGACGTGCTGGACGAACCCGTCCTGATTCTAAAGAGCTGCATCGGCAACCGCAGTCTGGGCTACGATCTTCTGCCGCCAAGTGCCGTCGGTACAGGGGCGGGCGGGAAGTCATATGAAGGAAACAAGGATGATCCCACTAGAACACCCGTAGCGGGAGGCTGGTATGCAGGTGTGCAGTATGACGGGGACACAAAAGCCGCCAAGGACGTTCTCAAGGACCTGAGTACCTACTATCCGGGCGGCAAAAAATTCGAGGTCGCGGGCTTCTTCTTTTGGCAGGGCGCCAAGGATCTGGGCAGCGGCGGCAATGCGGACACGTATGAAGAGAATCTCGTTCATCTCATCAAGGACCTGCGCAAGGACTTCAATGCCCCGGACGCACTCTTCGTCTGCGCCACCATGGGACAGGCCAAGAAGGGCAGCGGCGGCGCTGGCGGCAAGATCACCGATGCCCAACTCGCGGTCGACGGCACGACGGGGAAATACCCGGAGTTCAAGGGCAACGTGGCGACCTTCTACGCCAATCCGGTATCCATGGGCGGCAGCGCTAACGGCCACTACAGCAAGCATGCCGAGACCTATATGAATGTCGGCGAAGGCATGGGCCGGGCCATGGCGGAGTTGCTGACGGCGGCGGCGCCGCGCCGCGGCGGGGGTAGACCCGCAAACGCGAACGCGCCACGCATGCGAGAGGCGCGCAAGCTGGCGCCAGGTCAGCAAGATGTGCTTGATCGTACTTTACTGAAGATGCTTGTGGCGTTAAGCGGGTCCGGTGTGCTGGGCGCAGGACGGGACGTGCCTCTGAGCAAGGCGCGAGCGAGCGTGCCGCTGGTTTCGGTTCAGAGTGATAACACGTTGACGTTCCGGTCGAAGTCAGGCAAGGCTATCACCCTTGCGGCTACAGATCTGGAGCGGGTCGACTACGCCAACCTGGCGGTGCTTTTCACACAGCTCAAACCGGAAAGCCGCGATGCGCAAGCCTTGACCGGCGTCTACCTGGAGTGTCTGGGGCGCGTAGGTTTGGCCGATGAAAAGTTTGCGGCAGCGGGGCCTGAATCAACGGCCAAGATGGACGCGTTCTTTGAGTAGACGCGCACGGGTAGCCCCCGCCGTGTGACAATAGATTTGTTGATGTGTACATAAACGAAAAGGACGGTTCGTGAAAATTATTCAAATTGGTGTTGGTGGATTTGGGCAAAGTTGGTTGAACACGATTTCCAAGAGTGATGCCGCCGAGATGGTGGCGTTGGTGGACCTAAGCGAGGACGCGCTCGCGGCGGCCTGTGAGAAGCACGGGTGGAGCGCTGACATGTGCTACACAGACCTGACAGAAGCGCTGGCTAAAACCGACGCTGATCTGGCGGTCGTTGTGACCCCTCCGGCCTTTCATCGTGGTCCGGTCATACAGGCAATGGAAGCGGGCCTCGATGCCCTGAGCGAAAAGCCCATGGCGGAGTCCCCTGAAGACTGCCGAGCAATGATGCAGGCCGCTGCTGATCTGGGGCGTACGTATACGGTGAGTCAGAACTACCGTTACAACCCGGCCATCTACACCATGGCACGCGTAATCAAGGAGGGGCTGATCGGCCAGGTTGGTCAGGTCAAAATTGATTTCTACAAGGGTGTCGATTTCGGCGGCGGATTCCGCCACGAGATGGACAATCCCGTACTGGTCGATATGTCGATTCACCACTTCGACATGATTCGCTTTATCACCGGACTCAATCCGGAGACGGCGCGTGGCTCCGCGTGGAATCCCAGTTGGAGCAACTACGCCGGTGATTGCTCGAGTTCGATTCTCTTCACCATGAAGGGTGGGGCGCGGATCCTCTATAACGCCAGCTGGTGCGCTAAGGGGGACTTCTGCGATTGGAACGGGCACTGGCAGATCGAGGGCGAGAAGGGCACTTTGATCTACGACAAGGATGTTGTGACACACATCCCGATCGACGGCCTCTACAAACCGGGCGAGCCTGCCACGCTCGAACTCGACACCATGGAAAGAATGGGGCAGGTGTGGGTGCTGAACAATCTGATCGAATGTCGCGCCAGCGGCGCCGCACCCCAGACGGTATGCACGGACAACATTCAAAGTGTTGCCATGGTGTTCGCCGCTGTGGAGGCCGTTGAAAGTGGCCAAGTTGTTCCAGTCGAAGTCTGAAGTGGATCTCCAGGCCCAAAATTTCAGAATAAGGACTTGAGCGCATGGAGTTGACCGCTGAAGAGCGACTGAAATGGTGGCATGCGGTGCGTTTCGGAATGTTCATTCACTGGGGGTTGTATGCCAGTCTGGCCGGTTCGTGGAAGGGCCAGAAGACTCCCGGCATCGGTGAATGGATCATGCGTGATGTCAAGATCCCTGTGGATGCGTATGAGCAGCTCGCAAAGGATTTTAACCCGGTCAAATTCGATGCAGAGGCGTGGGCCGAGGTCGCCAAACAGGCAGGCATGAAGTATCTGGTGATCACGGCCAAGCATCATGATGGTTTCTGCATGTTTGATTCACCGAGCAACCCCTACAACATCGTCAACAAGACGCCTTTCAAGCGCGATCCGATGAAGGAGCTGGCCGAGGCCTGTCGTAAGCGCGACATCAAGATGTGCTTCTACTACTCGCAGGCACTGGACTGGCATGCAGAGGGTGGGGCGGGCCACTGGGATGAGATCGGCAGCGGCGAGGAGTGGCTTAGCTATGCGCGTCCACCCGAAGATTTTCAGGCGTATCTGCATAATGTAGTGAAGCCCAACCTGCGTGAGCTTTTGACGAACTATGGTCCCATTGGGCTGATCTGGTTCGACACGCCCGTCATGATCAACAAAGAGCAGAGCGAGGATCTGCGCGATTTTGTTCATTCGCTCCAGCCGGAGTGTTTGGTTAGTGGTCGCGTCGGTCACGATGTGGGTGATTACGGCAGTCTCGGTGACAACGAGCATCCGGCCGGCCGTGTTGAAGGCGCCTGGGAGACACCCGCCACCCTCAACGACACCTGGGGCTTTAAGAGCGACGACGAAAACTGGAAGTCGCTGGCGTACCTGCTTGAGCTGCTGGTCAATTGTGCCTCCAAAGGGGTCAACTACCTGCTCAACGTCGGCCCCACCGACGCAGGCGTTATTCCGCAGCCTAGTGTCGATCTGCTTAAGCAGGTCGGGGCCTGGGTGGATCGCAATGGCGAGGCCATCTACGGGACTGAGGCCAGCCCGTTTCTGGTCGATCCCGCTTGGGGACGCGTGACCTGTAAGGGCAACACCCTCTACCTACTCATCAAGAAGTGGCCTACCGCCGACCTGAATCTGTGTGGGCTGCGCAACGCGGTGCAGTCGGTGCGCGTCCTCGGGAATCCGGACGCCAAGGTCGCTGTCCGTCAGATGGGCGATACGCTTTCGTTTTCGCTGCCGGCTGAAGCCCCCGAGGCGATTGTATCTGTCGTGGAAGTGGTGCTTGATGGGGTCCCCGACGTCGAGCCGATCATCATACAGGATGGCTCTACGACGATTGGCCTACCGACACACCTTGCCGACGTCGACGGCGATATCGGAATCCGGAAAGATGGCACCACGGAAGGTTGGACAGACACAAAGACTCGCATGTCCTGGCGTTTCCGCGTCACGACACCGGGCACCTACAAGGTGGCCGTCACCCGCAAGATCAACCGCAACCTGTTGTCGCTGTTCGGGACCCCTGTTCTTAATGTCAGTGTTGGGGACACGCACATCACCGCACCAGTTGGCGTGGCGGATCTCGATACAAGCGACGGTGCGAAAGTGATGCAGCACGTGCGCAACGTTCTGGGTGAGGTCGCCATCAACGCGGCGGGCGAGTGCACGCTAAGCATTGCCGTAGAAACGCTGGATCCCGAAGCGGAGCGCGGGCTGACCCTGATGGCCGTTGAACTGGCTCCGGTGGCGTGACTGGCCAAGGCGGACGCTTTACAGAACAAGACATGGCCCTGACCAGATGTTCGAAAAAGGTGTTCGACAGAGTGTGCGCTCCGCAGCGCGGAGCGCGTTCTTTTAGGTCTGTCCCGAATGCTGCTACTTTAAGCCATCCGTGCATGGTTACTACGGCACTGTTAAGAATTTCACAGAAGGTCGCGAAGGACACGAAGGAAAGAACCCTCCTACGCGCTCCGCGCTACGGCGGGCAAGCCGCCGAGCTCCAATGTTGGAGCGCTTGACCCTGTCCCTGCTATTCCGCTTGGAGTCCGGTGGGCCCCGCCGGCAGCAGTGGTTGAGCCTTTGCGTCCTTCGCGACCTTCTGTAAATGGTTTGAGAATTTGACGCTGGAACTCCTTAAAGTAGCAGCATTCAGGTCTGTCCCTCGTTGTTCTAGTTGTCCTTGTCTCTTGAGGGAATCAATGGTTTCCTCTGCAGCTCAAGTCATATATAGCTCGGCAAGGAACTCCCCATGATAAAATATCCCATCTACCTTCTCTCGGCACTGCTTGTCGCAGTCGTTCCAACCCTAAGGGCCGACCCCGTTCCCGCCCAATCGGCTCCTGCAGTCACGATCTCTGATTGGAAAGGCTTCGCCAAGCAGAGTTTTAGTATCAAGGGGGCGAAGAGCTACGTGGTAGTGCCAAAAATAGCAGCTCCAGGAAAGCCGTGGATCTGGCGAACATCATTTCCGAACTATCATCCGGAAGTCGATCAGGAGCTGCTGAAAAACGGGTACCATCTAGGATTCATCGACTGCGTGAGCATGCTGGGGGCTGACCCTGCTCTTGATCTGATGGACGCGTTTTATGATCACGTCCGAGCGAAATGGAGTTTGGCCGAGCGGCCAGCGCTGGAGGCGGTTAGCCGTGGTGGCCTGCATGCTTACCGTTACGCGGCGCGTCACCCGGAACGGATCGCCGCGATCTACGCCGATGTACCCGTCATGGATCTGAAGAGCTGGCCAATGAAACACCCGGGTTCCAAACGGCAGGTGTCCGACGCTCTCAAATATTACGGTTTCGCCGACGATGCTGCGTTGCGCGCCTACCGGGGTAATCCCCTAGACTTGCTACCCGTTATTGCAAAAGCGAAAATTCCGCTACGTCACGTCATCGCGCTGGACGATTCTGTGGTGCCAGCCAAGGAGAACACGCTTGCCGCCGCCAAACTGCTGGCGAAGCTAGGACACCAGATGGAGGTAATCACCGTCGAGAAAGGCGACCCGCGCATGGGCGGCCACCACTTTACGCTGCCAGAGATTTATGGCTCCGTCCAGTTTCTGATGCGCCATGCCTCGGTGATGCCAGGTGATGACGAGCATTCTAATCTCCGGCGCGGGCTGGCGAATTGCGCCGACGCATTCAAAATTACAGGGAAAGGCCGGGTCGCCTTTCTCGGCGGCTCGATCACTTACAACGGCGGTTGGCGCGATGAATTAATGCGATACTTCCGTAAACGATTCCCAGACACCGAGTTTACATTCGTGGCGGCTGGAATTTCTTCCATGGGCTCCGTGCCGCACGCCTTCCGGTTAGAAACCGACGTCTTGGCGAAAGGCCCGGTTGATTTACTGTTCGTCGAGGCCGCGGTCAACGACGCGGCGAACATCCCAAACTATCCGAAACAGATGTTACGCGGCATGGAGGGGACCATCCGGCACGCCCGCAAGGCGAACCCGATGACCGACATCGTGCAGCTGCATTTCGTGATGCCGACCCACATGGATGATTACCGCAAGGGCAAGGTGCCCATCGCGATCGCACAGCATGAGAAAGTGGCCGAGGCTTACGGTTGCGTCTCGCTTGATCTCGCTCGCGAGGTTACCCAGCGTATCGACGCCGGTCAGTTCACGTGGAAAGGTGACTTCCGGAATCTCCACCCCTCACCCTATGGGCAGCGCGTTTATGCCAACAGCATGATGCGCATGTTGGAAACGGCATACCACAAGGCCGGTGCGCCCGCCAAACACGCGGTGCCTACCAAGATGCTCGACCCCAAAAGTTATTCCTCCGGAAGGTTTGGCCCACTAGTAGCGGCAAAAAATCTCAAAGGCTTTGAACAAATAGCATCATGGAAGCCTACTGATGGAAAAGGAACTCGGAAAGGATACGTCAGCGTGCCAGCGCTTGTTGCGACCGCTGCCGGAGCAAGCTTCGAGTACGATTTCAAGGGACGCGGCATCGGCCTGCTCGTTACCTCCGGACCGGACGCGGGAGTGATTGAATTCAGTATCGACGGCGGAGATTTTCGAAAGATCGATACCATCACCAAGTGGAGCGGCGGGCTTCATCTCCCTTGGGCACTGATCCTTGATGACGGCTTGTCGGACGGAGCTCACAATCTTCAAGTAAGGACGACCAGAAAAGCCAACGGGCGGGAGGCACTGCGCGTTTTCCAGTTTCTGCTGAACTGAACCCTTTTTGCTTATCGCTTCGCAGGCATCGTGCGTGATGTCTGTGTGCCGAAGCCTTTCAGTTGGAGGGCGTCACCCTCATGCGGCTCAAGTATGGCGTAGGCGTTGTTTACTTCGCCACGACCTGCGACCATGGCCGCGGTGGTGCATGAGGATTATTTCAAACGACAGAGCCCATCGGGTGATCTTTCCTTTGGCGCCAACCCTGAACATCGCCCACCCAAACCGGGCGCACTGCCAATTCGTTGTAGTCTGATTGTCACTTCACGTTGCCTGTCTGATCGGTAGCT
>JBLHHU010000171.1:0-7293 GCA_047615735.1 Kiritimatiellia bacterium | reverse complement strand
ACACTCGCATTCGCGGCCTCGGCCATGGTCAAGTTTACCGGGTTGATTTGGCTGGGAGGGCACCTGCTTTTTGTGGTGCCACTACTGGCCTGGCGACAACGCTCGTGGCAACCGCTGTGGCAATGGGTGCTTGCCGCTGTATCTTTCCTTGTGTTGCTTGTCGGGTGTTACGGGCTCGATCCGCAAGCGGTTCGAGCACCGGCCTTCGCATGGTTGAACGGCAGCGAGTGGATCGGTGGCCGTTATCTGGAGGGTATCGTAGCGCAGGGCACACATGCATTCAGCGGTCACCGTGGCTTCTTTATGGGCGAACAATTCATGCAGGGGCGTTGGTGGTATCTGCCCGTAGCTATGATTTTTAAAACGCCGGCGGCGTGGGTGCTCGCGGGCGGGCTGGGACTCATCGCCTGGTGTCGTCGGCGACGCGCATGGCACACGTGGTTACCGTGGCTGCCTGTCATGCTCTATATTGCGTTAACGCTGTTCGCCAATCAGTTGGCCATCGGTGTACGCCACTTTCTGCCGATGACGGTTCTCATGATCATGGGCGGGGGCGTGGTCTGTGCGCGTTTGGCATCGGTTCGCTGGCGACGATTGGCGTGTACTGTTTTAATTGGAAGTTCGCTTGTGACCGCATCACTGAGCTTCCCTGACTACATCAGTTACTTTCCAGCCTGGTCCGGCGGCACACACAATGGTTATCGTCATCTCGCGGATAGCAATTTTGATTGGGGACAAGATGTTGAGCGCCTCGAAGTTGAGTGGGCAGCGCTAACAAAGGTTAATGGCGGCCAGCCGCCACACTTAATCTATTTTGGTTTCCTGGATCCCGAACACATGTACGGCATGCCCGTGACGAAGCCTTCCATGAAAGGGTTCATGGATCATAGGGCGCGCCTTCGGCATGGTCAGCAAGGCGTTGATGCGTGGCTAGAACGCGTTTCGGGTATCACTGGAACAACCGTGTTCAGTCTGTCTGCCATGCAGCTCGAGCCCTTTGGGATCGACGTGCAAGGCATGCGCAACGCCGAGGAACGCGTCCGCGTCGGCAAGACGCTGCGTGTTGCTGTGCTAAAACAGGATGATTAGTGTCACGACTCGGGGGCACTCGCAACCCATAGGCCAAGGGGAAGATTCTACCACCTGCTATGCTCATTCGCGTCAACTTAAGGAATTGCGGCATGCGTCTATGGCCTGAAAGGCCTACATATACTAGTCAAGGGCGTTGCTCTTGTTGTTCTACACATCTTTCTGCCAAACTCTCAACGTCTGGGTGTATTCTGATGTCGCCGCTCCGGACAGAGATTTTGGCAGAGATTTAGGACGATGCTCTCTTGCCTTTGTCTTTACCGTAATCTTTGCCCTCGTCTTCTAGGCAACTTGGAGTGCGGCGGCAGAGGGTGAGGAACGAACCCGGCGACGCCGCTTTTGCAGAGCACGGGAAAGCAGAGCCGACGACACCGCTTTTCCCCTGCCCGCAGAATTACCCCAGCTCGATGCAAAAGCGGTGTCGACGCCCTACGCTCGCAAGCTCGCTTCGGACTTTGCCACCGCACTCCAAGTTCAACAGCCCCCCGGTTTCGCTTCCCACGCACGAGAAAGAGCCCTTCTTGGCTGCCTTTTAAAGGTGTGTAGAACAACGAGGGCAACGCCCTGGGTAACGAAGCATAGAACAAATTAGCACTGAAAGGGCGGGATATATGACGGTGTTTAACGCCGAGACCTATATCTCGCCATTTCAGGGCTCAACGCCCATTTCTTCCTCTACCGAGGGCGTTGCCCTGGGCTGGTATATGCCGCGCTTTCCTCCTACGCGCTGCGCGCTACGGCGGACAAGTCAGCGCTATAGATGGCCCGAGGGCATTAAGTTGACGCGTATGAGCGTAGCGGGTGGTAAGTTTTGTCGTTGGCCCATACTCGTTCCGGACGCATGCTTACGAATCGGGACTATTATTTGGCTGCTTCTCTTTGACGAAGATGCTGCGCAACGTGCGTCTGCCGAACCACCCAACAATCACAAACGTTATCAGTCCGCCACCGATGGCGAAATAGATTGTGTTCGAGGATTCATTGATCAGCGATCCACTGGCGGCATAGATCAACGAAGATGGAATCATGCCCAGGAACGTTGCTGTGAAATAGGAGCGTACGTTCATCTGCAACGAACCGGCGATCAGGTTCGTCACGACGGTGCTGGAGAATGGAAACGCGCGTAACATAAAGATGACAAGAAAGGCTTTGTCTTTAGGGATCCGGTCGATATCGATGTTGCGCTTGCGACACATTGCGCGTGCCGAGGGGGCCAGTAGGTGCAAGGCGACAAAGAAGTGGACCAATGCGCCCAAGGCACCGGCGAAGTTGCCTAGAAGCGTGCCCGTGCCAACACCGTAGAGGAAGCCACTAACAAAAGCGATAGGCCAGCGCGGCAAAAACAGGCTGGGGCCGAGCGCGCCGACCACGATAATGGCAAGCGGCGCCCATGGTCCCAGGGCCAGCGCCCGAGCGCGCAGATCATCGACAGAAAGTATGTCGCGCAATGGCGTGGTCATGCTCACAATCACAGCAACAACCATCAATAACGCAAAAATGAAAAGTCTTTTTACATGTGAGACTTTAGAAAGGGCTTCTTTTTGATCTGAACTGTGCAAGGTTTTGCTCGATGGATAAGTTTGAACCGCGGCGGGCGCTTAGGGTATTGTCGAAAAGCAATGGACGGCACCCTACCAAGCGAGCGATGGAAGGCCAAGGAAGAGATGCATATTAGCGTTATCATTCCAGTTTTGGACGAGTCGGAGAACATTCAACCCTTGTTGGAGGAGCTCTCGGCCATTTCGCATTGTTTCGAGGGCTTCGAGGTCTGCGTCATTGACGACGGCAGCAGCGATGGCACGGACGAGCGCCTGCGTGAAGGGCAGGGGACCTACGCCTGGCTGCGCGTCTTACGTCATGACAGCCCGCGCGGACAAAGCGCATCCATGTTAGAAGGCATGTGGTCTTCGCGGGCCGACGTCATTGTGACCATGGATGGGGATCGTCAGAACAACCCGGCCGACATTCCTGCCATTGTGGATGCGCTTGATGGCGTTGACGTCGTGTGTGGCTTTCGTGCCAAACGCAAAGATTCCGCCTCACGTCGTTACGCATCACGCATCGCCAATCGCGTGCGCAACTGGGTGACGCGCGATGGCATACGCGACACCGGCTGCAGTTTAAAAGCCTTTCGCCGTGAGTGTGTCGCGGATTTGCCGCTTTTGGACGGCGTGCATCGATTCATGCCCGCCTATTTCAACATTGCGGGGCGTCAATTACGTGAAGTTCCCGTCGATCACCGTGCGCGCGTTGCCGGTGTGTCCAAATACACCAATTTGCAACGCCTACCACGAACCGTTCTTGATCTCATCGGGTTTTGGTGGTTCCGCCGGCGTCATGTGCCGCTTCGCTTTGACGTTGACGCCGCGCCACCCCACGGATAGATTTCCCGCCCTGATTTGGAGCCCGTTAGCGGCCCCAATATCATGGGCCTTTCACGTCACGCCCCCTTCGTCTAGTGGACTAGGACGCCGGGTTTTCATCCCGGAAACAGGAGTTCAATTCTCCTAGGGGGTGCCAACTGTATAGAGTTCGAACACCGAACCCGCTATCGCTCGGGCGACAGGTCACTCGGCTCGGCAACCCGATAGCTGACACTGCGACCACCACCGGCATTGCGTAAAAGCACGCCGCGGTCAAGCAGGTCTCGGATGTCGCGTAAAGCCGTATCCGATGAACACTTCGCTAGTTTGGCATACTTCGATGAGGTCAACTTGCCCTCAAATCCGTCCAGCAGGCGGTTGAGAACCGTGCGCTGGCGCTCATTCACCCCGGTACTTCCAACACGTTGCCACACACGGGCCTTCCGCAAAACAACAGACAGTGTTATCTCGGCACGCTCCAATGACCGTCCCAGACAAGCGATGAACCAAGCAAGCCAGTCGGTGATATCCAAGTCTCCCTTTTGCGATCGTTCAAGCTCGGCGTAGTAGTCCTTGCGCTCGGCCTCGATCTGGGCCGACATGCTGTAGAATCGCTGCTCTGTACCGTCGGCACGTGCCAGGGCCATGTCCGCGATCGCACGTGCAATACGACCGTTGCCGTCCTCGAATGGATGGACCGTTACAAACCAGAAATGCGCAAGCGCAGCGTGGATGACGGGATCTGTGCGCGACCCCATATTAAACCACTCAAGAAACCGTTCCATTTCCTTATTGAGTCGCGCCGCCGCCGGTGCTTCGAAGTGTACCCGCTCCCCGCCGAATCGTCCCGAGACCACCTGCATGGGACCGACCTCGGCCGGACGCCAGGATCCCATTGTGATCCTGCGCATGCCGCTGCGCGCCGTCGGGAAGAGGGCTGCGTGCCATCCAAACAATCGGTCTTCGGTCAAGCGGTCGGTATACTTACGCGTCGCATCAAGCAGCATCTCGACAATTCCGTCGACTGCTCTTGACGAAGCTGACAGGGCCCCCGCATCAAGACCCAACCGACGAGCCAGCGAAGAACGCACTTCCTGATCATTGAGCCGCTCACCCTCTATTGCACTGGACTTCACGACTTCCGAAGTCATGACAACAAGATCCGCCTCGTCGCGGAGGCGAAATCCCAGACCTTCCATACGGCCAAGCAACCTGCCCTGCGCGTGACGTGTTTCAGCCAACAGCGGGGCAAGTGCTCCCGCGTCCCATTGAAAACGCGGCCAGTCTTCGAGTTGGTGAATATAGTTCTGGCTCATGCGGTACATCCTGTACCCTTGCGTCGCAAAGTCAAGATAATCGCCGCAGTATGTGCGGCGATTATGGTGCGTATTCACCGCACGGCATCAGGCCAGCTCATTCCGCGCAAAAACACATGCACCCGCTTCAACCAGACCAGAAGGGTGTTCGAACCACAAGGTGTGTGGGGTGCCAGTTCAAAAGGCCCAATTCTATTGGGTCTTTTTTCGTATACCCATCGGTGATTTCGAATCCGATGGGCTTCGTCGCTCCAGCAAGCTGCTGCCGAGGCAAAATCACCGCACCTGACGTCTCCGCATTGTGCGATCGTGGGTAATAAATAAGGCAAGGCCTTATCTGGCTGTAGTATCTAGCTCGGCTGTATATTTTGGCCCTACGGGCACTGGACCCTCTCGTGACATTTGTCGAGTCAATGGTGATCAAAATAATCGGTTTCCCGCTAAAGCGAAGGTCTCCCAGTATCCGGGTCACCGGTTTCGTCTCGCTGAGCGGGCATCGAACGGAACGTTGATCTGACTGTCATTCAGTATCATGTCCCCGCAAGTCCATTGAACGCTGTTGTAAGTGATCTCGATGCCGAGTGGTCTGCGGTCGAATTTCATGACGACGACGAAGAGGACTTCGCCTGAAATCACGAGGAGACTGATCATAGACCGCCCGAAACCGAGCGCTGAAGTGGAAGGCATTGCAATATCCTACCGACTCCGCAATTTGAGCTATGCTTGCGTTGCTGCTGAGTAAGCGATCACAGGCCGTTTCCATCCGCTTGGATTCAATGTAACGTGCTGGGCTTGTTCCGGTTTCTGTTTTAAATAGGGCGGCGAAACGGGAAGGCGAAAGACAGGCTTCCGCAGCCAGATCAGGGACACTGATAGCCTCTGTCAAGTTTTTGGTAATATAGCTCAATGCCGCTGCGAGGCGTGAGTCCAGACCGTTCCCTTCAGCATCCTCAAGTTCACCGCTCAAGAGCAGGGCCCGCTCCAGTGCATTTTCAGAGAGCATGGATCGCATCGGCTCTGATCGCCACCATCTCAAACTTTCCTTCATGGCTTCGGCGAGCGCAGTATCAATCAGGGCATCAAGGTTCAAGTCGGAGGATTTTACTTTGCGGCTTCCGGCGTCAAGAACATGGTCCAATCGGGGAGAGGAATCAAAGATGGCCCAGATATGTTCATCGGGGACAGTCACAATGAACTCATAAGGCAGATGCGGGGGAATGAGAATGAATGAGGGAGTGGAGATGACCAGGTGCTGATCGTCGGTGTCCAATGCGATTTCACCTTTGTAGAGATAGGCGCATGTCCAGTGTTTGAAATGCGGTTCCCGCCGGATAATGGTACCTTCTGCATGAACGGCAATCGATGATGAGATCAGCATGGTTGTTGGCCCGATTTTCTGGTTTTTCTATAGGGATAGTAGAATCAGAAAGGTATTTAGCGGTATTGTACATTTGAAAAACGATTGAGACAGCATATATTGGAGTAGAAAGAGAAAGGTATTGTCGCTGCTTCCGGGCGTTTTTGATGATTTCAACGAAACATACATCTGCGGTGCTTGCCGTTTTGTTGGCTGGTGGCCTCTGGACTTCGGGCGCGGAAGAGCTTCTTCCGGGGCTGGTGGCGACCTACTCTGATGATACGCGCTCTGTCAGCGAGGTGGTTTTGTTGCCCGAGTTAGGCCTGGCTGCCGAAGAGTCGCCCCATCCAGCCATCACGCCCTTCTTCACCGCCGTCTACAAAGGAATTCTTTTAGTCACTCAAAAAGGGAATTACCAATTTCATCATACGGGCTCTTTGTTGATAGACAGTAAACCTGCTGAGGGTGAAGTTGAATTGGGGTCCGGCGAGCACGTTCTGCTGCTGACCGTAAAGCGAACCAGGGGAATGTTCCGGTCAGGGTTGTCATGGCAGTCTGTTCACTTTATCAAGGAGCCGGTGCCGCCAACTGTGTTACGGCATAAAAAGGGTGATGCACCACCATCTTCAGTTTTAGCCGGGAAGCAGTCTTCTCCGCCAACTCGAATTGCCGAGTCTATCAAAAACCAGAAATGCGCGTCCTGTCATGACGCTAACTTTCTGGCAACGATGCATCACAAATTTAAGCCCGAAGCACTCGTTTCCGTAATGGGCCACTCAGGTCCAAAGAAGTGGTTCGCTAAGCCTACGGGGCCTGTTCTCGAGGATCGCAGAGAGATTGAGCAATTGGCAAAAGACTTACAGAAGCTGCCCTTCCCCATGCGTGAGCAAGGAACGTCAGTCGCTGATCTGAAGAAGGCTGTGACGATGATCAACAATAAGGACGGGTTTGCCTGTATTACGTGCCACGGCATCAAGCATCATCGCGCTGAGGCTGAAAGCGAAGGGCCCAACCTTTCGCTTATCAGTCAACGGGTATCCTATGATTGGTTTGTCCGCTGGATGACTAATCCGGGCCGTTTGAAGCCTGGTGTGGCAATGCCACCATTTTTTGCCTCACAGACAGAACAAGAGCGGCAAAGAAATATTGATCATTTATGGGCTTACCT
>JBLHHU010000170.1:0-7338 GCA_047615735.1 Kiritimatiellia bacterium | reverse complement strand
AGTCCGATCGAACCGGCGAGGCCAACTGGGCTCCAGAGTCCCCTCCGTGAAGTTCGCCGCATAGAGCCCGGCGGGCTCCGCCGGCAGCAAAGGTTGAGCGATATCTCAATCATAATCTTTTCCCGTCCATCGCACGCTTTCAAAGAGGCTTAAGCAACGCGACGAGGCGCGAGCATTCGGATTATTAACAATATCCTCAAATAGCGGGTTGTCATTCGCACAAAGGTGCGGTAAGACATTGATTAGTTTTGCGCGTGTGCGTCGAAAATTGACGAAACGGGGCAAGGTTTCACTTTAAACTACAGAGACAAAGGACGACTCAGCATGAAAAAAACAACAATGCGGGCATTGTGGACAGCAGTGGCAATCACCTTAATGGCGGGCGCGACCTATGCGGAGTCGGGCAATTTACGCTACTCGATCAGTGTCGCCAAATTCAAGAATGAAGCTGGCTGGGCGGGGACGTGGAGCGTGGGCGACGGATTTGCAACCATCATGACGGCGGCACTTAACGATTCAGACAACTTTATCGTCCTTGGTGACTCCGAAATGCGTAACGCGGCTATGGCAGAGCAAGACCTCGTCGCCTCAGGACGCACTGCCGGCGGGAAAAAAGCACCCAAAACGGGACGCGTGACACCCGCCCAATTGCTCGTGCGCGGTTCAATCACACATGTGCAGAATAATACGGGAGGCAAAGAAGGCGGCCTTAGTTTCAAAGGCGTTAGTCTGGGCGGCAAGAAGGGCTCCGCTGAAATCAACATCACCATCTACCTCGTGGACACAGAAACCGGCCAGGTTAAAGCGAGTAAGTCGGTCGTTGGAAAATCCACCCGCAAAGGACTCAAGCTCAGCTATTCGGGATCCGCCCTTGGTGGACTACGCGGCGGTGGCGGCAGCGAACAAGTCGACAATGTCGGCAAGGCCTGCGAAGACGCTGTTCAACAGGCCGTGAGATTCTTGACCAAGCAACTCGAAGACGTCCGCTGGGAAGCATCGATCATACTTGCTAAAGGCGAAAAAATAATTATCAACCGTGGTTCACGCGAAGGCGTTACCGCGGGACAGGAATTCGAAGTGGGTGACGTTGAGGAGTTGGTCGACGAGGACACCGGCGAAGTTCTGGATGTTGAAGTCACCGTGGTTGGCAAAATCAAAGCCGACAAAGTCAATGAGAAGATCACGTACTGCAGCCTCGTCGAAGGCGGCGACGGCATCGCAAAAGGTATGTCAGCCTACCCCGCAGATTGATAAAACAGACTGTCTCTCGATTAGAATTTCACCACCCGCTGCGCTGGAGACACGGAGGAAAATCAACAACCGGGGAAGATTAACCACAGAGGGCACAGATGACGCTGAGGGAAGATTACAAGAATCCATCTTTTTGCCTCCGCGCCCTCTGCGAACTCTGCGGTTAACCTCTTCCTCTTCTCCCTTCTTCTCTTCTCCGTGCCTCCGTGGTGAAATCTCTTCCTCTTCTTACCTCCGAGCCCTCTGCGAACTCTGCGGTTAACCTCTTCCTCTTCTTCCTTCTTCTCTTCTCCGTGCCTCCGTGGTGAAATCTCTTCCCTTTGGCCTATCAGATTCCAGTACCCCAATTACCCAATTTTGGCGAAATCGTGCCTCCAATCTCTCGTAATACGGCGAAAACTATCTATTTTTGCACTTTCGACGTCGTTCCTACTTGGATTTAATCGTCTTTTATGAGATTTTCTTTGCCTCTTCTCGGACGTATTTGCGTCCGAATGCAGCGAATTTCTAAAAACCAAGGAGAACACAGAATGAGTATAAATGATCAATTGGCCGCTCTCGGAATCAGCGGTCCTGAGATTCACCGTAATGTTGGTGTCGCTAAACTATACGAAATGGGCCTGAAAGAAGACGGCACCCGCCTCTCCGGATCTGGCGCTTTGTTGGCCTACAGCGGCGAAAAGACCGGCCGTAGCCCAAACGACAAGCGCGTCGTTGAAGAAGCTGACAGCAAAGACAACATCTGGTGGGGCAAAGTCAACGCACCTATCTCCGCAGAAGGCTTCACCACCAACAAGAAACTCGCTACCGATCATTTGAGCGAAAAGCCTTACCTCTATGTTGTCGATGGTTACATTGGCTGGGATCCTGATTGGCGCATCAAAGCGCGCATCATCTGCTCCCGCGCTTATCACGCCCTCTTCATGTACAACATGATGATTCGCCCAACGGCCGAAGAACTCGAGACGTTTGGTGAGCCTGATTGGGTCGTCATCAACGCCGGCACCCGCCCAGCGGACACATCCGTTGAAGGCGTCGACAGCACGACAAGTGTGGCCCTCGACTTCAAGCAGCAGCAGTTCGTCATTCTCGGCACCGAATACGCCGGCGAAATGAAGAAGGGTCTGTTCACGGTTATGAATTACCTCATGCCACTCCGCGGCGAGCTGCCCATGCATTGCTCCGCCAACGAAAGCGCTGACGGCGATTCCGCCCTCTTCTTCGGTCTTTCCGGAACAGGCAAAACGACCTTGTCCGCAGATCCTGAACGCCCACTCATCGGCGACGATGAACACGGCTGGTGGAAAAACGGCATCTTCAACTTCGAAGGTGGCTGCTACGCCAAAGCCATTGACATCACGCCTGAACGTGAGCCGCTCCTCTGGGAAGCCATTCGCTATGGTGCAGTGCTTGAGAACGTCGTCATCGACGAAGCCACGTTGGCCGTTGATTACGAAGACGACAGCATCACGGAAAACACGCGTTGCAGCTATCCTGTTGAATTCATCGAAAACGCCAAGATCCCTTGCGTCGGCGGACATCCTAAGCACGTGGTCTTCTTGACCTGCGATGCCTTCGGTGTGTTGCCTCCGATCGCCAAGCTGACGCCGGAACAGGCCATGTATCACTTCATCTCCGGTTACACCGCCAAAGTGGCTGGTACCGAAGCTGGCGTGACAGAGCCGACCGCAACCTTCTCAGCCTGCTTCGGCGCCCCATTCCTTGTGTGGCACCCAATGAAGTACGCAGAACTGTTGCGCGAAAAACTCGCGGACTTCGGCGCCACTGCATGGCTCGTCAACACAGGTTGGGCCGAAGGTCCTGCCGGCGAAACACGACGCATTCCGTTGTCGTACAACCGCGATTCCATCTCGGCCGCCCTTTCCGGCGCGCTCGATTCGGTTGAATATCGCCAAGACGAAATCTTCGGACTGCAGGTCCCAACCACATGCCCAGGCATTCCTGACAAGGCAATGAACCCTGCAGACATGTGGTCGGATTCAGTGGCCTACGCCGCACAGGCCCAGAAGCTGGCCGGGTTGTTCATAAACAACTTCGCCAACTATGCCGACATGGCGACACCAGAGGTTTTGGCCGCTGGACCGCGCGCCACAGCAAACGCCTGAGTCTAAACCAGACCAGATATCAAGAGAGCATCGGCGCAAGTCGATGCTCTCTTTTTTACGGGGGGGGGATCTGTGGGAAATATAAGTGATAATACGCGCCGCACGGGACAAGGAAAACGGACCGGTTAAGGGTATCCGAGTAAGGGTGGCGACGAAGTGTACGATAAGTGTCCGACGAAGTGTAAAACAGGCGCAGCCAACGCTCAACCGATCCTCAGTTCCACTGCGCGCTCCGCGCTAATCCAAAGCTCCGACTCCGTCGGAGCACTCCATATAAGAACGGATCGGCGTGGAATGCGGGGACGGCCTGCCCGGCGTAGCTACGGAGGAGCGAAGACGGGAGTCACCGCTTTTCTGCAGCGCGGAGCGCGTTCCCAGCACCCAGCACTCCCCTCACCTCCCCGATCCCGCGACCATATCCTCAGCTTGCAGCCAATAGGAGCCCGGATCGCCCTGGAAGCCGCCAGCTTCGGCCAGCAGATAAGCCTCAAATTCGACCACGCGATAACGCGCTTCAGGACTTAGTGGCTTTGGTTTAGTTGATTTCGCTTTGGCTTTTGCCTTCTTTGGCGATGCCTTTTTGGCCGTCGCCATTTTCTGACCAACCCGCTTGTCGCTCTTAGTTTCTGCCGTTTTCGAAGTCATATTCTGCTCTCCCGCGTTTTACGACCTTAACGATGTTTCGCGCCTACATAGTAGAAATAGCGCAAAGAAAGACGATTGGCAAATACAGAACTCCAGATAGGAGAAGAGTTTACCACCCGCTGCGCTGGAGGCACGGAGACACGGCGAAAAGAGGAGAAGAAGATTAACCACAGAGGGCGCTGAGGTGAGAAAAAGTAGATATTTATTACTCGAATCCGTCTGCGGGGGCACCCCGCAGACGGATTCGAGTAATCTTACCTCCGCGTCCTCTGTGCGCTCTGTGGTTAATCTTCCTCGGCTGTTGATTTCCCCTCCGTGCCTCAAGCGACTTGTCCTTCGTAGCCAAGAGCGGAGCGAGGGCGAAGTAGGAAGCGGGTGGTAAAATTCTTCTCTTCAGCCTAGTTCAGGGACCAGATACGCGCGACACCAGACAACGTCAAATTCGGCTCAATGACAAAGGGCATATCAAAGCCCTGAAGCGCCCATTTCGCATAGCCCCCGGTGGCACACAGACTAACCTTCTTGTCTCCCAAGCCCTCACTCAGATGCGTCACGATTTCACGCACCATGCCGCGATAGCCCACATTCGCACCAATACGCATTGCCCCCACCGTACTGCGTCCAACCGCCGGAGGGCGTCCAGATAGCTTGATGTGGGGCAATAAGGCGGTCTTTTCGGCTAAATAGTCGGTCATTACCGGTAATCCGGGGGCAATCGCGCCACCGATATACTCGCCAGCAGCTGAAATTACATCAAAGGTGAGCGCGGTGCCGAAATCGGCCACGATTGCGGGAGCACCGAACTGCTCGATAGCCGCTGAAGCATTCGCAAGCCGGTCAGCCCCGATGCCCTGCGGGCGTGCATAGCGTACCTTGACGCCCAGATTGAGTTTGTGATGTATCAGCACCGGTGCCGTGCCGGTCGCACGCTTGAGCGCACGCAGCCAGCGCACATTGCTTGCAGGGACCACGGAACAGAGTGCACACCCTTCAACAGTATGTTTGCCGAGCGCACGCTGAAGCGCCTCGTCGACACTCGCGCGTGTGTGGGCCTTGCCTTCCAGACGCTGAACCGATCCAATGCGCCCGCGACGCGACACCCCAAGGGTCGTGCTCGTGTTTCCGACATCCACAACCAGACAGCTACTCACGCGAGCTCCAAGGATAGATCCACCGAGCGCGCGGAGTGCGTCAGACAGCCAAGCGAAATGGCATCCACCCCACTGGCCGCCGCCGCTGCAACCGTCCCCAATGTGATCCCGCCCGATGCTTCGGTCTTACAGCGCCCAGAACACAAGGCAACACATTCGGCCATGATTTCGGGCGACATGTTGTCCAACAGAACCCAGTCCGGATTGCTGCGCAGCACATCCGTGAGTTCGCTGACGGATTCAACTTCGATTTCGACAGCGATATCCGGAAATTTGGCGCGTGCTTCATTCACCGCAGCATCCAACCCGCCCCTGTTCTGTTCGCCCCACAGGCGTCGATGGTTGTCTTTGATCAAGACGCGATCAAACAAGCCCATGCGATGATTGGTGCCACCCCCACATTGCACCGCATACTTTTCCAGCAAGCGATATCCGGGTGTCGTCTTGCGCGTATCCAGAATGGCTGTGCCGTGCTCGCGTGTGCGATCCACAAACGCGCGCGTTAAGGTCGCGATGCCACTCAGTCGCTGCATAAAATTCAAAGCCGTGCGCTCGGCCACAAGAATCGACGCCGCCGATCCTTGAATCCGTAGAATCGTCGCGCCTTCAGCGACTAGGTCACCATCCGCAACAACCGTCTCAACAACGAGCGCCGCATCAACCGCTTCAAAAACGGCTTTGGCGATGCGTCCCCCACTGACCACCGCCGCTTCGCGCGACAGGAGAATCGCCGTCGTCATACGATCCGGCGGGACGAGTGCAAGCGTGGTCACATCACCCGCGCCCACATCCTCGGCAAGGGCCGCACTGATGAGCTGAACGACTTCGGACTGGCTGGCTATATCAGCGACGCTCACGAGGTGGTCCACGCCACAGGCAAATAGCACACCCCATCAACGGCCTTGCCGCCCTCAATGACCAAAGGAAAGCGATTGTCGATACGATGATAATTCTTCTTGTGATCCGATGAGTGCACCGAAAATGACATCAAGTAGTTACCCGCCGTCAGCGTGAGCGAACCAAGTCGCATACTGATCGTCTTTTCACCATCGACCGAGGCGATTTCAGCACCTTCGATCTGTGAGTTGTTGCCATAGACCGTGACGCCCTCTTCGTTGGCAATTGAAAAGCCGACGACAAGATCGTTCACCGGTTGATCCGAGCGCAAGGTAATGCGCGCGGTGACGGATCCGCCGTGCGGCGTCTCAGCAGCGGCTTGCCCCTGATCATCCAGCAGGTCGACCGACGCGATCTTGACCTCACCCGTGCCCCATTCCCGTTCGATCGACTTAATACGTTTCTGCAAGGACAAGCTTTCATATTGGTCGACCAAGGAATCCGGGTCCCCCAACCCCATGACCTTGCCCTTTTCGAGCAGCAGGATGCGGTCGCTGATACGCTGGATGGTTGGCAGGTCATGCGAAATGATCAGCATCGTTTTTCCCTGCGCGCGAAACTCTTCCATCTTGGTGATACACTTCTGCTGGAAATCGGAATCGCCCACGGCCAACACTTCGTCGATCAACAGAATGTCAGGGTTAACTTCAACCGCCACCGCGAAGCCTAGGCGCACATACATACCCGAAGAATAATTCTTCACCGGCTGGTCAATGAATTCGCCAATGCCGGAATAGTCAACGATCGCGTCGAAGCGATCATGCATGGCCTCTTTCGAGATGCCCATGATGGCCCCATTAAGGAAAACGTTCTCGCGCCCGGTCAGATCCGGATGAAACCCGGCTCCGAGTTCGAGCAGCGACGACACAACGCCGTTCATGGCAATCGAACCCGTGGTTGGTTTGCGCGTGCCGGCCAGCAGCGACAGCAGCGTACTCTTGCCTGCCCCGTTCGCGCCGATGATGCCCAACGTTTCGCCGCGTCGTACCGAGAAATTCGCTTCTTGAAGGGCCCAGAACGCTTTGCGTTCCTGGCGACGGAAGCGTAGTACATCAACCATCGCGGACTTCAGCGAACGTCCGCCGCCACCCTTGAGTCGATAGCGTTTGCCGACGCCGCTGACATCGATTGCCAATTCGCGGTCCTTAGAGTTCATCGCCGAATCCATCCTCAAGCTTTTTGAAAATCCAAACACCCACTAGGCCGATGACAATGGCCACCACGAAGGACAAGTTCATCAGTTCAGTCCCCGGGTTCGGTGCGCCAAT
>JBLHHU010000169.1:0-7403 GCA_047615735.1 Kiritimatiellia bacterium | reverse complement strand
ATTTGTTGTATGAACCTTTGTGTCAGGCTCTGATCGGCGTCAGCCTAAGGCGACGCGCAGTCATTAGATCGCCCCAGTCGCCACCACGCATGGGGCGGGCGCCGGTTTTTCGCTTTTCTCCAAACTGGTCGCGGTGCCGTTGAAACACATCTTCGACATAGGCGCGGCTGCCCATCACGGCTCCGTCACTGAAGTAGCGCACGCGACAGCGCAGGAGAACGGCTTTGGGCAGTGCCCCGCCAGCATCGATCACTTTCTGTACGTTAGCTGCATCAAAACCTGGCTGCGTGACGTGTCCGTCTTCGCCAACGCCGGCGGCTTCACCCCGCACATAGAGCAGTTGTCGATAGCGCGAGGCTGCTTCACGCCAATTTGCGCACTCTCCGGCAGCCGCCATGATGTGCATCAGGCCACGCCGGGCGCCCTCTGAACCCCCGCAGGCTTCGCCATAGCCGCAGAAGCGAAAGTGTCGAGGATCATCGACGAGACCTGCCCTGACTGGGTTGAGGTCAATATACGACGCCACGGTAAGCAAGGCGTTGCCCCTGCCTTCCACAAGTAGACTCTTAAAGCGTTCTTCCCAGAGCGTACCCTTGCGCCTCTGTCGGGCATTATAAGACTGCGTAACGCACTGCTTAAGTGTCTTCATGAACTCCGACAGATCGTACATACGGGCCATGTAACGGGCCACAAAGGCATCCGCCTGATCGACTGCTCCGCTTTGGCGCAG
The DNA here is from genome assembly GCA_047615735.1 of Kiritimatiellia bacterium. GTDB lineage: Bacteria > Verrucomicrobiota > Kiritimatiellia > UBA8416 > JAIOPI01 > JAPKCZ01. The sequence continues at coordinate 6,673 of JBLHHU010000169.1, read as the reverse complement.
CCCGGCAAGCGAAGCGGCCAGATTCTTGACCACGACAGGGGAATAGAGGTGACTCAGCCGTTTGATCAGCTCGGCATCCGATAGCGTCTTTGGATCCGGTACGTGAAGTAAAAGGTGGAAATGGTTGTCCATGTTCGCGTACGTCAATACGTCGACCCCAGTAAAGGCCTCGACCGCACGCATCATCTTTCGAAAGCGTTCCTTTTCATCGTCATCAAAGACAAATCGTCGGTCCACCACGCGTGAAACCACGTGGTAATAGGCGCGCCCCTCTTCCTTGATACGCTTTGTTCTCACATTCAGACCTTTCTGGCTGAGGGATGCAAAAAGTGCGTCCCTGTACATCCATGTAGAAACGAGAGCTCCTCGTTTCCGGAAAAAAGGTCAAAAATCTTTCCCTGATGGCCTGTCCCTTTGGTCTTGCCTTTGGTCTTTGGTCCTTTTTGGTCCTTTTCTTTGGTCCTTCTAGGCCCAATTGCCGACGACTGGGCAGGCCGAGAGCTTGCGAATAGACAGGCCGTAGGTACGCGATCCCCGGGACATGTTCTTCCAAATTCTTGACCTTCTGTAATCTTTTCTGTAGGAGTGTTGGGTGGGTGTTGCGAGTAGTGGGTATCTGGTTTCCAAAAGTGAGGGAAGCGGTGAGATGAAAGGTTTTGTCATAGCCGTTGCAGCCTTGCTGTTTCTCTTAGTTATTCAATACGACCGATTCGAAAATCCTAACCCTACAATTAGCCTACATGGGTTAATCGCCGGAATAGTTACTTTAGTCATAATCGTTGGAATAGGTCTCCTCATAGGCAAGATGTCCGGCGAAGACTGAAGACAGCATTCTGGAGGGTGTTTATAATGGGCGCTAAGGTGGCATGCCCCAGATGTGAGCAACGCATAGAGATACCGGACGATATGCTTGGAGAAAGCATCTTGTGCCCGGTCTGTGAGTGTTCTTTCGAAGTGGAAATGGATGCTGCAGATGAGCAATCTACCGGAGACGACACAGAGGTTTCAGTAGACGTCCCTAGCCAACCGGTTGCTCCCAATGAGGGCATAGTGCAGCGATTCATCAGGCTGCTAAGAACGCATCGGTGGATTGCTGTGGCATGCGTTTCTGCCCTGCTGCTGCTTGGCCTGGCCACGCGGTTCTCTGGTTGTTCACGCGTACGGGCTGCGAGCAAAGCCTATGCAGCGGAGAACTACGAAACAGCCTATCGCCAGCTCGAGAAGCTCCCGGCTGATTACAGACGCAAGAAGCCACTAGTTGCGAAGCTGCACGCCCTTACCAGCCTGGAGCTTGCCCGCAGAGCAAGGGAGTCAGAGCAGTATGCGGATTGCATTGAGTATCTTGACCGGATCCCAAAATACATGGGGGAATTCGAAGATGATGTTGACGAGATTCGCGCGGCTGTCGCGCCGCTTGCCAAAGCAAAACACCAGAAGAAGGTCGAACGGACCTCTAATGTTCTGAAGGTTTCCGGTATTCTCGTAGCATGCGTTGCGGGCCTCGCCTTGCTCTCTTGGTTGATAGCCTATATTCGGCGGCGTCAGCGTGAGGCCATGGCGGAACCCGAACTGCCGGACTTGCAGTGCCCCAGGTGCATGAATACGGAGCGAGTCCACAGCAACGAAAGCGGACACTTGGTGTGCGATAAGTGCTCAAAGAAGTTCAAGCTACCCCCATGGGAGACTCGATACGGGAGGAATTGGCATTTTCGTCGCGGGGTCAAAGAGTATGGCCCGGTCTCCGAGTACTCTTTCCTTACGATGGTCCACAATCGGTTCCTGTCGGCGGATACCGAGGTATGGAATGAATATTTCTGCCCCGAATGGGTTCGCGCTCGCTACGTGAAAGACCTTATCCCGTCGGGCATGTTGCCGCCACCCTCCAATCCACCAAAGCTCTGGAACCCGAACACGCTGGGTGGTTTATCTTTTCTTCTGCCGTTGTTTGGGCTTCTCGGAATACGGCTTGCAGCAAAAAATTGGAAGGCGCTTGGCATGAAAAAAAGGGCCGCCACAACGAGCGCGACCTGGATTGGCCTGCTAGTTCTGTCTGTTGTCCTATTCTCGACAAGTTTGTTTTTCGAGGAAGAGATGACAACGGACACCTTTCGTGTGCTTGGGGGAATATTGCAGATTTATGTCTGGGTATGGGTCTTTACTGACTGTAACGTACAACACAAATTCGTAAAACAGCGGGTCGGCAAAACGAACTACGCCCGCAGAAGCACCTTGCTGCACCTTTTTCTCTGGTGTGGCCTTGCCGTCGGGACCTTCTTCCTTGCGTACCACGTATGGGAACGTGGCACGCGGAGCATACGTGAACGAGATTACAGCCAAAGCGTTGTCACAATACAAGGCGACGTGCTCAGCGGTTCAGGCTTCCTTTGTGATCTAAAAGGCGCGCTAGTCGTCCTCTCGAATGCACACGTTCTCAACGGCAACAGGGCGCTGAAACTGCGCACGATTGATGGCCGTGAAGTGCCCTATGATGCTGTGTACCTTGCGCCGGACCGGGATCTGGTTGTCTTTGAGATTCCCGAGTCTGCGACAGCCGGATTCTCCTTCTTGCCAATTGTCGAAGATGTTGGTGGCGAGATGAATGAGGGCCAGGACATAGTTGTAATTGGAGACTCCAGTGGTCGTGGAGTGCTCAAACCGCTAGACGGGAAATTTCTTCAGTCAGGTCCCGTAAAAATTGAGGTGGATGCAGGATTTGTGAGCGGCAATTCAGGCGGCCCTATAATCAGTTACGCGCATGACGCAGTAGTCGGCATAGCAACTGAGGCCTATGCCCCTATAGAGGTTACAAAATTCAATTGGGACACGGAATTTGTAGCGAAACCAAGAAGATTTGGCGTCCGTGTAGACAACATTTCACTGGAGGAGTATATAACTCTCGACTGGGAATCATACATCACTCACCTCGACAGTCTTGACGTCATTGCGAATTTCGCAACAGATAGGTACAATACGCTGCGCGAGATCTACCTATCTGGTCGCAGTGTCGTAGTAGCCGACGAAACACGGCATACGGCCGCCCAGTATGTACAGTACCTTGAACATTCCCTGCCGCCTTGGATGTACGACTACTCGGTTCATCGAGAACTGATGGACAAGATGTACATCGTGTGCCAAGAACTGGCGAAGTAGGCTGCCCGGTCAAAGCCTCTTTAGAGAAGCCATGTGCCGACATCTGGAGCAACCAACGATGCTCAACAAGCCGGTCGTAGGTACGGCAGACGTAGCAGACTAGCAGCATTTGATGTAGCCGCCCTTATTTTCCGTGCACAAACCGTGCACACACACACAGGGTCTCACGCGATTTCAGGGAATCACCCAAATGGAGAAAGAATGCCAAGATCGCATAAAAGGCAATAAAAAGGGGCCTTTCTGTTTCCAGAAAGGCCCCGAAAATGGTAGCGGGGTTGGGATTTGAACCCAAGACCTTCAGGTTATGAGCCTGACGAGCTACCAGACTGCTCCACCCCGCAATATGCGTTATGTGTCTGACACAACTGAGGAGACACTCTACATCACAGGCCGCGTGAATGCAATGGTTTTCTTTTGTGAATCTCGTAAACGAGATTTTCGCCAATCCGATACGGTCGCGATGCCTCGTCACAGCATAACACAGGTCACGTTTAAGCACGGTACCCCTGGCGACCGCGCGCAGGGGCTCAAGAAGTAGCGTCGTCATTCATTTTGTCTTTGTCCCAGAAGGCAACCAAGAAGATGACGGCGATGCCCACAGCCATGATGGCAGGGAAGGTCCAGAAGGTTTTCCAGGCGGGCATGACGTCGGTGATCAGGGACGCATCGACGTTCAGTTTGTCTACCGAAAACATCTGGGCCAACTGTTGACCAAAGGAAAGCGTTTCCTCAGGGCGAGACGCGCTGATCGCATTCCCTAATGCACCGGAGGGTTCAGCCACTGAACCGAACTTGGCACCGGCCACTTTGTAGCCAAAGAACATGCCAACCCCTTGCGTGAAGAAGACAAGCATGCTCTGCGCTTGCCCTTTAACCTCTTTAGGCGCAATCCGGTCGGTGTACATGAAGCCCGTGACGAAGAAGAAGTCATAGCAGATGCCGTGCAAGGCTATGCCCAGGAACATCATCCAAACGATTTGATCCGGGGCGCCCATCGCAAAGAGCAGGTAGCGGGCGACCCAGGCAAGCATGCCAATGAGAATCATCCACTTCACGCCCAGGTGGCGCAGGAAGAACGGAATCAGCAGCATGAAGATGATCTCAGACATCTGACCGATACTCATCGAGGACGCGGGTTGCACAAAGCCCACGTTCGCCAGGAAGGGCGACGCGAAGGCGTAATAGTAGGCCAACGGAATGCAGATGAGGGTCGAACAAACAATGAACACCAGAAACGCGGGTTTCGCCAGCAGCGAAAACGAATCCAACATCAACAGTGAACGAATGTCCGCTTTCTGCCCTTTGGCCGGAGGCGGCGTATTTGGCAATGCGAAACAGAACAAGCCGAGGAGCACGGCCGAAACACCCGCGAGCCAGAAAATGTTCGTGCTAGCCGACCAGCCCAAGAAGCCGTTTGCCAGACCGGCAACGATCCATCCAATGGTGCCCCACACTCTGATTTTTGGAAACAAATTCTGGTTAGCAATATTGGCAAAGACGATGTTGTTGCCCAATGCCAGCGTCGGCATGTAACAGAGCATGTGCCCGAGGAAGAGCTTGCTTACCAAGCCTTCATTGCCCGCTTCAATCAATCCGGGCGTCAGACACATGAACACGCCACCGATTAGCATCAAAACGCCCATCACCCATTGCGACGGGAAAAAGCGATCCGCAATCAGCCCGAGAAAGAGCGGCGCGATGATGGCGGCAATGGGAGCTGTCCCGTACGCATCCCCAATAATGGCGCCCATCCCATTGACGTTCAAACATAGTCCAAGCGTGGTAAACCAAGCGCCCCAGACAAAAAACTGGAGAAACATCATGATGGACATGAGCCTAGCGTTCTTTTTCACAGCAGCATCCATTATGGCGCGCTCCCTTCTTCGGTAGTGTCAATCGTAGCGTCGTCCTTTACCCACAAATTTCGATAAGCCACTCCCGGGCCGTGACCGGCGAATCCGAGATGGCCCTTATCAGGAAATTCAGCCTTAAATTTGGGGTCCATAAATTCGGTGATCTTTGACAGGTCGGCGTCGAGGATGGGTGACCCATTGAGCTCTACTTGAATCGTGGAACCTTTGACGCGAACCACTTGATAATTCCATTCATTAACGGGTCGCTGATATCCGCGCGCGGCGGCAGCTTTACCGTAGACACTTCCGTGATACTGCCGGACATCCAGATTTGCATATTTCGGGGACGTGTTCTCCAGCACCTGCAGTTCACACATGCCGACGTAGGCAGGATTGCCCGCACCAGGATAACGAATGGCCAGACCGTTATTCGCTCCGGGAGCAACCTTGAATTCCATTTTTAATGTGAAGTCGCTGTACTTTTTTTCGGTGAACACATTTCCGCCGCTGCAATGGATCACGCCATCGCGAATCGCGTTGCGATCAACGGCGCCCTTCCAACCCGTAAAATCGGTCCCGTTGAAGATCGATTCAAACCCATCTGTATCGAGCTCACTTAACAGCTTGTTGGCCTCGTCGCCTCCAATTTCGCGAATGGAGATATTGCGCCAGCGCATCTCTCCACCGTGGGTTTGCAAATGAATGGGTCCCCGAGCGGGAAGCGGCGATTTTTTGTTCCAGTAATTTGCATAGGTCACCCCGTCGACAATGAGCTGGTCATTCAGCCAAATCCAGGTCCGGCTTCCGACCAAACGAATGCGCATACGATTCCACTCACCCGGCGCATGGTCTGCGTGGACCAGCGGCATGCGCTGCGAATCACCGCCGGGATTGTTCCAAAGTCCGCCCGATCCTTTGGCAGCACCATGCTTCCAACTCCCGCCCGCCTCTGTGGTGTCCCAAATCTGCACCTGCGGCGTGCTGCGAAGGTAGATCCCACTGTCGGCTTTCGGGGAGACCTTGTAGTCCAGCATCAGCTCGAAATCACCGTACGCTTGATCGGTTGTGGCATACGGACCGGCACCGTTGTTGACCATGACACCGTCTTCAACGCTCCAGAATTTGCCAAGCTCGGCCGTTTGGGCATCCAGAGATGCCTGTCGGTCTTTGGCCTTCTTGGTGACGTGCGGATTATCCCCATGCCAGCCCTCGAAGTTCTGACCGTTAAACAGCGACGTGAACCCTTCCGGAGGTTTGGCCGCGTAGAGCGTCGACGCGAGGAGGAGGGACAGTAGAACGCACGTGCTTCGTAGGGATCTTGTCATTACATTTCTCATAGTTCGATGGTCTTTCCAGTTCGAAAACTTTCGTCTGCGGCAGCGACAATGCGCATCGAGTTCAGCGCCGCATCCAGTTGATCATTCACATCCAAATCCTCGCGAATGGCGCGCAGGAAATACTCCTGTTCACGACGGCACAGCCCATCATGATCAGGTTCGTCATCTAAACGGATAAGTTTGTCCGGCTGAGCGAATGTACCGTCCGCGTTCAGTTCGCCGTGATGCACCTTGATGCACTGCGTCTGGGTATGCGCGTTGACGTTCGCACTCTGTCCCTCTGCCGACGCCTTTTCTGCAACAATGGAGGCTGAGCCTTTGGGCCCGACCACA
>JBLHHU010000168.1:0-7403 GCA_047615735.1 Kiritimatiellia bacterium | reverse complement strand
ATGGTGCATGGGATCAGCCCAGTGCAGAAGCGGCTGGCGATCGCCGCGTGATGGTACGCCTGAGCTTTGACGCGAACGGAACGATCCTCTCCAGTAAAATAGTTAAGCCTTCCGGTAATGCAGAGCTCGACGCCTCCGTACTTGCTGCCGTACGATCCGTGCCTCGTGTTCACGGCCTCAGTCAACGTTTTCTGTCGTCGTATGCAAGCGTATCAATTGAATTCAAGGTGGAGTAGTACTGTGTCTTTTTCGAACATTCCCCGCATGACGTGTTGGCTGGTTGCCTGTGTATGCATCTGCCTTTCCTTTGAAACATTCGCTCAAGGCGCCGATATTCGCATTTTAAAGGATGGCGCCAACAAGAAAATTACGATCGACGTGTCCGCGTCGGGGTCATCGTCCAAGGCGGCCGCTGTTCGTGCCGTGTTGTTTGAAGACCTAAAGCGTTCAGGGTGGTTCGTTTCAGCACCCAGTGCATCGGCTTCGTTCTTGGTGTCGCTCAACGTAGGGGGTGCGGGCGATCAACTGAGTGCCAATGTGCAGGTCACGCGCAATGGGGGTGCAGGGACACTTCTGTCGAAGACCTTTACGGCGAGCAACGGGGATGTGCGTTGGTTAGCTCATGAGATCGCAGACGCACTTGTTTGGAAAATTAAGAAACGCCCCGGAATCGCCACATCGCGCATTCTGATGGTTGGCCAACGCAGTGGTCGCAAAGATCTGTATTTCAGTGATTACGACGGACACGGTCTGCGGCAAATCACACACGATGGCGCGCCTTGTCATTCGCCTTCGTGGGGGGCGACGGCATTTGAGGTCTATTATACCTCGCCATACGCTGGCTTCCCTGACATCTACCGGATCGACCTTAAAACACGCAATCGCGCGCGCGTCGCGAAGTATCCCGGACTCAATGCTGGCGCCGCAATGTCACCCGATGGGCGGTCCATTGCGATGATTCTGTCGCGCGATGGAAATCCTGAGCTATACGTACAGAATATTCAAAGTCAGCGTCTGCAGCGGATGACGACAACGCGCCACGCAGCTGAAGCCAGTCCGTCCTGGGCCCCGGATGGCAGCGCAATTGTTTACGTGTCCGATTCAACGGGCGCCCCGCAGCTTTACATCGTGGCGCGAAACGGCGGACGCGCCCGCCGCCTCACCACGCCAGCCCGACATGGGTCGGAGAACGTCTCGCCGGATTGGGGGCCAGATGGCACCATTGTGTGCTCCAGCAGACACAATCGCCGCTATCAACTGATGCAGATCGATCCGGATGGGGGAAATCATACGCTGTTGACCTCGGGCCATGCGGATCACGAAGAACCCAGCTGGGCGCGCGATGGTCGCCATATTGTTTACGTAAAGACCGTTGGCTATAAAGAAAGCCTATACATTCTTGACACTATGGGTGATCCCGAAATAGCGTTAACTCGTTTTCCTGGGGAATGGTATTCTCCGGCTTGGTCGAGATTTGAGTAGTTTTGATACGCCGTGCAGCGTATATTCGAGCTCATATTGATATTTTGTCGCTCGTAATTTGTAGTAATGTTCGTTCTAAATGACTGAAAATTGTTAGAGGAGGCTGGTTAATGTCACGGTATAGATGGTTTGTTTTGGGTCTGTGTTTGGTTGTTTGCGTCAGTCTCGGTAGCGGATGTCGCAAAAACAAGGTCAAGGGCGGCGCAGGAAGCGATGGCTCGATGAATGGCGACATGCTTGCTGATTTTGACGATTTGGACAACCCGATGGGGCCACGCGACTTTGAACTCGGAGAATTGGTGGCTGATGTCAGTTTCCAGCCTGTCAGCTTCGCCTATGACAGTTATCAGATTGCTCCCAATGAGTACGGAAGCATCGATGTCGTCGCACAGTATATGCGTGAAAACGGCGACACACGCCTCATTACCGAAGGGCATGCCGATGAACGTGGCAGCCGCGAGTACAACTTGGCTCTGGGTGAAAACCGCTCACAGTCGGTGCGCGCATACTTGATCAACATCGGTATCGAGAGCGATCGAATTCAGACGCGCAGCCACGGCGAAGAGATGCCAATTGATTACGGTCATACCGAATCAGCCTGGTCTCAGAACCGACGCGTTGAGTTCTCCCTCTTCCGATAAACGGAAAGGGTAACCCAAATGTTTTCTGATTGGATCGTCTTGTCATTTCTGTCGGGCATGCCCGGCGGTGGCGAGCTCTTGGTCCTGTTCCTTGTTATTCTTGTACTCTTTGGGCCGAAACGCCTTCCGGAGGTGGCTCGAAGCGTCGGGCGGGTTCTGGATGAGCTTCGCCGCGCATCACAGGATTTCAAGGACCAGATCATGTCGATCGATGAGGTCGATGTAGACGATGATCCCAATGCGCATACCTGGGACGATCTAAACACACCCGCCGACACCGAGTCGCGGCAGTCCTCATACGTGTCGGACTGCCCTCAAGATGCGGCGATGATGAACGACGACGAGCCCTCCGTTGACGACGACGAGAAGCACGTCCAGGAGGAGCCTTGCGATGCGTCCGTCCCGGATAACGGTGATGCGCCAGCCCAGGACGACGTCACCGAGCCAAGCAATGGCGAGGGCATAGAAAGTGGCCACGATGGACAACGAGAGACTTGAATCCGGTGCTGATGCTGACGTTCATGGCGAGCTCGGCGTAAAGCCCTTTTTCGCGCACCTTGAGGATCTCCGCAAGACCGTCGTCTTTTGCGCAATAAGCCTAGTGGTTGGAATGGCTGTCGCATTCCCGTTCACCGCCGACATCTTGGCTCTGCTCAAGGAACCCATGGCGCGCGCGGGGGTGGACGGCGCTGACCTTCTCAAAGTCACAAAACTGGCTGCCGGCTTTTCTATTGCGATGCGTGTCATCTTTTGGAGCGGTCTGCTCCTGAGTGCCCCTGTGATGCTGTTTTCTATCGCTCGTTTTGTTTTCCCAGGTCTCACAGAACGGGAGCGCCGTGCCATTTCGCGCTCATTGACCGCCTCGGTCGTTCTTTTTGTCGGTGGTGTCTGCATGGGGTTTTTTATGACAGTACCCGTGGGCATCAAGGTCATGATGCAAATCACGGCTAAGATTGGCATATCCTATGACTTTATCGAATTAGCCGACTACGTTTCCTTCGTGCTGAAAATGTTACTGGCCTTTGGTTTGGCATTCGAACTTCCCGTCGTCGTTCTCATTCTTGGTTCGCTTGGCATTCTCAACTCGACAAGCTTGCGCGAAAAGCGACGCCACGTCTGCGTGGGCTTGCTGGTCCTTGCCATGTTGCTCACGCCTGCCGATCCCTGGACGATGTTGATGATGGCTTGTCCGTTGATCGCCCTGTTCGAGGTCTGCATCTGGCTGATCTGGTTTAAGGAACGTACTTCCAAGGCGGATGCGACGACGGACTGATTGGCGCGAACGCTGCGCGGGTCAGCTTTTCAGGTGGGCCCTGAATTCCGCTTCGCTTAGGATCGGGACGTTCAGCTTCTCAGCCTTGGCCAATTTGGACCCGGCTTTGGCGCCCGCCACCAGATAACTTGTTTTTGCTGAAACGCTTGAGGCTGTTTTTCCCCCATGCTGGCGGACCAGTTCCTGTGCCTCATCGCGCGTCATGGTCTCGAGCGTTCCCGTGATGACGAGGGTTTTCCCAGACAATAAACCGTCTTCCTTGGCGACAACGGCATCGGGTAGACGCTCCGTGTTGACGTCCTGCGAGCGCAGGCGCTCAATAATCTCGGCAATGCGTGGGTCGCGCAGAAAGCTATAAATGCTTGCGGCCATGATGGGCCCGATTTCGTCGATGCCTTCGAGGGTCTCGACATCGGCTAGGGCCAGTTCAGCGATGGATGCAAAATGCGATTCAAGTGTCTGGGCCGCTTTTGTGCCGACATGCGGAATTCCCAGGCCTGCGACGAGTCGCCACATGTCACGGCGCTTGCTGGTCGCGACCCCGTCAAGCACGCGTGCGGCCGATTTATCACCCATACGCTCCAGGCCCGCCAAGGTTTCCAACTGAAGCGAATAAATATCGGATGGGTCGCGAATGCAGCTCTGATCGACGAGTTGATCGACCAGAACATCGCCGAGGCCTTCAATATCCATCGCGGCGCGTGCGGCGAAATGGCGGACCCAGTTCTTTAGCTGCGCGGGGCACTGCAGATTGATGCATCGGTAGGCGACTTCGCCGTCGCGTTTTGCGGCCGGCATTCCGCAGGTGGGGCAGCTGTCTGGCATATGGAACGGTTGTGCGTCGCCGCTGCGCTGTTCGACGAGAACGCGCACGATGGCGGGGATGATCTCACCGGCTTTTTCGATAACGACGACATCGCCGACCCGAATGTCTTTGCGATGTATTTCGTCTTCATTGTGCAGCGTTGCACGACTGACGGTTGTGCCGGCCACCTGGACAGGCTCGAGTTCGGCTACCGGTGTCAGCACACCCGTGCGGCCGACTTGAATCGTGATGGCCTTCAGGCGGGTTGTCGCCTGTTCGGGCTCGTATTTGTATGAAATGGCCCAACGCGGACTCTTTGCCGTGGCGCCCAGCTCGGCGTAATGCGCGATCTGGTTGACTTTGATGACGGCGCCGTCGATCTGGTAATCGAACGCACCTTGATGCTCCAGTAGATCATCCAGCGCATGATTCAAGTCATCCATGCCTGAACATGGCCATTGGCGGGTGAACGTTTTCATGTGGAAGGCACGCAGCTGTTCCGTCAGGGCGATATGCGTCTCAAATGCGATGCCCTCGCAGGCCCCAACGGCATAGAATACCGCGTCGAGCGGGCGTTGCGCGACCGCGGATGCATCCAGCAGCTTCAGCGATCCAGCGGCCGCATTGCGAGGATTTGCAAAGGGCGCCAAGCCTGCCTGTTCGCGCGTCTCATTGAGCGTATTAAACCCGGAAATGGACATGTAGACCTCGCCCCGTACTTCAATGCGCTGCGGAGGCGCATCGCAGTGGAGTTGCAAGGGAATGCTTCTGATGGTTCGAATGTTTGCGGTGACATCGTCGCCTGTACGGCCGTCGCCACGCGTCACGGCGGTGGTTAGCTTGCCGTGCACATATGTCAATGAAATGGCCACGCCGTCCACTTTCGGTTCCAGAACGTATGCGTAAGGGGCATTATTCAGTAGCTTTTTGACACGGTTGTCAAACTCAGCAAGTTCGTCCCGGTCGTAGGTGTTGGCCAGACTAAGCATGGGCTGCGCGTGCTTGACCTGCGAAAAAACGTCGAGGGGTGCGCCACCCACGCGTTGGGTGGGCGAGTTGATGTCGCTTAGTTCGGGGTGCTCTTTTTCAAGCGCCTCGAGCGATACCAGCAAAGCATCAAATTCCCTATCCGTGATTTCTGGTGCGGCCTTGGTGTAGTAGAGGTAGGTGTGCCGCTCAATGTTGCGGCGCAGGGCCTGAATCTGATCCTCGGGCGTTCCCAGTGGCAGTTCGTTCATACCGAAATCGTTATTGGAGTGTTGTCAGCATGTCGGCCAAAGTCGCCTTCATAACGCCGCACTTGGGCACAAACGCTTCTGCACCGTCATAGTCCGCCGCTTGCAGGTGTAAGAGACATTGCACGAAGTTATCCGCTGAAGACTCAGGGGGTCCCAAAAGTTTGCTCTTATCGACAGGCGGAATGTTTTCAACCTTAATACTGACTGATTTGTCGCCTGATTTTGTTGTGAAAACGCCCTTTATATGTTCGCCAGTCAGTGCGACCAGTCGGATCGGGATTCCTTTGCCAGCGCGTGTCAGCGTGATCGTTTCACCTAGCTTTTCTGAAATAGCAGTGGCCACTTTCTCGTCGAGCAAGGTCATCGCTCGAACGTACGCCGATATTTCGTTAATCGCCCAGCGGTCTTCAGGGGTGCTGCTCTGTGTCAGCGCATCAAGCAATGCTTCCTGAGCCGGCTCGTATTCCTGTTTCATGACTTTAAAGACGATAGAGCGTTTTAGGGCGTCTGTGTTACCCGAATCAGGTGGTGTTGCAGGGGTGGACTCGAGAGGCGCGTCGCTGCGCGAGGTGGACGCGACGATGGGGGTGCTGGCTTCTGGGGCGGTTCCGGTATCGCTATACGTTTCGGTGGGGGGCGCGGGTTCAGAAGGTTCGGTTTCGCGCGGTGCTGTCGAATCGGGCAGTGACGTGGCAACAATATCGTCCGAGCCCATGTCACTGTCGGCTTGCCCTGCATCGTCACGAAGCACGCTGTAGGCGAGAAACGCCAGCCATCCCAAGACCAAGATCCAGATTGGCATGACAGCGACGCGTGCAGCCCCTGTGGGGTGATCGAGTACAAGCTTTGGGGGGGCTTTCGATGCGGCCCTGTTGTTGACTTTCAGCCGTGGCTTGACGGTCGTCATAAGAACTAGAATTTGCGTGTCCCCAACTAAGATACGGTCACCCTTCTTTAGTTGGGCTTCTTTGATGGGGGCTTGATTGACGCGGGTGCTGTTGGCGCTTTTGAGATCGACGACCCACAGGCGTCCGTCGCGAAACTCAAAACGGCACTGGTTGCGCGATAGCCCTTCGTCCTCGATGCAGAGATCATTCCGGTTCGAACGCCCCATTTGGGCACCGTCCGGAGGAATCGTAAAGCTGGTGCCTTTGGATTGGCCAGCTTCGATCAGTAAGTGCGAATATCGATCCATAATGGTCTGGTGTTTCAGGAGAAATGATTGCAAAAATGTCCCACAATTATGCGGAAACGCACTGGTTGGCGCAAGCTGTTTCGGTGCAAGAGCGTATTCCATTTTGACGGACAGACTTGACCCAAGGCAGGGCCTGTCGCACATTGCGACTATGAAACACCTCATCCTTGTTCGCCACGCAAAAGCCGCTTCGGAGCGACAGGGGCTCGATGATTGGCACCGGCCCCTTGCGGACCGCGGGCAATCAGACGCAAAGCGTCTTGGGAGCGCGTTGGCTGACCAAGATGTGATGCCGGATTCCCTGATGAGTAGTTCTGCCATTCGTGCCAGTTCAACGGCACACCATCTAGCGTGCGCGCTTGGCTTTCCCGAGGCTGAGATCATCTCTGACCATGATCTCTACACCTTTGATGAGCGCGAGCTGCTACGCGCGATACAGGCATTGCCAACCCCTGACGCGACCGTGTTGCTGGTGGGGCATAACCCTGCCTGCCATGCCGTCTGCGAAATCCTCACAGGCGTTCGGGTGGATGGCTTCGTGACCTGTGGCGCGGCTATCATGGACCTCGACGTCGGGGCCTGGCGTGAGGTCGGCCCATCTTGCGGTTCGCTGACCGCTTTTCTAGGACGACTTACGTAGCAGCGGCGGCCCACGACTCGAGGGTCTCGATGAGCTCGCCGATCTCGTCCAACTGCATGTCCGGCGTTTCTCCACGCAATCGGGGGAAACGCTTGCCGTGTTTCAGATACACGCCATTTCGGGCCAGGT
>JBLHHU010000167.1:0-7419 GCA_047615735.1 Kiritimatiellia bacterium | reverse complement strand
GCTTCACGCACGAGTTCCGTAGAGGCCGTGGCGTAGACCTGTTTCGGGGCGCTCTGCGGAAGCACGCTCAAAAGACTCGCATAATAGGTGCCCATGTGTTCGTTGAACGATCGCAAAGCGCAGACGATGATGCCGTAGGCAAAGGGCAGGTCTTCGCCGCTGGTGACGTCGGGCGTTCGGTTATGTTCGCTGCGGGCCCGTTCCAATCCCGCATTGACGGCCGTCAGAATCGTCTTCGTGTCTCGGCCTGGACCAAAATGCAGCTGTGGCGCGAAACGAACTTCAATATAACGCACGCCTTCAGCCAGGTTGTCTTGGGCCAATTCGTATGCGACTTGCTCGAGGTTTTCCAGCGTCTGTAGCACGCCGCAGGTGTACGCAAACCCGGCCAGATAGTCTGGCAAGTCGTCGTAGCGCGCCTTGAAAACTAGCTCTTTCAAGCCCGCTTCTTCGTAGGAGGGCAGCGTCACGTTGTCTGCGCGCGCCATCTCAATCAGCGTCGGAATGCGCAGTGAACCGTCCAGATGGACATGCAGGTCTGTTTTGGGGATGCGCTCAATAAAGTCGCGCGTAATGATAGTCTCGTTCATGCAAAATTCCGTTCGACGATGCAGCCTGTCGATCTCTGCATTCAGTATAGGGCATCCGTTCGTAAGGAAAAAGCCTCAAAACCTGCCTGGATTCGAGATACGTAACGAATTTCTGCTCGCCGTCGGTTTGTCAGAGGGCCTTAAGTATGGTTAACATGCACGCACTCGCTTTCGTACGGTGAGCAAACGCTTTCGGATTCGGAAAACAGAGGTGAAATACGTATGGCCGTTTCCCTGAATATTTTGAACGTAAGTAAGACCTTCGGTTCGACGACGGCCGTGAACGACGTGACGATAAACATCGAACCAGGAGAGCTGTTTTTCCTGTTAGGCCCAAGTGGATGTGGCAAGACAACGCTTCTGCGTAGCATCGCCGGATTCTACGTTCCGGAGAAAGGTGCCATCACGATCGGTGACACCGATGTGACACGTCTGCCGCCGCATGAACGTGACACGGGTATGGTCTTTCAGAGCTACGCCCTGTGGCCGCATATGACGGTCAGCGAGAACGTTGCGTTCGGGTTGCAAATGCGAAAAGTGTCGAAAGAGGAAACCGCGAAGCGCGTCGCCGAAGCGCTTGAGATGGTCAAAATGACCGACCGCGCGAAACATAAGCCGAATCAGCTCTCGGGCGGGCAGCAGCAACGCGTCGCACTTGCGCGCGCGCTTATCATTCAGCCACGCTGCCTGCTTCTCGACGAACCGCTCTCAAATCTTGACGCCAAGCTGCGCTTGGAAATGCGCACGGAAATTCGTCGCATTTGCAAAGACGCTGGACTCACGGCGGTGTATGTCACGCACGATCAAAAAGAGGCCTTGTCTGTCGCTGACCGGTTGGCCGTCATGAGTGATGGCTGTTTGATGCAGGTGGGGACGCCGCGCGAGGTTTATGTCCGCCCCGACAGTGAATTCATCGCCGGATTCATCGGCGAAACAAATCTTCTGCCCGGACACGTTTCGTCGCAGAGCGATGATCATATCCACGTTAAGACGGATGTCGGTGACGTCGTCGCGTTGGCGGCCGGCGCCAAATTCTCGAATGGCGACAAGGTGGTGTTGTCGGTGCGTCCTGAGGTGATTCGTTTTGACGATGCTCCTGCCGATGCGCCAAATCAATTCGATGGCGCCGTCCATCACAGCGTTTATCTGGGCGAGGTTGCGCAGCACCAAGTGACCTTGAGGGCGCAAGGGGATCAGGCTGGCGGCGACAGTGTTACGATCAAAGCCTTTGATTTGAATCCCCGAATCGTCGCGCGCGACGGTGAAGCACGAGCCACGATCTGGGTGGATCCTCAGGACGTTATTATCCTCACACGCTAAACAGGCGGCGGAACCATAAAAAACGCGATCATCATTCTTGTCTGTGTCGTTGTTGTCGGCTTGCCGTTCGCGTTTCAACGTGATCAGCCAGACAGTGGTTGGCGCGATGGCGACCCTGTATTGGCCGTCATTTCGCCGCACAACGAGGCGATACGCTACGAGTTCGCGCAAGCGTTCTCGACGTGGCACGACGAAAACTACGGCACCCCAGCCAAAGTCGATTGGCGCGTGATTGGTGGCACGAGCGAAATCATGCGCTATCTGGCTGCGGAATACAGCGCCTCCTTTAAGGGCTGGTGGCAGAACCAGGACCGCGATTGGCCCGAAGCGGGCAGTTCGACCATTCTCGATCATCGTTTTAAGCCGGATGTCGTGCCCGAAGCGGCCAGTAACGACCCGAAACTTATGAAAAAATGGGAGCTGAAGCGCGATCTGCATCAGGCATTCCGTTCGATTGACGATCCGTCTGCGTTTACGTGTAAGATAGATCTGTTTTTTGGCGGTGGCACTTATGATCATGGCAAAGCTGCCAAGCAGGGTCTATCTGTACCGCCGTGGCCCGACGGCGCTGCACCGGCGGGTACCATCGAATCTGCGGCCGGCGACGAAATGATGCCTGTCGAATTGGGCGGCGAAACATGGCGAACCAGTCACTTTTATGGCACCGCCCTCAGTACCTTCGGTATCTGTTACAACATTGACAGGCTGGTGGACCTCGGCGTGACCTCGCCGCCACAGTCCTGGGAAGATTTAGCATCACCCGTCTATTTCAAGCAGCTGGGTGTCGCGGACCCGACGAAGAGTGGCAGCATCGCAAAAGCATTTGAAATGATCATCCACCAACAGTGTTACGATGCGGTGCGTGCCGCCCGTTACACGGATGAACAAATTGAGACATTTGAATCAGCCATAAATGCTGCGCGCCTTCCGCTCGGGGAGCTTCCACCGAATGTGCCAAGCGCCTATCAGGGCGCTGTGGCACAGGGGTGGTTGAATGGGTTACGCCTTGTTCAAGGCATTGGCGCAAACGCGCGCTACTTCACCGACAGTGCCAGTAAAGTACCCATTGATGTCAGCATGGGCGACGCCGCTGCGGGTCTTGCGATTGATTTTTATGGCCGTTATCAGGCTGAAACCAGCCGCAGTCCGGAGGGGAAGGAACGCATGGTCTATGTGACGCCACGTAATGGATCTAGCGTCAGCGCAGACCCAGTCAGCCTGCTACGTGGTGCCGAGCATCGCGAACTAGGCGTGCGTTTCATCACATTCGCTTTGAGTGATGCAGGGCAGCGGCTTTGGAATTTCAGGCCGGGCACGCCCGGTGGGCCCGAAAAATTCGCTTTACGCCGTTTGCCTGTGCGCCGAGACTTTTATCCGACTGGGGATTCTGGAATTCCAAGTCATTATGCAGCGTATGAGGCTTACAACAGCGATCCCCTAGGTGACCCGACGGTGGATCCGTATGTCCTCGGTAAGCAGTTTACATATCGTTTCCGTTGGACGGCGCGGCACTTCAGCTTTCATCGTAAACTGATCCGAGTGATGTGCATGGACTCGGGCGAGGAGTTGCGCGCCGCCTGGGCCGCCATTCTTGCAAACGGTGGTCCGGACAAGCAACGCGCAGCAATGGCACAGCTGGAGACATTGCCGGATGACCCCAAGCCGATTTCATGGGCTGCCGGGCCGGGCTACGTTACGGGGTCGGATGAAATTGAAATCATGCGAAAATGGACTTTGTTTTTTCGCGATAGCTACGCCAAGGCTGAGGCTATGGCCGAGGGCACGCTCTAGATGCGACGTTCAACAGCATGGGTGATTTTCTGGTTGTCGATGGTGGTGTTTGGGCTGCTGTTCTTGTGGCCGTTAGGGCGTGTCGTCGTCGGCGGATTCTGGGTGAACGGCGAGTTCACGTTGACGTATCTTGCCGGTGTCTTCAAGAACCCTATATACGCCGAAGGGCTGCGCAACAGCTTGATGTTGGGGCTTGGGACGACCACGATAGCAGTGTCGATTGCGGTGCCTTTGGCGTGGCTGGCGAATCGCTATGACTTTCCGGGTAAGGGGATCCTTTCTGCGCTTTTGCTGGTCCCCATGATTCTGCCCCCTTTCGTTGGCGCGATCGGGTTTCAACAAGTGCTTGGACAGTACGGCTCGCTGAACGCGATTCTAAATCTAGGGCCCATCGATTGGTTGGGGGAGGGACGCTACTTCGGCGTCATCATTCTGCAAGCGCTTGCCTTGTATCCCATCGTGTACCTCAATGCATCCGCCGCGCTGGCCAATGTCGATCCGGCCATGGAGGAAGCGGCCGAAAATTTGGGTTGTTCCGGTTTTGAGAAGTTTCGCCGCATTACCTTGCCGCTCATCATGCCGGGCCTGTTTGCAGGTGGAACGATTGTTTTCATATGGAGTTTCACCGAGCTGGGTACGCCCTTGATCATGAACTACACGCGCTGTGCATCAGTTCAAGTGTTTGATGCGCTCAAAGAAATCGGGTCGAATCCGTTTCCGTACGCCTTGGTCTTTGTGATGCTGTCCTGCAGTGTTCTGCTTTACGCCATAAGCAAGGTCATGTTTGGGCGAAATACGTACGCCATGCAGAGCAAGGCCGCCGTCACGTTTACGGCGACAAAGGTAGCCGGTTGGCATGGGGCATTGGTGGCTGCACCGTTCGTGCTCGTCGTGCTCATCGCGTTGACGCCGCATATCGCTGTGATTTTCACCAGCTTCAGCGCCCCGGGCAGCTGGTACGGGACGGTCTTACCCGCTGAACTGACGACAGAAAATTATGCCGAAGCACTTGGCCACAGCATGACGGTCAGTAGTATTAAAAACAGCCTCGCGTTCTCGTCGATGGCCGTCTTTTTCAACATGATATTCGGTATCGCAATTGCTTTCGTCGTTGTGCGCTCAACCATCCCGATGCGGGGGCTTCTGGATGCGCTTTCGATGATCCCGCTGGCCGTACCCGGTCTCGTCATGGCCTTTGGGTATTTGTCGTTGAGTTCGTTTGCCAGCAATCTGGACTGGGTAAAGACGAGCACGATGTGGACGTCCGTTTTTGATGTGCGGACGAACCCAACCCTCTTTCTTGTAATCGCCTACGCCGTGCGACGCCTGCCCTACATGGTGCGGTCAGCGGTGGCGGGTCTGCAGCAGACCTCTGTCACGCTCGAAGAGTCCGCTGCGAATCTGGGGGCATCGCCGTTAACTACGATTCGGCGCGTGACCCTCCCGTTGATCACGGCCAACTTGATTGCGGGCACGCTTCTGGCGTTCGCGTTCAGTATGCTTGAAGTCTCGGACAGTCTCATGCTGGCGCAGCGTGCCGATTATTATCCAATCACGAAAACGATCTACGAACTCTTCCAGTTGATCGGTACGGGGAAATACGTGGCTTCCGCACTAGGCGTGTGGGCCATGGTCTTCCTTGCTGTCACCATCATCGGCAGCAGCCTCTTGCTCGGCAAAAAACTGGGCGCGATTTTCCGGGTTTAACGACAGGATGCGGCATCGTTTTTCACGTTACCGTTTAAGTTGAAAGAGGTCGTGCGGTGCCAACAAAGGTTGCAAGAGGCTGGGTCGTGTCTTACCTTGGTCCTTTGCGGGGAAGGACGACGCCATGTCACAGAAAAATATACGCTGGCTTTTACGCGAGCTCCCGTCGCTGGTTGGCGCCGGTGTATTGGACGGCGACGTTGCAGAACGATTGAGGACGCATTACGCCGACCTTGCTGGATCGCGTCGGAACTGGGCGCTGACTATTTTTGGTGTTCTGGGTGGCGCCCTCGTGGGCTTGGGGGTCATTCTTCTGTTGGCTCATAACTGGTCAGGCATGCCGCGTCCTGTTCGTACGCTGCTGAGCGTAGCGCCGCTTCTCTGCGCGCAGGGCCTCGTTGGTTGGGGGCTGTTGTCCGGCAAACGATCCACCTCTTGGCGTGAAACCGTCGCGATCCTCTGGACGCTATCCATCGGGGCGTCGACCGCATTGGTCGCGCAAACGTATCATATATCCGGAAGCGCTTCGCAATTTGCGCTGACATGGATGCTATTCACCATTCCGGTTGTTTACCTACTGAACGCGACAGCGCCGGCCTTGATTTACTTCGTCGGCATCCTGTGGTGGGCGATCGAGCCCACGTACGGGTCGCATTCTGAGTGGTGGTTGTGGCCGCTTTTGGCAATGATGATCCCGCATACGATGCAGGCTGTGCGTGGTAACCCATACCGCACACGACCTGTGCTGCTGCTCTGGGGCTATGCCATCGCTCTCTGTTTCGCGGTGCCAATGCTGTTCGAAAACAATCTAGACAACCTGTGGGTTCCGGTATTCTGCGGCCTTTTTGGGTGTTATTATCTTGTCGGCGCATTCTGGTTCGACGACAGCCCGTCGATTTGGCAAAAACCGTTCGTTCTTATCGGGTCACTCGCGTCAACGCTGTTTGCCTTCGTTTTCGCCAGCGAAGCGCCTTGGCATGAGGTACGATTGTATGCCTCGTATTCCGGTCATCACTCCGGAGCCTTTTACCTTTACGCTGTCCTCGCGGCATTGCCGATTATTGCGGTAATTATACTGCTGGTCACCTGCGTACGTCGCGGCAAAACAAATACAATGCTTCTCGGCGCGATGCCCATTCTAGCGACGCTTGGTTACCTACTGTCAGCCCGACCGCAGTGGACGCTCGTGACGGTCATTTTCTTCAATGTGTACGTTTTCGCGCTCGGTGCCCAACGCCTTGTCAGTGGGTTCAAGTCGATGCGTGTCGGCATGGTGAATACGGGTATTTTGCTGATTTTTGCACTGATTATTTTGCGCTTCTTCGACACGGAGATGAGTTTTGTTGCGCGCGGCCTCGTGTTTGTCGTCTTGGGCGTCGCCTTTCTTGTGACCAACGTCGTACTGGCACGCCGGAAGAAGGCCGAATCCGTATGAAACGATCAATCCTGTTTACTGTTTTTATTTGTATCGCAGTGCTCCAGCTTCTGTTGCCGGTGGTCATGATTGCTCGGCGCGAAAACGTGCTCAAGACAGGGCAGCCCTTTAAGCTACAGACGGCCCCGGTCGACCCGTATGACGCGTTTCGAGGGCGCTATGTCGCGTTGCGCTACAATTTGCGATCGACGGCCCTCGTTCCTGGGCACACGTTCGAAACCGCCCAGACCGTCTATGCTGTTCTGGAAAAGGATATAGAAGGCTTTGCTAAAATTGCTTCGTTACATCACAAGCGGCCGCACACAGGCACCAGTCTAAAGCTCCTGCTGAATTCGGTCACGCCGGCCGAGGCCCATTTTAGGCTGCCGTTTGATCGGTTCTACATGGACGAGTTCGAGGCGCCTGAAGCGGAGCGCATCTACTGGCAAAACGCACAACGAACCAATCGCAATGCGTATGTTCAGATTCGCGTGAAGAATGGATTGGGTGTCATCGAAGAACTCTTCGTGCAGGACATGCCCATTCGCGAATTCATTTCTGTTCACTAGCATCCCATAGGGACAAATATTGGCTACG
>JBLHHU010000166.1:0-7433 GCA_047615735.1 Kiritimatiellia bacterium | reverse complement strand
TTTCAGTCTAACGAGGCCTTTGCCTGCTATGCCGCCGCGTCGTTCGACGATGTTAAAATCGTTTATGTCGACATAGGCCGCGTCCCGCAGGGAGTCGAGATAGAGCTGAAGAAAGGATTCGTCGTCTTTCAGGTTGCCCAAATTCGAACGCTCAGCCTGTGCGATGCGCGGGTCGCTGTACGCGCCGTCGTTGCGCTTCTGTTCAACGGTGCGTCGAATGTCCGCGACCAGGGCGTCGACATTGACATTGGCGGCGCCAACGTCGAATAGAGGTTTTTCGGTGTCCGTCATGCTCAGCCTATTTGAGTGCATTTGTCTTACGGGGGGACGTTATTACGCGACGCACGCCAAACCAAGGAGAAAGTCACGGCAGACGCCGATCCAACAGAGTCATTCAGTTCTCGGCAAGATCAAGGGCCACAAGGGATTGTGGGCGAATTCTCGTGTCGCAGCGCCGAAATACCCAAAGACCCAAGCACCTAAAGACCCAAAGAAATCCGAAAGCCCAAGGCCCCAACGCCAGAACTATGCGAAGACGGCTCTGTGCCTCTGTGAACTCAATCGTAGCGGGTGTTAATTCTCTTCTTTGTCCTATGGGATGCTAGCCTGAATTATTCACTGACCCATCGACAGTAGTTACAACACCATGAACACCAGCGTTTAAACCACGGATTACACGGATGGCACGGATTTTGGAACTGTTCTGCTTTTATCCGTGGAATCCGTGATCTTCTTCCTTTCGCGAAAAGTAGATGAATTGATCAGGCTAGTGTTTAGGATCAAACATTTTACTCAGAGCATGAAATGGCGCTGGCCGATCCAATTGAAGAGTGGACGATCTTGATAGGGTTAGGGCAAAGTGTCTGACATGCATATTCTCGTCACAGCTGGTCCCACACGTGAGGCCCTAGATCCTGTTCGTTTCCTGTCCAATCGATCTAGCGGAAAAATGGGGTTCGCCATTGCGGCGGCGGCTGTGGCGCGTGGACATGCGGTAACGCTCGTTTCGGGCCCTGTCGCGCTGCCGCCCCCCGATGGCGTGTCGTACGTGTCGGTCGAATCAGCGCAGGACATGTTTGTCGCCGTAAAGGCACAGGTGCCCGACTGCGATGTTTTGATCATGGCCGCTGCCGTGGCGGATTGGCGACCCGTTCAGGTCAGTGACCAAAAGCTCAAAAAGAGCAGCATGGATGGGGTGTTACACCTTGAGCGTACGCCTGACATTCTTACGTCCGTGCAAGCGCTGAAAGGATCGCGTGTCTATGTGGGTTTCGCGGCTGAAACGCAATCCGTCGAGGCACAGGCGCGGCAGAAGCTTAACGACAAAGGGTTGGATCTGATTGTTGCGAACGACGTGTCCCGAGACGACGCCGGTTTCGGCGTGGATACCAACGTGGCGACGCTGATTGCGCGCAACGGCGAGGCGCAGTCCTTGCCGCTAATGTCGAAAGCAGATCTTGCCGAGATGATTCTCAATCGGATCGAGGCCCTGCTTCGTGGCTAGCCGCCGCTACTAATCCAGGCGTGGACTTTCTGTATCGTATCCTGGGCAATATCGTTGAACCAGATGCAGTAATCCTGTCCCAATCCGACCAGAAGTCCGGCGACGACGGCACGAATCATGAAGGCGTCCGTCACCATGAACAACCAATAGAACCCGTAGAACGGAATAAGGGTGGAGAGGATGCCTTGGAAGACGGAGTCCTTGTAGGCGGCTAGCACGACCATGACATAGGTGATCATGACGACCCATATGCCATAGTCCCTCAGTATGCCCAAGTGCTGCGGGGAGAGCGCGTCACCGTAGCGTAAATAGCCGGTTATTCCGCCGAGCACGAAGAATACGATCCAACTTGCAACGAGGTTTTGCATAGCGTCTGTCTATCCTTTTTTGTGGGTTCGCAGAGGCGACTAAAATGCGTCGAGCTCCTTGATGTCCTCTTCGCGTTTGGAATTGATCGCGTCCAGTTTGGCTTCGGCTTTTTTCCCAGTGTCAACGGCCGTTTTGCCCGTGGCGCCTTCAATGGCTGTTTGCATGGTCGATTTCGCGCCCGGTTTTTTCTCTGCTTTTGGCTCGGTCGTTGAGGTCGATTTGCTGCAAGCGGAAAGAAAAACTGCGCAACAGCATGCTAGGGCGAGAAAGGATAGGTGTGTGACTATTTTCATGCGTTCTCCTGGCTGTGTCAAGGCGTCGCGTCATCGGCAGGTGTCGCCGTTCGGATAAGGTCTGTTAGAAGGCTGAAATTGTCAAGCTGCCTCAGTGCCCTGTCCAACATCCGCAGTGCGGGCAGAATGTGATCGGCGAAGCGAACCGTTTCTGGCGCGCGCGCGTTTCTGGCAAAAGCGCCGATGGCCTGAATGAGGCGCTGTACGGTGGCAATCCAGAACGCGGCCAATGGATCCGTGCCTGCGAAAGAGACGCGCTGCGCATAGTCGAGCACGTACTGGCGTTGTCGGGCCAGAGGCATCGAAACATAGGGGTCTGCCAGTAGCGAGGCCAGGTCGTAGTACGGCGAGCCAAGGCGCATGCCTTGGAAATCGATAAATGCGATGTCCGGCTTTTTATGGGTGCCCAGTTGGTAAATGTTGGTGGATTGGAGGTCGCGATGTACCAGACGGGTTGGATGGGCGAGCATGGCGTTGCTGATACGTTGAAGCTCGCAGCGAATTTTTCGAATTCGTGTTGCCGGTTGTTGCAGGCGATGTCCCAGAAAATGGTCACAGAACAAGTCGTGTTCCCACGTGTACAGCTTGGCATCGAAACGCGGCTCAAGCGTCAGGCGTGACACGGATTTCTCGTTGAGACAGTCATGCCAGGCGGCCACGGCCGCAACCATTGGCGCGTAGGCATCCCAACGGCCTTTTGCTGGGAGCGTCTGCCCTAGATCGAAGACATTGCGTGTTCCAAAATCCTCAAAAAGTGTAAACGACGACTGTGGGCGATCCAGAAGCACGGCAGGCACCCGGACGCCTTTTCGAGCGAGAAATCGGGCGTGTCCGACGTAGCGCGTATTTTCGACGCGGGCGGGGTCATAGCGGACGAGCATGGCGGACGCGTTTCCGCAACGCAGTCGCGTAAAGGTACGTGAGGAGCTGCGTGGCGCCAGGTGCTCGGCCGTGATGGCGCGCTGCGATGTCCAGCCGAGTGCTTTCATTGAGGCGGAGACGGCTTCGGATGACGGAGCGTCGACGCCGGTAAATAGGCGCGTGATGGACGCATGGGGCGAGACGTCGTGTGACACGATCGCGTCGCGGATTTTTGCGTCATGGCCAATGCGCACGTTGTCCATGAGGATGGCGTTGTGCAACAGTGCGTCGCGTCCGACCTGACCGTGCTCGCCGATGGCGACGAAACCGCTCAGTCGCGCGCCCTGTTTCCGGAACGCGCGCTGTCGTGTGGCCTGTTCAGCGGGAATGCGCGTGGTCTGTGTCCCTGTTCCTCGGCGCGACGCCCAGACGTGTTGATGGCCCTGTAGTAGGCCTTCGGGCGTACCGAGGTCGCACCACTGGCTTTGCGGGTCCACATGTGCGTGGATCGTCTGGCCCGCGCCCATGGCGGTGTCATAGGCGTCGATGATGCTGTGGAAGCCTTGCGGGGGGATGTGTTTTAGGAGTGACGCGCGCACAAGGTGCAGGCCGCAGAAGGTATAGCAGCCGTCACGGCCCGGGTGGGCACTGCGAAAAGTTGCGACGTTGCCGCGCTTGCATTCGACCGTACGCGGGCCCCATCTGTCATCAAGCCAGAGTGCGGCTATTGTTTTTGAGCTGGTCATTGCGCGGATGATGGGGCGCGGGTCGAGTTCCATTAAAATATCGGCGTTCACAATCCATGTTGGGTCATCTTCGAAAAACCAGGCGGCTTTCTGGAGTGCGCCGCCGGTGCCCAAAATGTCCGGTTCGTAGGATACGTTGATTTTCATGTCGGGTACGGGTTTGCTGCGGGCGTATTGCCAAATGGGCTCGGGAACGTGGTGGAGGTTGAGCAGAACCTCGCGCACACCCCATGTGTGGAGGGTGCGCAGAATGTGTGTCAGGGTGGGGATCCCCCACAGGGGCATGAGCGGTTTCGGGGTGGTTGTCGTCAGTGGCAGCAGCCGTGTGCCGAAGCCGGCGCAGAGAACCATGGCTTTGCGGGGTGTTTTCACGATGTTGGTTGCGGGTAGAGGAGTGCCCGTTCGCGTTGTTCGGCGAAGTCCGCCATGGGCGCGACCCAGCTGGATGTGATTTCCGCTGGCGGGCGGCCGTCGACAAGGCTTTCGCGCAATTCCGTGTTGCCGAATAGTTTGTCAAAAAAGGCTGGGCGCGCGTTCTTGTCGTGCCAGGTGGTGTCGCGTCCATGAAGGTCGCGTAGGACGTCAAGAATGGCCACGCAGGTTTCTGCCGGCCTGAAGCTGTTGGTGTCTGTGACCACAAAACGCACGCCGCTGACGAGCTTGCCTTTGTTGTCGCCGGCCATCAGGTAATAGGGGTGCGGGTGCCATTGTGTGCCGGCTGGGTTACGCTCTTCGAGAGCGGCGGAGATGGCGATGCCGTCCATCCACGGTGCGCCGATTAGTTGAAATGGCAGTCCCGTGCAGCGGCCATGGTCAATGGCGGGAAGTGCTTCACCAAAGACGGTGCTGGGGTAGCAGGTCGCGGACTCCCATGAAACAATGCCGGGAGAGGGTGGAATCCAAGGGACCGGCATGCAGGCGCGATTCGGGTTTCGGGCGTAGCCCTGCATGGGGGCGACGTGCAATGTCACGTCCAATGCCAGCGTGTCCACGATCCAGCGTGCCGCTTCGCCGGGCGTCATGCCGTAGACAAAGGGCATCGGCATGCTTGCCACAAAACTTGCCAAGTCGGGATTCAGCATGGGGCCGTCGATCGTGTTCGGAAACGGAATGGGGCGATCAGCGACAATGACGGTTTTACCGAATTCAGCGGCACATTCGAGAACAAGGCGTAGGGTCGACACATAGGTGTAGCAGCGCACGCCCAGATCTTGAAGGTCGACCACGATGGTGTCGATGTCGGCCAGCATGTCGGGGGAGGGCTTGCGTGTTTTACCGTACAACGAGTGGACAGGGATGTTCAGGGTCGGGTGTTGGCGATTCTGGACGTGTTCGCCCGCCGTTGCATTGCCAAAGTAGCCGTGTTCTGGGCCCATCAGGTTGACCAGTGTGCATTCCTGCTGCGCATGAAGGCGTTGTGCGGTCGAGCGACCGAGGGTGTCGACTGCGGCCATGTGGCTGACCAGGCCGACGCGTTTTCCGTCGAGCCAATCGGTGTGCGTGGTCAGCAGGGCGTGGATGCCGGGTTGGACATCGGCGGCGACGGGCATCATGAACTGGCCGCAAGCCTAGCGTCAATTTCGTCGAGACGCGTGCGAAGCAATTGGTAGCGCGGACTGTTGCTTATCGACGGTGTTGGGTTCTGCTTTACCCATGCGTCAAATTTGGTTTTTTCGGATTTGTAGGCCTCGCCGATGCGAACATCTTCGCCTTTGAGGGCCCGCAGTTCGTCTTCCGCACCCACATGGCCGTTGCCGGATACAGCGTCGCGTGAGGCTTGAAGGGATTTCACTTTCCTCCAATAGAGGACGTAGTCTGCTTTCGTGGCCTGGTATTTTCCGTAGTGTGGATTGTTTTTTCGATGCGCTTTTTCGGCATCGGATTCGAGCTTTTTGATGTCGGCCAGCGCTGTGGCTTTTTCGACAAGCATGTTCCGAATGGGGAGCGGAGTGTCCTCAGGGTTTCCGCCGAATTGCATGACGTCGTCCATGAAGACCAAAAAGCGGAGGGTGGGTGAGGATGTTGTCGCGCACCGGAGGCATGCGCCAAGACTGGTTTTCTTTTTTTCAAAAACCAGAAGGACCGTACCGGCCGCGATGCGTGCTCGCGGTTTACCTTTGTCTGTGAATGAGCGTGCTTCGTGAGCTTTCACGAGACCCCAGTTTGGGCCGTCCATCGATGGCATAGGCAGGGTGTAGGTTGGCTGCGACACGCTCGGGCTGAGGGTGCTTTGCTGCGCGGCGGGGTTTGGGCGTGGTTCGACCTGAAGGCTGACGTCCTGTCGTTGGCGAAAAATAAGTTTGTCGCCAAGCAGGTTTGCGAAGTTTTTAAGCGCGCTGACCTTGTCGATGGCCGCATCCATGGCTGCCATCGCGGGGGTGTTGGCGGAGACTTGGACGAACTGTGCGGCGCCGACAATTAATGCCGAGCCCAGCACGCCCGTAATTAAAACGTTTCGAAGTAGTTTTCCGAATCCTCTCATAGCCTGCACACGATAATCGGGAATGTGTGATGGGTCAAGGCGTGCGGGTTTCGTTTTTGGATAGATCAGCGTGTTGTCAGGCGGTCGCGCCGCGAAAGGCGATCCTGGGGCGTGTGTTGGGCAGGGTCCGCCGTGTGAAGGTCGCGAAGCGTACCCGCGTACCCGCAGGGGTCACGGCGAATCATCTAATTTGTGAAAATCTTTGATGATGTCCCACGCTTCCTGTGGGTCGTCGGCGTACTTGAACAGGTGCAGGTCACGGGGGGAAATGGTGCCCGCCTCAACCATGCTTTCGAAATTGATCAATTTGTCCCAGAACGGCCTTCCGTAGAGCACAATGGGTACACGCTGCATTTTTCCTGTCTGCATCAGGGTCAAGGTGTTGAATAATTCGTCCAGTGTGCCGAATCCACCTGGAAATGCCACGAGCGCTTTCGCCCGTATCAGAAAGTGCATTTTGCGGATGGCGAAATAGTGAAAGTTAAAGCAGAGCTCTGGCGAAATATACGGATTGGGGTGCTGTTCGAAAGGCAGGCTGATGTTCAGGCCCATGCTTTTTGCGCCCACATCAAAGGCACCGCGGTTGCCTGCTTCCATGATGCCGGGGCCGCCGCCCGTGACGATCAGGAATTCACACTTCTCGCCGACCTGACACGCGGACGAGACAATTTTTCCAAACGTGCGGGCAGCATCATAGTAAACCGACATGCGGGTGTCCCGTTTGGCCAACTCGAGTTCGGCTAGGGCGTCTAGGTTGCCGGGGTCGCGCTCAACCAATTCTTCTGCTGCGCGAAGGGCATCCTCGGCGAGGTCTGGTGACTTCGTTCGGGCACTGCCAAAGACAACAATGGTGCTTTCGATGCCTTGTTCCTTTTGCGCGAGTTCGGCCTTGGCAAGCTCGAGGTGCAGGCGTACGGCACGCATTTCGCTACGTTGAAGGAAGTCGAGGTCCAGATAGGCTTTTTCGTAGGACGGTGAGGTCATAATACGTTTGATCTGCTCGTTTTGCTCGGCGTCGGAATGATCCATATTAGCTCTCTAAATGGGTGGGTGTAAACACTTGATAGCGTGCACAATGGGACGATTGTAGCATATTCGCTGGGGTCAGGTCCAGAGCTGCGCGGCGATCCGGCGTTCTGAGTGTGTGAGTGTCGTCCTGTGGGACCTGCAGGGTCAAT
>JBLHHU010000165.1:0-7449 GCA_047615735.1 Kiritimatiellia bacterium | reverse complement strand
TAACAAAGTACTGTTGCGCGATGTCAGTCCGAAATCCAGTTTCACGCGCATGCCCATCCATAAGGTCCACGCGTGCCAACCCCATATCGCTGTTGGGTCGCATGCAAAGTTTAACGAAGACGTTCTGATCGGGAGCGGCCGTCACATGAATGGCGGAGCGCGCCTGTTCTTGTTCTGTGGCGCGGCGCCGCGGGTGTGGCTTTCGTTCGATGTCAGGAATGAACACATCCAATACGGGCTTCGTGTCCTTTTTTGAAGCCAAGTGTCGCGCAAAGGGCCATTGTATCTGTTTGTCGAACGCTTCTGCCCTCGCTGTTCGCAAGCGTACCCGAAGGCGAGCTGCGTCCTTGTGCTCGGAGATTGGAAGCAGGATGACCCCTGAAAGAAATACATTTTTGGCAGAAATCCAAAACGTCCCGTCTTCGACACGAATCGTTTCGTTGAAGACCGGATACATTGTCTCAATGTAGTCATGGAAGAGTCCATGTTTCCGCTCAGAATAGGCCGTCCACAGAAAGCGATGTAAATAGGCTTCGCTGTCAATCTCCGCCCGAGTCGGCGTGTCGTCATAAAGCGTCTTACCGTTGACGCGTAGCAGGTAGCGCTGATGCTTGGGGCTGGGCTGAATGAGTAGACCGCCGATCAGAATAACATGGTATGCACCATTGGGCATTGCCTGCGAGAATTTCAAAATGCCACTGTCAGCGGCATGGACAAATGTGCCAGAAAGCGGGTCTGGCCAACCACTGCCCAACGAAACGATTTCAGTTGAAGCCGAAATGCCGTTCATTGCGGCCGCGAATCCGGGTTGGCGCCAACTCGCTGGGCCAAAATCTATGGCCAGGGCTGTTGTGCCGGGAAGCGACAGATGCATCGGTGGATGACGAGCGGTTCGATGTAACAACCGGACGTTATCGATCCAGAACGCGACAGACTTACCCTGCGGTGATTCAAAAAATAGTTTTGCGCTACGGATCTGCTCATGCTGAATAAGGTCACTGGGTACGAGCTGATCAAAACCGAGCCCTTCTTTTCCGTTACGTCTAAGGTTGGAAATCGGCCATAGCAAGGTCTGTGTGCCCTTCTTTGTATTCCGCGTTAATGTACAGCGTGAAAAATAATCGCGTGATTTCGCATCGCGTATCTCAAGCATGATGCCCAATTGAGGGGCGTTTTCAACGTGCACATCCACCGCCAAATAGTCATATCCGGCCCACGCTTGTGTGCTCTGTTTCGAAAATGTTAACGCCGCATAGTGGCCTGGCCGAGTCGTTCGGACGTGGGCGCACTGTTTGCCGTGTGTTACACCAAAGTCTGAAGAGACGCGGATCTCTAGATTTTGGGAACAGGCGGACAAGATTCGCTCGTTATCGGCTCCTTTTTCAAAGTCGTACAGGACGCGTGTGGGAAGCGTGGGGCCATTCCCTTTGGTCAGAGACGCAGCAAGCGTTCCTGAAGCGAAGTCTTGCGTTGCCAGCAATGCGTCCTGTTTGCCTATCTCGCGTCGCGGATTCCATTGCGCTTGAATGCTTGATGCAACAAAAACCGCAGCAAGCAGGGTAAGCCAAAAGGGTGTCCAAACCCGGCGTAACTTGATGCCGCAGCGATTGTCCTGTACGATTCGGTCGAGCATGAAAATTTCAATTCTTACGTTATTATCACTAACGATACTGGGCAGCAATGTGCCAGCGGCCACCAACTTTCATGTGGAAGCGTCTGCCCTATCGAGTATCTCGTCCTCCATTCTAAGTCTCAGCCTTGTGGACGGTAAAGTCGAATACGGAGAACAACAGCCTTATGTTGCAAACGACGCTGATGCCCAACACGTATGGAAACGGCATGGAAGTCGCTTTGTACACCGATCGGGAAGAGATTTAGGCGCTCTCGTCGGCCCCAACACCAACATTCTCATGACGTTTGATCGACTCGCGGGAGCCCGTTTGGATTGGGAACAATTGGACGCGAGCGACAATTATCAGCTTTTTTCGCTCGCAGACCCAAATTTCAAGACGCCAGCCTCCCCCATCGCCGTATATCGCAAAACGCGGCCCGTCGACATGGCGCGGATCGGGCGCTGGGCTTTCGATGCACCTCTAGAGCATCGTTTGTACCTGGCGTTTAAATACCCACTTCAAGGAGCTCGCCTCTACGAACTTCGATTCGGTGATTCCAAAATTGATTCTATGCGCTTTCGCTTCGATCCGTTCAATACGGTGTCAGAAGCGATTCATATAAGCCAAATTGGATTTCATCCTGAGGACTCGGTTAAAGTCGCCTATTTATCGGCATGGTTGGGCAGCGGCGGCGGGCATACCTATCCTCGCAGTACACGTTTCTCTATTATTGATGTTGCCGATGAACGAACGGTCTTTGTTGGCGAAACCGAAAAGCGCTTGTCAGAAACGTCAACTCATGAAGATGCCTATGACGTCAATTATTGCGGCGCCGACGTTCATATTCTGGATTTTTCTTCATTCAAAACGCCCGGACAGTACCGCCTTTTCCTTGATGGCGTTGGGTGTTCCGAATCCTTTCGCGTGGCCAGCAATGTTTGGGAAAAAGCCTTCACGCAATCCGCTCGCGGGTTGCTGCATCAACGCAGTGGCGTCGCGTTGGATAGCCAGTGGGTGGATAATGTAGAGCCGCGCGCGTTTCATCCCGATGATCATCAAGTTGTGCTTCATTCAGATTGTTCCCTTATGGATAGCGGCAAAGGCTTGAACGCACGTGGATCTGATCGGCTCCCATTTGGAAACTTAAATCTGGGACGCACTGACCAGATGGTTAGCAATGCATGGGGCGGCTATTGTGATGCGGGTGATTGGGGACGGCGCATTCAACACTTGGATGTGGCACGCCTACTGTTTGAGCTCTTCGAGGTGCATCCTGACTATTTTTCAACGGCCGTACTCCGAATTCCTGAGTTGACGAATAGTCTGCCTGATGTGGTCGATGAAGCTTTGTGGAGCGTGGACTTTTTTCGAAGATTGCAAACGGCGGACGGCGGAATTCGTGGCGGAATAGATTCTGCCGCCTACCCGCGCTTTGGCGAAGCCAGTTGGCAGGAATCTTTGCCGGTCATGGCATACGCACCCGGAATGTGGTCCAGCTACCTATATGCTGGTGTGGCAGCTCGGGCTGCTCGTTGCCTGACTATCCTCAATCACCCCAACGCGTTTTCCTACCTCGACAGTGCGTTACGCGCAATGGCGTATGCAGAAGGAAAATTCACGAGGCACCCCAAAGGCGAGCCGGCGTTGCCGCACGCGCTGCATGATGCGCGAAACCTTGCGGCGGCCGAGCTCTATCGCACGACAGGTGGCGCGCGCTGGAACGCCTTGTTTCTCGGGTCAACGGCGTTCACAAAAGCGAATGTCTCGGGCCAGATTCCAAAAGTATATGATCAGCGACATGCCGCATTCGTCTACGCAAGTACGTCCTGGCATAGCGCAGACGAAAAAGTTCGGGAAAACGCACGCGCATCTGTGAAACGCGACGCTGATGGTGCCGTCAGAATCTCCAACGCTACTGGATTTGGGTGGACCAAAGAATCAGCATGGGTGCCTCTCGGCAAGGGTGTCGTCAGCACGCCGCAAGTGCTCTCGATTCTTCGTGCGCACGCGTTAAGTGGTGACAAACGGTATCTGAGAGCCGCCCTAATGGCAACGCAGTGTGGTGCAGGCGCTAACCCACTAAATTTATCGTTCACGACCGGGGTTGGTAAACGCTGGCCACAGCAGCCACTTCACATAAATGCGCGCATGATGAAATCAGCGGCGCCGACCGGGTTAACGGTGTTCGGGCCTCTCGATATCAATCACTTCGGAAACCATATGGGCTTCGAGTTGATTGAGCGCTTCGTTTATCCTCCACTAAAGCAATGGCCCGTGATGGAGTGCTATTTTGATGTGTACATGTTCCCCGCCATGTGCGAATTCAGCGTGCACGAAACTATCGCTAAGAATGTGTTTGCTTGGGGGTACCTTGCGGCTGCGAAGCGTTAGATAAACAGCTTAGGCCTCAGCATCGTCAGAAGCAGTACCAGAAGGCGCTTGCTCCCCATCCTTCCAGACTTTGTCCTGGAACGCATTAAAGATAGATGGCACATCCTGAAAGAAATCGTCTTTTCGAAACGTCATGTTTGTTTTTGCACGCCTTCCGGCCACGACGTCGCTCATGTACTTGCGGAGATGATAAATTGGACCAGCGACACGGTGCGATATGACGAGCGTGGCCAGGCAAAGCATAATTAGACTGAGAACCGTCAGAACGCTAAGCTGTATGTCGAGAGCCTGGCGTTTTTGCGTCAGTACGATGTCGATATTGTGTTGCGCTTGTTCGTTCGTTACGACTTCCTTGCGAAGGTCTTCAGCGAAGCCAACGAGTGACGCACGACAAACGTAGATGTTAACGGCTGCATACAACACTGCAATAAATGCAAAAATGCCAATCATACGCATTTGTGCCGCGGGGTAGCTCAGCAAGTTCTTACGTCGATTGGATCCACCAAATTTACTCAAAGCGATTCTCCTGAGACGTTACGGTTCAACAATCATGATGTAGGTAGAAGCACCTACAGATCGAAAATTGGAACTATTCAAGTCACCATCGTCAATTTCTGCATCAATGGCTTCCATTTGTGAAGCTGTGCGTCCGGGATTCACAATGGTTATTGCAGCATAGCAAGCGCCGCCGTGAATTTTTGTGCCACGCGTTGCTGCACGATCCCAGTCCCAGTTGCCTCCAATGGAGGTCCGTTCTGACCAGTCAAACTGCTTAGGTAGATAAGTTACCGTCCCGGTTGGCATCGTTGCCATGGGCGCATCAGGTGGTAAGTCTCCATTGTCCAGTGCGTATAGATCAAAGATATCTCCGCTGAGACGTCGTAAATCGTTTTTGAAAACGGCATTCTGTGAAGACAAACGAACACGCAGAAAGGCGGGAATAGCAATGACCGATAAGAGTCCGATTATCGAGACCACGATCATTAGCTCAAGGATAGTCATTCCGCGACGACGAAACATGTCGTTGCTCGTCGTGGTACCGGGAGCTGTGCTGGAAAAAAAACCTAGAATGCCCATAACGTCGTTACCTGGTACGTGGTTTCTAGTACGTTGATATTGCTACCTACATACCGACACAGTAGCGCTCGATGCCAACGACATCAACTCTATAGATTGTTTATTTTCCACTAACATCCCATAGGCCAAAGAAAAGATTTAACACCCTCCCGCTCGGCGGGATTGAGTTCACAGAGGCACTGAGAAGAAATCCAGAGAATCAACCGCCGGGCTACCCCGGCGGTTGATTCTCTGGAAATATGCCCCCCCCTCTTCTCTTCCCGCCTCCGGCGGGCAAGCTCTGTACCTCTGTGAACTCAATCCCGCCGAGCGGGAGGGAGGGTGTGAATTATATTCTTCAGGGAAGGGGATTTATGCAATGCAGCCTTGGCACATGGCGTCAGAAACATTAGGAAATACGCTTCTTTCGTACCCAATTTCTGCCCTATGGGATGCTAATGTTTATTTTCCTGATGTAATCACCGCATAACACTTGCCAGTCCAATGCAAGCGGGTACGATAGCACAAACAACATATAACAAGGACTTCAACCATGGCTATCACACTTGGTTTCTACGGTGCCGCTGGAAACGTAACGGGATCGTGCTATCTGCTCGACACAGGGAATACACGCCTGCTCATCGATTGTGGTTATTATCAGGAACGCGAATTCAAACACCGCAACTATGACCCCTTTCCTTTTGACGCGGGTTCCATCGATCTCGTCCTACTGACACACGCTCACCTCGACCACTGTGGGCTTTTGCCGAAACTTTCCCGCGCGGGCTTCACAGGCAAAGTGTTGAGCACCTCTGCGTCAAAGGATATCGCCGAAATTGTCATGATGGATTCTGCACGCATCCAGCAAGAAGATGCGGCCTACAAGAAACGTCGTCACAAAAAGGAAGGTCGCGTGTCGCCTGTTCCTTACGACGCCATTTACGACACGGAAGATGCCGCCGATATCGCGAGTCGCTTTGAAATTATCACCAATGATAAAGCACAAGAGATCGCCCCCGGCGTAACCGCGACGTACTATATTGCTGGTCATATCCTTGGCTCATCGAGCATCAAATTGGATCTGGATATTGATGGTCTCAAACGCACTGTTCTTTTCTCTGGGGATATTGGGAGATGGGATGTCCCCATTCTTCAAAACCCAACCTTTGTGGATGACGCTGACTATGTGATCTGCGAATCAACCTATGGGGATCGCGACCATGAGCCTGTCGCTGACATTGACACCAAACTCGCCTCTATTATTAACGACACGGATCGCGCGGGTGGAAACATCATTATCCCAAGCTTCGCCATCGAGCGGACGCAGGATCTACTCTATCGCCTGAGCGGACTACTTGCTGAAGACAAAATTCCGCCGTTGATGACGTTTGTGGATAGTCCTATGGCCATTAGCGTTACGGACGTTTTCATGCGTCACCCGGAACTCTTTGACAAGGACACCAATGACCGACTTAAGGACGGTACCCATCCATGTACATTTGCAGGGCTGAACATGACCCGAACGGCAGCGCAATCAAAAGCGATAAATCATATCAAGGGCACCTGCATTATCATCGCCGGTTCAGGGATGTGTACGGGAGGGCGCATCAAGCATCACCTTAAATCCAACATTTCGCGTCCTGAAAGCACGATACTATTTGTTGGATATCAGGCCCACGGAACCTTGGGGCGTCTGATTCTAGAAGGACTAAACCCAGTACGCATTTTCGGTCAAAAGCAAGATGTGGCCGCACGTATCGAGCGCATCAACGGTTTTTCTGGTCACGCGGATCGGTCTGAACTTATTCAATGGTTGTCCGCCATTAAGACGCAGCCTAAACGTATTTTCCTCACGCACGGTGAGCCTGAGGCCGCACAAAGCCTTGCGGATCATCTTCGTGATACGAAAAACTGGGATGTTGAGGTTCCTACATACGAACAGGTCGTCACGATCGAGTGAGTAACAAGCGTCGTGCCCATTCAGTCGTCACGGACTCCTGAACCGAACCGGCAAAGCATCAACTGTGAACGCGTGCCTCGCTCGAGCTGTGGCCTTCTCTACACGCTTGCAAAGGCCTGCCTGGCCCATTATGTTGCTCAAGTTCATTGCCTTTCTAATCAATGCTATGACGTACGAAGAATGAAGCCAGTAAACATGCTTGCCGCCCTTTTTTGTCGTGCTATGCGGCAACCTCTACGCGCAAAAGGGAGTGTCCACGTTTCTGGTCGACCCACCCAGTCGTAACGCAACGTCAGGGCACGCCGTTACGCGTGGCCATGAGAGAGGCACATCGGTCACGATGAACCGCAATAGTAAATCTTCCAGCACACAACACCGTTTATCCAATCTGATTGTGATAACTGAAACCGATACGCAGGAAACGATCGT
>JBLHHU010000164.1:0-7534 GCA_047615735.1 Kiritimatiellia bacterium | reverse complement strand
CCTCTGCAAACATGGCCTTGATGTCGAGATGCAGTTGGATATTGGGATGCTTGATGCGCTCGATGAGCGCGATCGTTTCCGCGGCTGACGTGAGAAAATTCGTTTCGTTGGCGCCAAGGGGCTCCACCGCGATGGACACGCCTAGTGGCGCACAATGTTCGCCTAGAGCGCGAAGTACATCCGCAGCGCGGGCCGCAGCATCGTCATACGTCTCGCCCGAATCGATATTGCGCTGCTTGGGGCTGCCCCACACCATGACGTGTCCGCCCATGGCGGCACAGGTATCAGCGAGATGCTTCCCGAAATCGAGCGTTTTCTGGCGCACCGCATCATCAGGCGTGGTGAGGTGCATCCCGTCAGGCTTCACAAGCAGCCAATGAAACCCGACCATCTGCAGTCCGTGATCACGCACGATCTTGCCGTGCGCTTCCGCGTCGGCGACCGTTAGATCGCGGGGATCATCCTTAAGCGTGAACGGAGCGACTTCGATACCGCTGTAGCCCGTCGCTGCGATGCTGGCGCAAGTGTCGGCAAAGCTCCAGCCCTGATAGGTTTCGTTGCAGATGGAAAATTTTATCATATTTATTCCATAAACAGCCCGTACTGCGCTGCGAGGACATCGGCTTCGGGCGTGTCACCCGTTGTGATTCGAAGGCGATACTTAAGCGTCAACGTTTCACCGTCCTTGATGCTCGTCTGGATAAAACAGCCGAAGCGTCCATAATCACGATAGGCAGAATAGACAGCTCCCTTTGGATTGTCAGGATGATTCATGTGCTGAACGGTATATTTATTCCCGCCCACCGCGTTGCTTTCCGCGACCCAGGGCAGATCTTTGACCACTTTCGGGTCGATTCCATCCTTGTGAAAGGTATACGTCACCGCGTTGACATCCTGATGCGGTCGGTACTGAAAGCCAGCATGTTCAGGATCCCCTTTGAGAACAACGTCTCCGTCCACAGCCGTGAGTTCGGTTTCGAAATCGAGCAGCAAATACGCGTCCTTGTCCGTATGATGCACCGTCACGGTGCGGACCTCTTCGATGCACTTAACCCCGTCTTTCATGAGCCAATCGATCTGGGTGGACAGAACACTCTGTTTTTCGTCCGCCTCTTTTTTCAAGACCTTGTTGTGCTTGATGGCT
This sequence comes from Kiritimatiellia bacterium, assembly GCA_047615735.1. Lineage (GTDB taxonomy): Bacteria > Verrucomicrobiota > Kiritimatiellia > UBA8416 > JAIOPI01 > JAPKCZ01. Next base: position 6,390 of record JBLHHU010000164.1, on the reverse strand, counting down.
TCGCCACTCTTCAAGTGCCATAAATCGCTCTGCATGTTGTTGTGGCTGATTTTGTTCCAGCCAATAAAGATACCGCGGTGATGCGTGAACTTGTGTCCCGGCCCCTTGGTGAGGGTGTTCGTGCCATCCGGGGCCATCACATGGTGGTACACCTTGTAGGTCTTATGCGCCGCATCTGGCGATGACCGGTCAAAGGCATACATATAGCGGACCAATGGTTTCCCGCCCTGCATGATGTCGAGGTGCGTGCCTGCCGTACCGCTGAACGCCCCACCAGCCAGCCCCTGAAGGGCCCCTGCCAGAACAATGCCTAAAGTCAATGCGTTGCTGTTCATGCTGTTTTGTACTCCTGCCAATTTGATCGAAGCATCCATGCAACAGGAAACATCCGAAACCGTTTAAAGTGGATGCGTTTCTGCACCCCTTTACGAAAAATCATATTTCAACTCTAACCCGCAACAGAAGCAAGTACAGCTTTCTCAATTTATGCGCTCTAGCTTTTCCCTTGATTGCCAGGCGCTGTCTTGCGCGGCTGTTAATTGAACGTGATGTTGACACTGTCCAGAATGGGTTTCGACGTGTTGTCGGTCGCATCTTTTGTTCGGATGTCAAAACAGAAGCCGAATCCAGCAGGCAAAGCACTGAGGTCAATGGCGGCTGGAACACGTTTGACCTGCTTGGAAAATCCCTCGATGTAGTCGTAGCTCTCCTTGACCAACTGCCAGTCGGTCCAATGATCGATTTGGCCATCATTGCTGGTGTCAACGCCCACGCGTGCCTCAACCGTGGGAACCCAAGGCCCGGGGCTGACGTAATCGGTCTGCATTTGCGTAATAAGATAAAATTGGCCTTCCGCGAACGCGATATCCGGGTCTGGATGCCCTTTCCCGATGTCGCCACAGAGCGTGAAAGGCTCGTCCAGACTGGCCGAGGTGAACCATCCGACGCGGATGTGATTGCTGGCCGGGTGATAATCACCGAACAGATAGTAACGGCCACCAATAGCAATCGCCGCCCAATCACCAAAGGCGTTTTGGCGAGGTTCATGCACGTTGTAGCTCGCAATGTTGCTCGCAAAATTCTTCGGATCCTCATGCACCCAGTGCGGATGCTCATACTCGGCCGTCTTGCCGGTTGGCGTGGTGCGATAATCGACCGCGGGCGATAGAATCTCGAAATTGCTAAGCCCGTCGTCGCTAACCGCGTGACCCGCCAACGGAGAATCCCATGAATGCTTTCGGGCGTTAATTGGGCTCCAGTCTTCGAAGATGATATGAAAGCGGCCCTGCAGGTCACGAATGATACCGCTGTCCGAACCATGCGAGGGATCCTTTAATGCCATGCCCATATTTTTCCCCGGCAGACCGTCGGTTAAATCCTCATCAACATACACATGCGGATCCTGATCGTTTGGAAAATCGTAGTAGATATACGTTTTCCCATCGACGTGTTCCGCACTCGTCACCCAACTCGAAAACCGCTCCGTAACAGACCCGTGATGAACCCAATGAATCATGTCCTTACTTTGCCATGCGTGATATCCGTGATGCGTTTTTTTCAGGCCGCCCGGCGCATCGAACTGCTTCGCATAAGGCGTCGTCTTTAACGGAACGTCAAAGCCGTCCAAATGCGCATCTTCGGCTTGAAACGCTTTGGATTTTCCCGGCTTGGCGTATCGCCCAAACAGCCAATAGTTTCCTGGCCCTATGGACAGCATCACCGGTGCATCGCCCAAGTTGTCCGGGCCCAGGTTGTCGACCGGAATCCAGTTGTGCCAGACCGGCGACTGCGTGAACGTGATCGATGTCGCAGAGCGTTTTTCATCAAAGGTCCGGATGACGCTTTGATAACGCGTGGTCGCATTCGTGGGCGTGGCAAAACCATCCACATACGCCAGCCCTTCATTGCGCTTTTCAGCCTGCTGCCACTCCTGCGTGCTGTCCACACGCCAGTCTTGCGCACATAGATTCCAAGCAGGAAACGCTGAAATCACGGTAACCACGATGCACCAACAGCAGATTCTAGGCATAACAACGTCCTTTGCGTCTCTTAAGATTGCGCTACGGGCATCAACCCGACAGCAAGCGCCCCTTCCTGAAGCCTTGCCCAAAAGCGCCTGACCGTCAACGGTCAAACGGAAAGGCGCTGGTACCGTTGTGATCTTGCCTTCGCCTTTGGAGTGCTAGTGAAATACGTTCGCCCTCTCCCGTTATTTATGATGCAGTATAAGGATCTTGATCACCCAACATGACGCTGAACTCACACGAAAGGCCCCTTTATGATGACCCGATTGATCGCTGTGCTGCTTCTCTGCATCTCAACATGCACGTATGCCGCCGACAGGCCCAACATGATCTTCATCCTGGCCGATGACATGGGTTATGGGGACGTCAGCCATGCGGGCGGAAAGATCGAAACGCCGCATTGCGATCGCTTGGCCGCTGAAGGGATGCGTTTCACAGATGCACACACAACCAGCTCGGTCTGCACCCCGACGCGCTACGGCATTTTAACCGGACGCTACAACTGGCGATCACGGCTTAAAAAGAGTGTGTTATTCCCGCCGTCGAAGCCGCTCATCTCGAAAGAGCGCGTCACCATGCCGCGTTTTCTTCAGCAGCAAGGCTATCATACGGCCTGCGTCGGAAAATGGCACCTCGGCCTGGGCTGGACCATGCTCCCCGAAGGCGAGAAACGAGAAGCGCCCGACGGGAAATCCAAAGGCGAATGCTGGAATATCGACTACGCGAAACCGATCACGCATGGTCCGACGGACGTCGGCTTCGACTATTTCTGGGGCATCGCCGCGTCATTAGATATGCCGCCCTATGTCTACATCAAGAATGATATGTCGACCGCCATCCCGACCGTGACCAAGAAGTTCTTACGCGCAGGCCCCGCCGCGGAAGATTTCGAAGCGGTCAATTGCCTCACCGATTTCGCGGCGCAATCGCGCGCCTACATCAAGGAGCAGGCCGCCGATACATCGAAACCGTTCTTCCTCTATCTGCCACTCACATCACCGCATACGCCGATCGTCCCCTCGCCACAATGGCAGGGCAAATCCGAGATCGGGGAATACGGGGACTTCGTCATGGAAACCGACTGGGTCGTCGGCGAAGTTCTGGCCGAACTCGACGAACAGGGCATCGCCGACAACACTCTGGTTCTCTTCATGACAGACAACGGCTGTTCCCCCGCTGCGGACATCGGCAACCTGCTCAAACAAGGCCACAAACCCAACGCGGACTGGCGCGGACATAAAGCCGACATTTACGAAGGCGGTCATCGCATTCCGTTTCTTGTGCGTTGGCCAGGCAAGGTCAAGGCCGGCTCCAGCTCCGACACAACCGTCGTCGCCAGCGATTTCTACAGAACGGCCGCCGATATTCTCGACGTCGCCGAAAAGGTTCCCAACGATGCGGCCGAAGACAGCTTCTCCTTTCTGCCTGATCTTCTTGAGAAAGGAACAAGCGCCCGTACGACGGCGATTCACCACAGCATTGGCGGCAGCTTCGCGATGCGTCAGGGCAAGTGGAAGCTGATTCTCACACCCGGCTCCGGCGGCTGGAGCAAACCAAAAGGCCGCGACGCTTGGGACGGCAACCCCGACGGCATTCAGCTTTATGACCTTGCGGCAGATCCAGCCGAGCAACACAACATCCATGGCGACCACCCGGAGGTGGTTGACACCTTCGTCGCGCTGCTGCACACCGAAATCCGCAACGGACGCAGCACACCCGGTACGCCCGTTGCCAACGAAGGCGATTGCCCCTTCCCAGAACAGATTCTCAAAAAGTTCCCGCAGCTAAAAAACCAGACGCCGGAGTAATACGCTCCGCGTCTCCGTGGTGAGTCTTCTTGCGTAACAATGTCACGGCTTATAGGATGCGCGTCATGAAGAAACGTTTTGCCTTACTGCCGCTTTTTGCCCTGCTCGCCCTGCCCCTGATGGCGGCTGACGGGAAACCCAACATACTCATGGTCACGGGCGAACCCGAGTACGGCTCAGAGAGAAGCACGGGTGAAATTGGCGCGATTTTAACGGCGCATCACGACATGGACGTGACCTACATCAAGGGGCTGAATCGTTCTGGCGAACAGCCACGCCCTGACCTGATTGCGGCACTTGAACGGGCCGATTTGATCGTGATCTTTGTACGCTTTCTGACGCTGCCGGATGCGGAGCGCGCGGCGCTGGCTGCATACCTCGACAAAGGCGGTCCCTTCATTTCCTGCCGCACCAGTTCCCACCTTTTCAACTACAGAGACGAACGCAAGAACACCGTCAACGAAGCCTTTCCAAAGAAATACTTTGGGACTTACTACCAAGGGCACCACGGACACCGCGGCAGCCAGGTCAACTATGTCTCGCAGAAAGATCACCCCATCACGCGGGGCGTACGCTCCGGTTTTTGGACATCAGACTTTCTCTATATCGCCAATGACCTGCCTGACTTTTGCACCCCCTTGATGCTCGGCAAATCACTCGACGGCAGGCATGCGGCCACGTTCATAGCGCCTGTCGAGCCGGGCCAAAACTGGATTTTAGCGAAAGACGATGCCGCGCGCATCAATACGCAGGGCGACGCACATCCCGTCGTCTGGACCATCAGCAACGCCATAACGCCGCGCGGCGTGGTGACCACCATCGCCGACGACAATGACTTTGCACTCGATAGCGTCAAGCGCTTGTACATCAACGCCATCTACTGGAGCCTAGACCGCGACAGTGAAATCCCCACCGCGGGGAGCATGCTTAAATAATGCCGAATCAACAGGGTCACAAGGAATCGTGATGAACGGCATTAAGCGAGCCTTGTGTTTTGGTCTGATTGTATGTTCAGCCATATCCCTGAACGCGGCGGAGGCAAGCCGGCCGAACATCGTCCTTCTGTTTGCCGACGATATGGGCTACGGCGAGGTGCAAGGCCTGAACCCGGAGCGGGGGAAAATCCCGACACCGCATCTTGATCGGTTGATTAAAGAAGGCATGCATTTCACCGATGCGCATACGGCATCCTCCGTTTGCACACCATCACGCTATGCCCTGCTGACCGGGCGCTATTGCTGGCGAACCAAACGTCAATCGGGTGTCACCACAGGAGGTGGTGATCCTCTAATTGCAGACGATCGCTTGACCGTTGCCGAATTGCTGCAAGAACAGGGCTACGCGACGGCGATCGCCGGGAAATGGCATCTGGACTTTCACTACGAAGGCGCACGAGCAACCGTCGGCACTCGCATCCCAGATGGTCCCATCACACGCGGGTTCGACACATGGCTAGGCTTTCATCATGCACGCAACATGAAAGAGCTAATCAAGGATGACACCATCGTCGAAATCATTGATCCAATCGACATGCTGCCCCGAACCACGGACTTTGCTGTCGCGACGATCAACCAACGCGCAGCCGACGCAAAAGCCGGCAAACCGTTTTTCTTATACGTGCCATTCGGATCGCCGCACACACCCATCGTACCAACGAAAGCATGGGAAGGAAAAAGCGGTTTGGGAAAATACGCCGACTTTGTGATGATGACCGATGGCATGGTCGGCCGAATCATCGACGCCATTGATGCAAATGGCCTTAACGAAAACACACTGGTTATCTTCAGTTGCGACAACGGCACGTCTGCCGGCCCGGCGAACGCCAAGCAACTTGAGCGCAGCGGCCATTTCTCCAGTGCCGACTTGCGTGGCTATAAAGCGGATTTGTGGGACGGTGGGCATCGTGTCCCCTTTATTGTGCGTTGGCCGGGCGGAGGTGTTGAAGCAGGATCGCGCTCGGACCAATTGATCGGGCTCTCGGACGTCACCGCGACAATTGCGGAGATCACGCGCTATGCGCTTCCCGAAAATGCCGCCGAAGACAGCATCAGCTTTCTACCTGCACTGACGGGCAAAGACATTCCGCAAGAACGCGAAGCGGTCGTGCATCATTCCATCAGCGGGCATTTTTCGATTCGCAAAGGAAAGTGGAAACTGCTGCTCGCATCGGGATCCGGCGGCTGGACTGCGCCGAAAAAAGACCCCAAAGGTCCCGCCATCCAACTCTACGACATGTCCAAGGATCTTGGCGAAACGACAAACTTACAAGGCCAACACCCGCAGCAAGTGGCCGAACTGACCAAGCTGCTCGAGTCCTACGTCGCAAACGGCCGCAGCACACCGGGACCGACGATGAAGAACGACACGGATACCATCAAGCTCTACAAAGACAACCAGAAGAAGAAGTAGATGACACGTCTCCGTCTAAAACAGTTCACAGAAGGTCACGAAGGACGCGAAGGGCAGCCCTCCCCCCCTGCCTTAACTTCGCGACCTTCTGTAGACCTCTTCCGCGTTGGTTAGAATATCAAACCAAGAGCTCCACGGAGGCTAGTGCC
>JBLHHU010000163.1:0-7540 GCA_047615735.1 Kiritimatiellia bacterium | reverse complement strand
TGGAATACATTCTCCAAGACAGCGGCTCGGCTGTTCTGCTATGCAATGGGACGACCGAAAATGAACTGCCAGACACGCTGCCGCTCCCAATCATTAATCTTGCATCGATTCCTGACGCGACAGAGGCCGTGGTTGCCATAGAGGCTCGTCCCGAGGACCTGGCCTACGTCATCTATACATCTGGATCTACAGGGCTTCCCAAAGGGGTTATGGTTGAACATCGCGCTGTGGTGAATCTGGTTCGCTGGCTACACGACGCTTTTTACGCGCGCCAACCCGCAATCGAACGCGAAGCGTTGGTATCTCCATTTGTGTTCGATGTATCCGTACAACAAGTCTTTGGCTGTTTAACACACGGAACGACATTATATGTTGTGCCCGAGGCCACCGTTACGGATGCCGGTGCGCTGCTCAATTTCGCACGCTCAAATGAGATCGATCTCATTGACATGACACCCAGTATTTTCGCCAGTGCTCTGGCGGCGCTTTCTGACGACGACGTTTGGCCAACTCGCTACATTTCGCTTGGCGCGGAAGCCTTGCCGAAATCGTTGCTAGCGAAATTGTATGCACACCCGGATTCGAAGGATATTGTTGTACGCAACCTTTACGGTCCCACGGAATGCTGCGTCAACGCAACGTGGTTCGAATGCACCGCAAGCACGTTTTCCGCAATCGAACGCGACATTCCGATTGGCAAGGCATTGGATGGACTTGAAGCGCATGTCGTCGACGAGCGACTGCGCCCTGTCGCCATCGGCGTCGCAGGTGAGTTGGTCATTTCAGGAGCAGGTGTCGCGCGCGGCTACCGCAATGACAAACAGAAGACGCAAGCGGCCTTCATCAACGACTTTGGCGCCGTCCATGGGCGCGCCTATCGAACCGGCGACAAGGTTCGCATGCTTTCAGATGGAAATCTGGTTTTTGTGGGTCGCAACGACAACCAGGTTAAGATTCGAGGAAACCGTGTCGAACTTGAGGAAATCGAAAACGTGATCACTCGCCACCCCAATGTCGACGCGTGTGCGGTTGTTGTTTGGGCTCCCTCCGCAGAGGACCAGCGCCTTGTCGCGCATCTCGTCTTAGACGGCGATGCGGATACAAGAGAGTTGCGCGCTCTGCTGAAGCAAAGTTTGCCCGCGTACATGATTCCGCAACATTTTTTGACAACCGCGGCGCTGCCCCTGCTTCCAAGCGGCAAAGTCGATCGCCGTGCACTAGCAGCCCCGGAGCTTGGGGAGAAAAGCCCTCCCGGCGAACACCAGCCGCCGGAGAGCGATGCTGAAGTCTTGATCGCCGCCGTATGGCAGAACGTTCTCAAGTGCGACGTCATTTCTAGAGATAGTGATTTTTTTGATCTCGGGGGTCACTCCATGTTGGCAGGGCAAGTCATTGCCCAACTGAAAGCGCAGGACTTACCGGTCACATTGCCTATGCTGTTGGCGGCACCCACGGTCCAGGGACTGGCGGCCGCACTCGAAGAAGCACTCATCGCAGAATTGGATGAAATGACCGACGAAGAGGCCGCGGCATTGCTGGCGGATGCTTCAGATGAATGATAGCGCTAGCGGCGACAATAAGAAACTTTCAGACGCGAAGCGCGCGTTGCTTGCGAAACGACTAAAAGGGAAGGGCGGATCAGCTGCTCCTGCCCAAGCGCACATTCCTCGCAGGGAATCAAGCAGTGCTTCTCCATTGTCACTGCAGCAGGAAGGGCTTTGGTTTCTCGAGCAGATCAATCCGGGAACGTCTGAGTATAACATGCCATTTGCTTTCCGAATGCAGGGGCAAATCAGTACAAAGCAGCTCGATACCGCGTGCAAAGCCCTTCAGGAGCGACACACCGTCTTGCGCGGGCACATGATCGCTGATGCGCATCAAACACGGTTTAAAACGAGCAACAGTCTTGATGCTATGGTCGAACGGCTACAAGCCGACGATCCTTCTCACGCCATGCAGGTCTTTTCTGACAAGCCCTTCGATTTCAGCAGTGCGCCACTTTGGCGTGTCGGGCTGTGTTCGGATGCTGAAAAGGGCGATGTCCTCGTCTTTGTTTTTCACCATTCAATCTTCGATGGGTTATCAATCCCACTTTTGCTCCGCGATTTGTCTGCGCTATACCTTGGCTCGGAGTCGACGGCGAAATCACTACCCGCATTACCTATTGATTACGGCGATTACGCAGGGTGGCAGCGTACTCAGCTTAGTGGCGATATTTTAAAGAAACAGCGAGAGTTCTGGATAAGCAACCTATCCGATGAACTTCCTCTTCTCGGAATCCCACTTGATTTCGCACGTGCACCAACACGAAACGCCGAAGGCGCCGCTGTATCCATAAAGGTTCCCGAGACACTCGTTTCCGAACTGGAAACCATGGCGAAGCCATTTGGTGCGACAGCGTTTATGGCGCTGCTTTCTGTCTTTCAGGTGCTCCTATGTCGGTTCAGTGGTCAATGGGATGTCATCGTAGGTTCACCCGTCAGTATGCGCCAACATCCTGATGTCGAAGAACTGATCGGATTTTTTGTAAACACGCTTCCGTTTCGTTCGATATTCTCGAAAGACATGTCGCTAGGCGCAGCGCTTGAAACAACCCGTACTGCCGCTGGCGACGTTTTGGCGAATCAGGACATTCCGTTTCAGCAGATCGTAGAAGCGGTCAACCCAACGCGAGACCCAAGCCGGACGCCCATATATCAAGCGTTGATGACCTATGAAGATCATCGTACTGAACCGATGACGTTTGCGGGTTTGCCGATGTCGCCGCTTTCGCTGGATACAGACGCAGCGTTGACGGATATTCTGTTGGAAATCCATCGCGGTGAATCCGAGACCGAGTTGCTACTCGTCTATGCGCGCTCCTTGTACACTGCCGCCACGGCGAGACAACTTCTGAACTATTTTGTACTGACGCTGCGCGCGTTTTGTAGTGCGCCCGACGAGCTTGTCGGCTCCTTTATGTTTTTAACCGCCGAAGACCGCGACGCGCTGGACGCCTGCGAAAAAACGGACAGCGAATACCCGCGCGACGCCTCGTTAGTCGAACGTTTCCAAGAGCAGGTCGGCCTATACTCCGATGCCGTTGCCGTTTTTGCTCCTGCAGAAGATCGGTCATTAACCTATCTCGAACTCCATAAACGCTCGGATAACGTCGCTCACAGGCTGGTTGATGCAGGTGTATCCGCAGGCGACATGGTCGGCATCAGTTGCGAGCGCTGCGCAAACATGCTGGCTGTTATTGTTGGCATATTGAAAATTGGTGCGGCCTATGTCCCGCTTGATCCAAGTTACCCGACCAACCGTATTTCACTCATGATTGAAGATTCAGCAATGTCGGTGCTCGTCGCGGATGCGCGAAGCGCGAAGCGTTTGCCTGCATTTGCCGGCATGATGCTTGACCTCAGTGATTGCGTTCAAGAAGCAAACTCAAATCAGTCCGACAAAGCGGGCCAATCGCCCTGCGCCACCGACCCGGCATACGTGATGTATACGTCTGGTTCAACGGGCACGCCCAAAGGCGCAGTCGTCACACATCGAAACATCATGCGACTGGTTTGCAATACAAACTACATCGTCTTTTCCACAGAGACACGCATGCTACATTTTGCGCCAATTTCCTTTGACGCTTCCACGCTAGAAGTCTGGGGCCCTTTGCTCAACGGAGGCACGGTTGTGTTGTGCGCAGATGCACGCCCATCTATGCAGGATCTGGGTGGTTTCATACAGACGCACAACATCAATGCCGCGTGGCTAACGGCAGAATTATTTCGAATGATGGTTGACGAAGCCTTGCCCAGCCTTGCCGGTTTACGCTTTCTGCTGGCCGGAGGCGATGTGCTGCCCGTTGCGCAGGTCCAACGGGCTCTGGAGGCGCTACCCGACTGCACGCTTGTCAATGGCTACGGCCCAACTGAGAATACGACCTTTACCTGCTGTCACATCATTCGTCCAGAGAGCCTATCCCGAACCGACATTCCTATTGGGCGACCGATTGCCAATACACGTGTTTATGTGCTCGATGAATATATGAAGCGCGTGCCACGCGGTGTCGCGGGCGAACTCTATACAGGAGGCGATGGCGTTGCACGCGGCTATCTGAACCGTCCTGATTTGTCCCGTGAACGATTCGTTACGGATCCGTTCTCCCATAATGAGGGAACGCGCCTGTATCGAACGGGCGACCGCGTTCGGTATTTGCCCGACGGAACGTTGGCGTTTATGGGACGTATGGATCGGCAAATTAAGATCCGTGGTTTCCGCGTAGAACCTGGCGAAATAGAAATTGCCTTGAGCGCTTACGCGGCACTTCTGCAATGTGTCGTTGTCGCCATCGAACGACGCGTTGGGGATCAACGCTTGGTCGCCTATTACGTGCTAAACGAAGGGGCAACTGCAACATCGACGGAACTTCGCAGACATCTCCGTGAGCGCGTTCCGGATTATATGATTCCGCAGCATTTTGTTGAAGTGCGCACGATTCCTATGACCGCTACGGGAAAGGTCGACAGAAAAGCACTCCCGGATCCGCTTGTCGATGTTACAGGCCCTGCTGTAATCGTCGAACCAAGCACGCCTGTTGAGCACCATGTCGCCTCCATTGTAGCGGAGGCCATTGGTGTCGATGGTGTCAGTATGGAGCGCAATTTCTTTGAATTAGGCGGCCATTCACTGCTGGCGCTTCGCGTCGTGGCCTCCATTGACGACACGCTCGGGATTAAGCTCTCTCCCAATGACATCCTCTTCAATAGCTTGCAACAGGTCGCCAGCATGTGCTCAGCTGTGTCCGACTTAAAAATCGAAAGTGCAGCACCGACCGATGCATCCACGCAAAAGGGGTTTGGTCGGTTTTTTAGGACGAAGAAAGGGGGCACAACGTGAAATCACTTCCGCAATCGGCATTTGTTATTAAGCGCTGGTTCGTTCTACTTGTGCCCGCCGTACTTATTGTTAGCACATCCAACGCCGCAATTTCGACCAACACGCTCCCGCTGAACAGGAACAGCTGCATCATTTTCCTCGGCGATTCCATTACGGCGAAGGGAAATGATGCGGATGGCTTTGTAAGCACCTTTTTTCATGTCGTGCGAAAGGAGTATCTTTCGGCCAAAGTTTTCAACGCTGGGCGTGGCTTTGATCGCCTTGACGATCTTCGGGAGCGTTACGACAAAGATGTCAAAGCGCACCGACCAACGGTTGTCATTATTCAAATTGGCATTAACAACATTGTGGATGAGGGCTCTGAGTCCGAGCTTAGGCGCAAACTTTGGCAACTGGGACTCGATGATTTGGTCTGGCGTGTCAAACGCGACAGGGCCATTCCCGTTTTGACAACATTGACACCTTCGGGCGAAATGCTGACTGGCCAAGAAGCGCGTGACAACAACATGGAGGCCTACAATGAAATCATAAAGACCGTGGCCGACGAGAACGATTGTCATCTTCTGGATTTTCGAACACCGATGCTCAACGACATCAAAACCAATAATCCCGAAAACAAGAAGTTTGGCATCCTTACCACCGATGGCGCTCATTTAAACGCGAAAGGGAACCGCATTCTGGCCGACAACGTTTTCAGGGCCTTCGGTTTACGGCTCGACGAACAGACACCTGAAAGCACACCATGACATCCCTTCATTTTGGCTCGAGTGAAGCGCCACTCTACGGTGCATTTCAGCCCGCTGTGACAACGCTCGATCGCGATCATGCCGTCTTGCTCTGTGCTCCTTTGGGCCACGAATACATGCGCACCCACTGGCTGCTTCGTCGCCTCGCCACCGCACTATCATCCTCGGGCTACGCGTCGCTCTGTTTTGATTACAACGGATATGGCGACTCTGGCGGCGACTCTGGAGTGGGCACACCGTCGCTCTGGGCTGATAACATCAGTATGGCCGCGGACGAGTTAGTGGCGCTCAGTGGTGCGCGGCATTTATCCGTCGTCACGCTCCGCGCCGCATCCCTGCTCGTTTCGCATGCTGACCTTTCCGCTTTTGCGTGTGAAACGCTTGTCATGCTTGATCCGGTCGCGTCAGGGGATCAGTGGATCTCTGATTTAGAAGCATTGCAACAACGACAGAATTTGCGTCACGCCGGCGGCCCTGCAATGAGAACACGGCCCGCGTCGCCGGAACAGGGCCTGGAAGAATATCTGGGTGCCGTTTTTCCGACAGACACAAAATCGTCACTACAGGAGCTGCGATACGCCAATCAGCCTGATTACCAGTTTCGAAAAATACGCACCATCAACTCCGCGGCGATGACACCTGATCCGGATGCGAGCCGCGTCTGGCAGGCCTGGGCGGGCGACTACGCAGAAAGCATCTGTGCAGACAGTCTGTACTGGGCAGATGCCGAACATGCACGTGGATGCATCTTGCCTCCAAATCTTCCAAGTGCCCTCGTTTGCCTTATTTAGGATTTCATATAGATCATGCGTGAAAAGATTGTAAACTTCGGGACTGATTCGGAACTGTCCGGCGTGATATGTACTCCAGAAACAGGCGGATCTGCGCAACCTGCACTGATTTTCTGGAATACAGGCATGCTGCATCGCGTAGGACCGAACCGCTGCTATGTCGAATTGGCGCGTGCCGCTGCCGCACGTGGCTTAGCATCGCTTCGTTTCGATTTGTCCGGCATGGGGGACAGCGCCACAGCAAGGGCGGTTTTAGGTCGCAAAGAACGTATCGTGTCTGAGATCTCATCGGCGATGGATCTATTGGTACAACAAGGTATTGCAGAGCAATTCATTATGGTAGGGCTTTGCTCCGGCGCCGACGACTGTCACCATGCGGCTGTCGCGGACGCACGTATATGCGGCGCCATCAGTGTCGATGGTTACGCGTACAGCACACCGCGCTATTGGCGCAAAAGGCTCTGGTCGAAATTGCGGTCAGGGAAATCCCTTTTTCAGACCGTGAAACGTCAATTTTCCAAGAAAGACGTTTCGAATGAGTCCAGCGAAGCAGATTTTGCATGGGCTATGCCGGATCGCGAACAGGTCACGAGTGATATTAACGCGACGACCGAACGAGGCATGATGTGGCTGTATGTCTACACCGGCGAGGTTGCTGACATTTATAATTACGCCGACCAGTTTTTCGATATGCTACCTGGACTTTTACGAAGGGAACAGATCGAGGCCGTATTTATGCAAGATGCTGACCACACACTGTCCAGTATCGCCGACCGCAGGGCCTTCACTGACCTCGTGCTAGACTGGGTCGCGCGCGCCAACGTTGGTGCGTCACGTGCTTGAATCGGTTCAATTGGAGAACCTGTACCCTGAAGGCGTTGCACAGTGCGCGGTGCGCTGGTCGTTGGATGCTTTTGAAGAGTCATGGTTTTTGGATCGAAACATATCGATCCCCGAACGCCTTTCACGCGCCGTTCCTAAACGTCGCGCAGAATTTTTGGTTGGGCGCTATTGCGCTCATGATGCCTTACGGGACCTTGGTGCTGATCAGCGCAATGTGTTGGCCATCAATGATGACCGATCACCAGCATGGCCCAAGGGATATCTGGGCTCCATTACCCATAC
>JBLHHU010000162.1:0-7552 GCA_047615735.1 Kiritimatiellia bacterium | reverse complement strand
TGAAGCTTAAAGGAAACGTGAAAGTCCTCGCCGCCGCCAAGCGCCGCGCTTTCGAAGCCAACGGACACGGCCTCTTCACCAAGCACCTCATCGACTGGCTCAACAAGGGCGGCGAATTCGTCGCTGACGAAATCTCTTCCTACGTCGCCGCCAAGGTTCGTAAAGAAACCGGCGGATGGCAGAAGACCGTGCTCGGCTACATCTAGGCCGAAGCAAGATCCCTCCTTCGCGCTCCGCGCTACGGCGGGCAAGCCGGCGGAGCCCGCCGGGCTCCAAGGGGAACTTACAATCCGAACGGTTTTTCCTCTCCAACAGAAGACTGCGCCCGGCTACATCTAGGCCGAAGCGCCTAACGCATGATCGGCGTCACGGGCTTTCCATTGGTCGTGAGAATGTGGATCTCGTGAGCATTCACTTTCGGATGAAAAAATTCCCAGACCACTTCTTTTTCGCGGTTCACCTCAAACACCTTAACCTTATCATGCCTACGCTCCCCGTAGTTGGCGAAGACGGTGTTGCCATTCGGAAGGCGCTGCCCGCCGCAAGGATCCTTGAAGCGCCCATCGACATGACTATTGTCAATGTGCCACACCACATTCCCGTCGGGATCGAATTCGGCGGATTTTTCGCCATTGGTTAAATTTGCCAGAATGTTGCCGTTCGGCAGCAATATAGCGGTGAATGGCATATTGCGTGGATTGCGTCCACCGAAGCGCTCCAGATCGGTCTTGATCTCACGCACAACGGTTCCGTCGGGCTTATACTCTTTGACCTTATAAGCCAAAAGATGTGGCACCAGATAGTTTCCGTTCGGGCGCTTGCGCGCCATACGTGTCTGCATATGCTTGTCATCAGTATCCGGCAACAGCGGCACCTCGACAGCGATGGTGCCATCGGGATCAATTTCCAGCAGGCGCGGTAGTGCCCCCCGTTCAACGACGAGCGTATTGCCGTTCGGCAGACGGTTCACCGTGCCCAATTCGCGGTTACGTTTATCTAAGTGATAAGACCAAACCACCGTATCAGTGCCCTTTTTGTATTCGACAGCCTCCCTGCGGATCGACACCAGTACGTTCCCATTGGGGAGCACCATGCCGTCGCGCGAATGGCCGGGCACCTGCCAAATAATACGGCTTTCCTCATCAAAGATGGCCGTCAACCCGCCACACACCAGAATAGAATGCTTTATGCCCGTCGGGCTGACCTGCCGACCCTCTGGTGGCGCCACCGACTCGGCAGAAACAAAAGAGATAAATCCAAGAAGCGAAAGAACGGCGAGGGTGTTGGTTTTTATGTTCATATCGACTTCTAGCACTTTGCGGGCGCGATTGTCGATAACGTGGCTTGAATTTTTTTCTGGCCTGCGAGCTATGATTTAGAAAATAATGCTATTATGTATCTGGCGACCAACACCGTCGGCCTCAATACTCAGGGCCGAATGGCGCCAACGATTTAACCCACCGCAACACAACAGGAAAACGGAATGAATAACGACTGCACCACCGCAAAAGCGCTCCAACACACCATCGCCGCCGTCGCGGCCATGCTCATGGCGACACCTCTACTTGCTGCCGACAAGGTTGACTTCGGAAAGGATCTTTATCCCATTCTAAAAGACCGTTGCCTAGGTTGTCATGCCGCAGCATACACGGACGCCAAAACAGGCCGTCTCAAGAAACCCAAACACGGCTTACGCCTAGATACGCCGGAATGGATTAAAAAAGGCTACGAAGATGATGAGGGCGCCGTGCACCAGGTTGTCATCTCAGGCAAACCCGACGACAGTGAGTTCTACACACTGACCACCCTCGACCCCGACCATGACGACATTATGCCCCCCAAGGGCGACCCGCTGACTCAAGAACAGCAGGACGTGATTAAGGCGTGGATCGCACAGGGCGCCGAGTATGGCGGCTTTCAGGCGCCGGAATACGTCAATCCGAAAGCAAAGTAACTAGACGCACGTTGATCCGAGCGCACCACAGAGGGTGCGCCCGGCGATCGCGCATCAATCGATCTGATGTGACGCCATGGTGTACGTCTTCTCAGGCGTAAAGCTTGGATCGCGCAACATTTGCAGCCCGACTTCCATCGCTTTATCCACACATAGCGGATACGCGAAGGTCACACCGAGAATACCGTCTTTTACATACTGGGCACCTTCTTCGGGAAGACCGTCCACGCCAACGAACGCAATTTCCGTCTCGCGGCCCTTTTCTTTGGCCGCCAGATAAGCCCCGTACGCCATCGGATCATTGTGTCCGTAGACAACATCAATCGTACCCGGGCCATTGGCGTTGAGCGCTTCCGTCATGCGATCCATCGCTTCCGGTTGAAACCAATTGGCCACCGCCGCGTGCACAACCTTGATCTCCGGGTATTTGTCCAGAACGTCATGCGCGCCGCCGTGCCGGTTGATGCCGCCTTCGACACCTTGGCTGCCCTGCATTTCGACAATCGTCCCTTTTGGGGATCCATTTTTCTCGGTCAGATAGTCGACAATCCACTGCCCCGCCAAGCGACCAATGGCGCGGTTGTCGCAACGAATAAAGGTTGTGAAGTTGGGCTCCACAATATCGCGTTCAAGACAGATCACCTTGATCCCCGCCGTCATGGCGTCACCCATGACAGCTGACAATGGTTCGCGCTCCAACGGAGCGATGATTAAAAGATCCGGCTTCTGCCGAATGGCCATTTCGATCTGAGAGATCTGGCGATTCGCATCCGCTTGACCATCCATCAGTACAAGACTGACGTCGAGCTCGGCATCGCACAGTTCCTTTAACTTTGCATTCTGCGCAGCACGATAGGGCTCGGCATTGTTACACTGACTAAAAATAATGGTGAACGTGTCGTCTGATTTAGCGGACCCGCCGCAACCAACCAATAGCCCCAAACTCAAAAAAGCCATAAGGCCTGCGATGATCTTCATAGTCATTTCCTGTTTTGCGTTTTGCTAATCTCGCGAGCGCCGCATCTGTAGCGCAACAGCGAGAACAATTATTACAGCTTTCAGAACGTATTGCACATTGGCATCCACATTCTTTAATCCCAGAATGTTGATGACTGTGCCCATTATCAGCACACCCAGCACCGTTCCTGAAATCGAGCCCTTGCCGCCCGCCAAGCTGGTCCCGCCAATCACGACCATGGCGATAGCATCTAATTCGTAAGCGACACCAATGTTGGCGTCCCCGGTTCGCGTGCGTGCACACATTAATAACCCGGCCAGACCCGCCATGACGCCGCTCAGCGTGTAGACCGCCAGTTGCACGCGACGAAGGGGTAACCCTGCATAACGTGCTGCGACAGGATTGTCCCCAACGGCACGAACATAGCGGCCAAACACGGTGTACCGTAATACCACCCAAAACACCAGCGTGGCCATCACGAGACACCCGATCATCGTGCCTTTGCTTGAAAACTGTTCCCCAAACGCCCAGGCAACCGAATCATGGTCGACACCCAAGCCGATTCGATTGTTCTCGGAAAGCAATTTGGCCAGTCCGCGAAAGCCGATCATGCCGGCGAGCGTGATGATGAACGGTTGAATCCGCATCGTCGCGATCAGGCCGCCCTGAATAAGGCCCGCCAACCCGCCAACGAGAACCGCCACCGCGACCGCCACGGCCATGTGTGCGCCGGACGACAGGCCCGGAGTCCACCGCGTCAGCACCATCGCCGTACACACCGAACTCAGCGCCAGAATACTGCCGACGCTCAAATCGATCCCAGCCGTCAAGATCACGAAGGTCATCGCTACTGCCATGATCGCCACCGGCGCATTGCTACGCAGTAAGTCCGTGAGGTTGCCGGGCTGCATGAAGAGCCCGTCGGTGAGCACCGCACCCAGACCAACCATGCAGATCAATATGGCCCATTCTTTGTAAGCGATAATGGTGCGCAAAACGGCGGTCATAATAATGGCTCCAGTTGACTTATGGGCGTGGCGGCATAGTGCATAATCTCTTCCTGGCTCGTTTTATCCGAAAGGAGCGTCGCTGTCAGCCGCCCCTGATTAAGCACGAGGATCCGGTCACAGCAACGCAGTAATTCCGTCAATTCCGAGCTGACCATCAGAACACCCTTTTTGTCGGCGGCCAGATTTTCAATGATTTTGTAAATATCCTCTTTGGCTCCCACGTCCACACCGCGCGTTGGATCATCTAGAAAAAGAACGTTCGGATTCTGCATGAGCCAACGCCCCAAGAGGGCTTTTTGCTGATTTCCACCGCTGAGCGCGGACACCGGGTGATTCGGCGATGCGGTTTTCAGGCGCGTGCTCTGCTGCTGAGCCTGATACGCGCTGCGCTCGGCAGTTGGGCGCACAAACCCAACACGCTGCATATGATGCAAGCCGGCAAGGGTCATGTTTTCTTTCACGCTCATCTGCATCATCAAGCCCATGCTTTTGCGGTCTTCCGGCACGAATCCCGTGCGACGCATCATCGCTCGACGCGGGCCCGACGGCGCATAAGGGCGCCCCTCGCAGGTCACCGTGCCACCAAGGTGGCGATCCAGCCCAAACAGTGCGCGCCCAACCTCACTACGACCCGACCCAACCAGCCCCGCCAGACCAACAACCTCACCACAATGCAGCGTGAAATCGATATCGGTAAGCGCCGCCGTACACAAGCCCCGGACTTCCAGCAAGGCCGTGGCGGTGGCGTGCCTCGGGTTGTGCCGTAATCGGTCAACGGGGCGCCCGACCATCATCTGTATGAGCGCGTCCATGCTCGTATCGGCAACGACTTCCGTGCCGACATATTCGCCATCGCGCAGGACCGTGACGCGATCGCACACACGAAAAATTTCACCCATTTTGTGACTGACGTAGATGATGGCCACGCCTTGCGTTTTCAGTTGTTCCATCAATGCGAACAACGTTTCGGCGGCGTCTTCAGTCAAGGAGCTGGTGGATTCATCCATCACCAGAATCTTGGCGTTCATGCTCAGGGCGCGCGCGATGGCAACCAACTGCTGGTGACCAATGGGGAGGTCATCAACCTTACATGCCGATGGCACATCAAGGCCAACTTGGTCCAGAAAGGGGCGGCAAAACGTATCCAGCTGCTGGCGGCGCACCCATCCACCCTCGTGGCAGGCATGATTCCCGATAGCCATGTTTTCGGCCACGCTGAGCTCAGGAAATAAATCGATCTCCTGAAAAATCATCGCCAAACCGGCCGCCTGCGCACGCTGCGGATTAACCGGAACAAAAGGATCGCCCGCGATGGTGAGCGCACCACTGTCGGCATGCAACACCCCAGCCAGAATTTTCCCAAAGGTGGACTTGCCTGCGCCGTTTTCGCCCATCAACGCGTGAACTTCACCGGGGTAAAGAGTGAATTGAGCATTCGTGAGCGCGTGCACACCCCCAAAATGTTTGCTGACGTTTACGGCACTCAAGAGCGGCGTGGATATGGCTTCAAGCATGCTATTCATCGCGAGGAGGTGCGCCTTTTCGTCGTCCGAACTTCTAGGCCGAGAATAACAACGGGCACAGCAAGACCAAGACAAAAGGTGTGTGGGTACGTGGGTGCGTGCGTATGTGGGCAGGAAAAGGCGCTCATTGACTCCGCCGTTCCCATCGGGTTGCACCACGCCATTCGCAACCCAAACACCTACACACCCACAAACTCCCATACTCACACACACCAGGGCAAACGCATCTAATTTCATGTTGTGGTGACCGGCTCTGAAGTAGGGCCTTTTCTCGAGCGAGGAGCTTGCGACGAGTGGGGAAATGGCCCCTTGTGCGTGGCCTGGGTCAAAACAGTTCGCCCTCGCAGGCTCGGGCAGAACAGGCCGTACTACCGGCACAATGCCACAAGAACAGTTTACATGCGTTTGCCCTGTCACACACACCCTTACCCCTTGTACGCATCGGCATGTCAACGTAGTCTGGGGTCGTGGCCGCGACGAGCGGCGACTGTCACCCACATCAAACAAGGGGAGGGCCGAATCGTGGCGACACCTGTATTGTCGATATTCTTTTTTATTATCGCGGCCGTGTTGGGTGCCGTGGGCCAGTATTTTTATAAAGAGGGCGCAGATCGCGCGGACGGCGGAATCGCGTCCTACCTGCTCAACTGGCGCTTGCTGACCGGCGTGGCCTGCTATTTATCCGTCATGGTTCTTTTCGTCGCCGCCTTTAAACGAGGAGGCTCCCCCACCGTGCTCTATCCGATCTACGCCACGACCTTTATATGGGCCGCCCTGATCGCGTTGATTGCCTTTGGGACGCCAATAAAACCCGTTAACATCGGCGGCATGGTCCTACTGGTTGGCGGCATGGTCTTGATGGGAAAATAGGACGGCCGTCACAGCTCGAACCTTGAATTATGTTTATCGCCATTCAACAGTCATTCACTCAGGCACTGTCGACGCCCGCAACGCGTGGGTTACTCATCTTCGTCGTCACGTTGATGCTTGCCGCACCACTTGTTTTCGAGATGCTCAGCATCAGCAAAAAGATCTCACGCGAATTGCGAAAGGAAATGTACCTGCGCTACGCCTCCTGGCTCGTTCTGGTGCCGCTTCTGATGTTGCCGATTCTCGCCGGACGCCAGTTCGCGATTGCGTCCATCCTTCTTATTGCGTTGTTGTGCTACCGCGAATTCGCCCGCGCAACCGGCCTCTTTCGAAAGCGCGCGCTGAGCGTCACGGTCGTGCTGAGCATCTTGGCTACATTTTATGCCTGCGCCGATCACTGGTACGGCTTTTTTGTCGCCCTGCCGTCGCTGTGTGTCGCCCTCACCGTCATCGTTGCGCTCTTTGACAAATCCCCCAACGGGTACATCCAACGCGTTGGGCTGGCCTTCATCAGTATTCTCATGTTTGCCACCTGCCTGGGCCACTATGCCTACTTCGCGAACGACGCACGCTTTCAGGGCATCATGTTGCTGGTGTTGCTGTGTGTCGAAATTAACGACGTCTTTGCATTCGCCTGCGGAAAAGCCCTCGGCAAACACAAGCTCTGCCCCACCATCAGCCCCAACAAAACCACGGAAGGATTCGTCGGCGCCATTCTTCTGACCACAACGCTTTTTTACTTCGTCGGCCAACATGTGTTCGCCGGAACCCCGATCGATTCGCCGGTGC
Organism: Kiritimatiellia bacterium; assembly: GCA_047615735.1. Taxonomy (GTDB): domain Bacteria; phylum Verrucomicrobiota; class Kiritimatiellia; order UBA8416; family JAIOPI01; genus JAPKCZ01. Next base: position 448 of record JBLHHU010000162.1, on the reverse strand, counting down.
ACCTGCTCGTTATGGGCGCGCTGCTATCAAGCATTGGCCAGATAGGCGATTTGGTCATGTCATCCATCAAACGTGACTTAAACCTGAAGGATATGGGGCAAAGCATTCCGGGTCATGGCGGCTTGCTGGATCGCTTTGACAGCCTCATCTTTGTCGGCCCCGTGCTCTTCCACTACGTCGGCTACGTCGCGGGTGTCGGCCTGGACCAGTCGACCCGGCTTTTCACGGGCGGCTGAAATGGACGAATGGAAGTATTCACCATCCGCGGATCAAGGCCTGCCGCCCTTCGCCTCGCTGAAAAGCCTGAAGCGCGAACCCGGGTTGGTCTCGTTCCTGCTACAGATGTTCTGGTCGACAACAGGTCTGCTCTACATGAAAATTGTACACCGCCTGCGAATCCGCGGACTCGAGTACCTGCCCAAAGCGGCGCCCTTTGTTCTGGTGTCCA
>JBLHHU010000161.1:0-7646 GCA_047615735.1 Kiritimatiellia bacterium | reverse complement strand
CTTGTTTGCGCTTGATGAGGCCGCCAGCATGCATGAGTGGCTAGAAGGACCCGTCAAAGCCATTCTGGGGACAGACACACAGGGTTTCTTTTTCTACGCATGGGTCATTCCAGGCATCATGATCGTTCTGGCACTCGCGTTGATTTTCTTTCGTTTTTTTCTACAGCTGCCTCGCATGACACAGCGTGGACTTCTTGTCGCGTTTCTACTCTATTTTGGCGGTGCCATTGGCGTCGAGATTTTGGAAGGCCGCTATGAAGAAGTGGCCGGTGAGCACACGCCCGGCTACGCAATCTTTACGCTGGTTGAAGAAACGCTCGAAATGCTGGGCGTCCTCGTCGCAATTCGAACGCTTGCAAACGATTTCGTTAAGCGATGCGACAACATCCACATAGCCGTGCGCGACGGCGCAAACGCCGAGGCGCCACGGCTTACACCATGAGCATCGTTCACTTAAAGTCATCTGGCGAAAAGGCGCCCGATTGCGGCGGCAAAGCCAATACACTGGCTGAGCTCCTTCAAGCCGACTTTCCCGTTCCTGACGCAATCGCCCTAACCGCGCCGCCCACAACACAACAAGACTGGGACGCCATTCTGACGTGGTGGAACACGCACAACAGTCCCCCATTGGCTGTTCGCAGTTCGGCCTGCGGAGAAGATGGAACCGACTTCAGTTTCGCTGGTCAACACGACAGTATACTCAACGTAAAAACAGAAGACGCGCTGCGCACTGCCGTCGACCAATGCTTTGCGTCCACCGAGTCCCAGCACGCCAAATCATATCGACATGAATTCGGGATCGGCGAAAACGCCGTTCGCATGAATGTCATCCTTCAGTTGATGGTGGACGCACGCTATGCCGGCGTGTTCTTTTCGCAAGATCCTCGCCGTCGCGAAGAAACCTGGCTGATCGAATATGTCGAAGGCCTCGGTGACGACCTCGTTTCGGGCCGCGTCACCCCGAAGCATCTGACAGACGAGGACATTGAGAAACCTGAATTTTCGCCGTTCAAGTGCGTCCTCGAAAGTGCTACGCGCGCGGCAGATTTTCTTGATTACCCATTGGATATGGAATGGGCCATCGATAAGCAGGGTCGAATCCACATTCTACAGTGTCGTCCGATCACCACACAAAGCGTTGACCTTGACGATGCACTGCGACGCCATTTCGATGCCCTCCGAAAGGTACATCCAGCGGACACGACGTGGGACGGACAACCCTTTTCCGAATGGCCCGGTCAAGCCAGCAGGGCGGGCTGCAGCCTCTGGGAGAAAGCCTTTTCAGACGGGCACGCCTTTGATAGCGCCTTGCGTGAACTGGGCTACTGCGGGTGTCCTCCTGGCACAGGAAGTTTGATTGACCGAGTATGTGGTCGACCCTTTGTAAACCTTGCGCGTTTGATGTCGTGCTTTTATGGCGCTATCCCTTGCCGCATGATTGCTACCCCTGAACCCAATCTTAAGTTCGACGGACGCCAACTATCGCTCAAAACGGTACTGAATCTACCATCGGCCTTGTGCACCATGTTTCGCGTTACCGGGAGAATGTCCTCATCACGCGGAACATTACTGAAAACCTGTCGCGCATCGTTGGAGGAACATCGAAATGCGATTGAAAAAAGATCTTCCCAAAGCATTGCTAATCCTACCGACGCACTCAACACCCTCCGCCATTGTTATCATCAAGTAACGACCCATGATTTCAAATGGCCGCTGACTTTGATCATGCTCATTCAGTCAACCAGCAAAACACTCGAAACACATCTGGCAAAAGTGTACGGGAATGACAAGGCGTCCGCGAAGCTTCAGGAATGGATGGCGATCGGCCTGCACACAGAGACCATGCAGATGCAACAGGCGTTGCAGTCCGCCATCGCGCACCCTGAAGCGCGCGACGCATTCGTCGCCAACTACGGCCATCGCGGTCCGGGCGAACTCGACCTTGCACGACCGCGCTGGCGCGAACGAACCGAGCGACTCTTCGGCCCAGCCAAAGGCCAAACGCGCGAGGCGAAAAACCCCGACCAAAGTGTCGACGATCAAATCGCAGCCATAACGTCGTTTCGCAAGACACTCATTCAGCAAGAGTGGACGCTCCTGCGGGACATGCTTGAACTACGCGAGGCTTGGAAAATGAGTTTGATGCGATCGTTTCAAGACATTCGTCAACAGCTACTTTTACTTGGCGTGCACAGCGAACTGGGTGACTCCATTTTCCACCTTAACATCGACGAGATTCTTGAATCTGGCCTGGAAGGGTTAAAACAGGCGACCACGCAATCCACGATAGAGGCACGAACCGCTGAACAATCGACATTCAGTATTATTTCTCTTCCCGATGTGCTCACGTTGGAAACACTGAATACGCTCCTCGATGTCCCTGAACTGGACACCGAAACAACACAGCAGGGCGTTGCGCTGTCACCCGGCCTTGCACAAGGTGTTGTTCGCGTTGTGACCGGCGACCCGAGCGACGTCGACATCACCAGCTGGCCCAACGACGTGATTCTTGTCACCGAATCTACCGATCCGGGATGGACACCGTTGTTCGCCGAAGTCCGTGGTATTGTGGTTGAAAAAGGAGGCGTTCTGTCGCACTGTGCCATCGTTGCCCGCGAAATGGGCATTCCTGCCGTGAGCCAAATTGCCCATTGCTATCGCCTTTACAAAGACGGCGATTCCGTCTGGGTCGACGGGCTTAACGGAACAGTGAGATTCACCAACGATGATTGAAATACCTCATGTTATCGGGCTGGTCCCCACCATTTTACTACCCCTGACCCTGGTCAGCGTGCTCATCACTACCCTTGCCACCTATGTCGCGGGTCTTTTTGGCGTCGAACTAAAAGCAGAAGGCCCTAAGCGCCTCCTTGAGTTGCTCCTCAAGCCTCGTCTTCTCATTACCGCCGTGGTGCTGAACATTCTGGTTGTGGCAGCAGTGAAATATGTTCGTTATGCGAAACATTACCCTGAGCGCCTCTCACACATCGAAGACGTTCAACGCGGGCTCGCGACGCCCTCGGACGTACACTACCCGAACAGCACCCTTGCCCATCTGCAGACAGTTCAGCCTGCACGTCACATAGACGCACTGGATATAGACATACACGTTGCATGGGATGTGACCCTACCGAACGGTTCTTTTCGCGAGCCAACGCTCAGCGGAGAGCACCTTTTTCTAGGTAATGACGACGGCCACATCTACGAACTCAGTACCGACGACGGCAACACCATTCGACGTTTTTTTGTTGGCAAAGAGCTGACACCGAACCCCTTCATCTGGAACAACCGAATTTACACGGGCGAAGGCATCCATTACACGCATCACGCACGCGTCTACGCCTTCGACCTCGTCACTGGCGCTTTCATTGGCGCATTCCCGACAAAGGGCCATACGGAGGGGCAACCCGTTGTCGCCTCGTACAAAGGTCAGAATTTATTGTTTGGGGTGGCGGGCAAAGATGGTGTGTTTGCCATTGATCCGATCTCCATGACGCAGGTCTGGCATCAGGTCCACGGGCATGTCGATGGATCCGTACGTGTCGCGGACGGCCGGGTGTTTGTGGGCTCGGCGGTCGAAAAAGGCGATGAAAAAAGCGCGCAGCCAACGGTATCAGCCTATCGTTTCGCGGATGGTGAGGTGCTCTGGCAGAATTCGATTCCTGCCTCGAGTTGGACGGCACCTGTCGTCACGACCAAAGCCGTCTACTTTGCCCTGGGCGAAATTTACGATGAAAGCCCATTTGGGCAACTGGTCGGTTACGAACCTGCCAGCGGCAAAACCCTGCTTGAAATTTCAGTTGGCGCATCCATGAGTAGCCCACCGATAAAGGTCGGCAACCGTATCTATGTGTCAGATCGAAAAGAACAGATCAACTGCTTCGATCTTGAGACGAAAACCTGCATTTGGACCCGCCCAACGGTGATTCGTGACAATCAAACCTCCGTCGCCGGGGTTAGCTACGATCCTTTTCGTAATGTCCTGCTCTACCCTTCTTTCACAAACGGCCTGTACATTCTTGATCCCGAACAGGGTGAAACGATCTCACATTGGATGCCCGATGCAAGCATGCCTCCATGGCGCGACACCTATGCCGCTGTGACGGTTACCAAAGACGCGTGGTATATAACCGATGTTAAAGGAACCGTGCGCCGCCTGAACCCAACATTGAACTAGTATTTCACTCACCCACAACCAGAAAGCAGGACCACATGAAACACACCCTCGCTCTTTGCCTTGCCACGTTTACAATGACCAACGCGCTTTCAGCGGCGCTCAAGACTCAGGACGTCTCTTACGGAAGCGAAAGTAACATCGTCCTTAAAGGATACCTGGCCTACGACGATAGTGTCGCAGGTCCACGTCCTGGTGTTCTCGTCGTTCATGAATGGTGGGGCCACAATGCCTATGCTCGGAAACGAGCGGACAAGCTTGCTCAGCTCGGGTACACGGCCTTGGCGGTGGACATGTACGGCGATGGTAAACAAGCCGACCATCCAGAAACAGCGGGGAAATTTGCCGGCGCCGTTTCCAAAAACACCGAACTGGCAGAGGCACGCTTCAGGGCTGCCTTAGCGCTTCTGCAGGCGCACGAGACCACGGATGCGTCGCGCAACGCAGCAATCGGCTACTGTTTCGGTGGGGGCGTTGTCCTAAACATGGCGCGCGCCGGTGTAGACCTTGACGCCGTGGTCAGCTTCCATGGATCACTGGGTGCCAAGGTAAAAGCGACGCCAGGGGCCATCCAAGCCCGCATCCTCGTTTGCAATGGCGCCGACGACCCCTTTGTCTCGAAAGATGCAATTAAATCCTTTACCGCGGAAATGAAGGATGTCGGCGCAGACATGCAGTTTAAATCTTATGCGGGTGCGAAGCACAGCTTCACCAATCCCAACGCGGATGCCTTTGGCAAAAAGTTCAAACTACCCCTTGCCTACAGCAAATCGGCAGACGATGCATCGTGGACGGACATGCAGGCCCTGTTTGATCAATGCTTTGACGCCAAGTAGTCAGGCCTCAGCATGCCTAACTGTCGCGAACAGCGGCTTTATCGGCAGCTTTTTTCTCGGCAAGCTTGGTAAGCTCTCGGCTTAACTCGTCACGAATATCGTCGGTCGTACTACCAATTGCCTCGGCACGTTGAATACGCTCGTCTGTCGACAGGCTGAGCTCAGCGCGTTTCGCGGCGTAACGCCGATCAATCTCTGCAAAAGCATCCATCTGCTGCGAGGTATACGAGGTTGCTCCGCCCAATTTCTCCATCGCCAGTTCAAATGAACTCTTCATAACCAAGATTCTCCCATTCATCAATCAGTAGGCGCCGTTCATGACAAAACATTTTTATCACAGCGCGAGGAAGAGGTAAACACTATCATCTGCTGATCGGCAGTCTCCCTTGCACCCCGACATCCGGCCAGCTAGAGTAACTCAGCATGCACCCAGTTAAAGAGCTCTTTGTGACAGTCGCGGACACAGCTAACACTGTCCACACACGCATTCGTAACGGCGAACTGGACGACTTGGTCCAATTTGCACCCCCAATGACGCTCCTGGCTTTACCTGCCCCCCTTTTGCTTGGCTTTATAATGAGCGTCACTCTCAATCGCTATGTGCACATTGAAGGCACGCCCCCCGGACTTACGGTTATGCCGATTCTGTTGCTCATTTTAGCAGGGTTACTTGGGGCCGTGTATCGACAGACACGTGTCACCTTCATTAGCCTGTTCCTCGTCGCAGTCACGTTTTCCATGAGCGGCGAAATGCAGACAAGCATGCTCTCACAGAAGGGCTACGCAACCGTCTTTGTCGCCCTACTCTACTTGAGTATACTGATCCCTTCGTTTTTTCATGCAAACGAACAAGGACTCGTCAATAAACATGGTCTGGCACGACTCCTTATCGCACTGTCGTTCATACCCTGTGTCGTCTTTTTACCTCGCATCGAGGACTTTTCGGAGCAGCTATCAACCACGACCTTGTTGATGTTCCGTCCTGTTTCCGAAACGCTTTTCATCCCTGTTCTCAATACCCTACTGGTCGGAACCTCAGTACTGGTTTTGTTGATACGCAATCCACGTGAAAGTCCATGGTTGGGCCCCATACTGGCCTGTTCGATACTTTTCGTGATGGGTGCCTTGAATGCCTACGGTGCGTTTTGGGGCACCATTGATCACGCGATCGTATTCAGCATTATGATTTCAGCCGCAGCCGTCACCCTACTGGGGGCCATCATCGAATGCCTACGGCATACCGCCCACATCGATGAGCTCACAGAACTACCGTCGCGTCGCTCCATGACGCATTATCTTTCCAGTTTAGGACAACACTATGCAATCGCCATGGTCGACGTGGATCACTTTAAACGCGTTAACGACACGTACGGGCACGATACCGGCGACCAGGTACTACGCTTTGTCTCGTCCATGCTGGCGAAGCACGCTCCTGGAAAATGCTTTCGTTATGGTGGTGAAGAATTTGCCATCATCGGCGCGCATGCCGACTTTAAACAGTTTTGCAAGGGCCTGGATCAAATGCGAATCCACATGCATGAGGATCCATTCTCGGTGCGCGCAAAAGATCGCCCCAGCAAAACCGACGTTGGCACCCCCAAACGTCGCGACCGCGCCCCTGCAACGCACACCACCCGCATATCCGTCAGCATCGGCGTTGCCCGGCCAGACAAGGAAGGTGACTCCGTGCAAGACGTTATCGATCGCGCCGACAAGGCACTCTACCGAGCCAAAGCCTCTGGGCGTAACTGTCTACGCGCGTCGCGCTGATTACTCGCGCGCGGTCCCCGCACGCTTGAGCAACGTCATATTTCGAATCCCATACCGCTCACACAAATTCAAGGCACTCACGAGTTGCTCACGCCGTCATTCTGGATCGCAATGAACCTCAACCAATTTATCCGTCGAAGGACGGCGTCGTATCGACATGTGGCGGAACCCGAATTTACTGGAATCATGCCCATCAGATCCTTGGCTGTGTCGTGACTACAAAAAAAACCAGCAAAAGATAAACAATGTCAACCATGGGGGTCAAATTGACATCCGCTCGCTCACTATGACGACGATTTTGAACACGTTGCATGTCGACCTCCATTTCCGAATGAACGTAATGGCGAGAAGTTCGCCTTGTTTTATGCCTGCGGCACCGTACAATTAGGACCTAACGATTATAACGAATCCGACCTAACCCTTACTAGACCAGAGGAGCGCTTTATGGCATTCACACTCGCAATTGGTGATTCAGCCCCAGATTTTGCCCTGCCAGCAACGGATGGGAACAGTTATGCGTTGAGCAGCTTCGAGGGCGTTGACGTGCTCGTCGTATTTTTCACCTGCAATCACTGTCCTTACGTCATTGGATCTGACGAAGTCACCCGACAAACAGCCGAGACGTTCATCGATAAGAACGTGGCCTTTGTGGGCATCAACTCGAACAGCGTCAACACCTACGCCGAAGACAGTTTCGAGCACATGGTCATCCGCATGGACGAAGAAAAATTCCCATGGGCCTACCTTCACGATCAGTCCCAAAGCGTCGCCAAAGCATACGGCGCGTTGCGCACACCACATTTCTATATCTTCAATGCGGACAGAAAGCTCGCCTACACGGGCCGCGCCATCGACACACCTCGTGA
>JBLHHU010000160.1:0-7670 GCA_047615735.1 Kiritimatiellia bacterium | reverse complement strand
CGAGCGCCAGACGGCCTATGTGCACAGAAGCAGTCCATGGCATTAGCTTTGTCGCGCCCTGCCCCATCAGGTGCTCGCCGTTCCAGAGGGCATGTGTCCCGAATCGATGCGGCACCCAGAATTCGACGCAACGCATTGGATGAAACGAAAGTTCCGTTGCGTCGCTAAAGGCGATGCCGCTGGCACGATACGATTCGGTGGTGACGAAAACGGTTGGCAGCCATTGTGGCGCGGACAAGGCCAGTGCGATCACACCGCCGAGAATAAGGACACGAAGCGAGTGTCGACGGCGAGGTGTCATGAGTGCGGCTGGCAGCGCCACGAGCCCAAAAATGACCAGCGCTTGAATGTCGCCGCCGAGCACAAGCATCAGCACGGCCAGCCCGAAGAGGAGCGGTGCCCAGCGACGCTGGCGGGGCGAGCGCACCCACAGCAGCGCGGCCAGCCCTAGCGGGATCCAAGGAAGCGCGTGCACATTTAACGTGTCACACATCCCGCGGGCGTAACCACAAGCGGCGTAGATCAAGGCCCCACAGACCGCCGGCGCGACGCGCTGTGAAAGGCCTATACGCAACAGGAGGTGCATGCCGACCATTGCAAGCCAGGTATGCAACGTCAGAAACAGGGCATAACCCAGCGACAACGGAAGCGCGTAGACCAGGAGCTTTGGCGGGTAAAACACAGCTGCATTGATATTCGCCAGCAGCGGCGTCCCGTTGCAGAAGGACGGCGCCCAGAATGGCATTTGTCCAGATAAGATCTGTTCACGTGCTTCCAGCAGCAGTGGAAAAGTGTATACCCAGGCATCCCAGCGGAACAGCGACCGACCCGGCAGAAAGCATTCGAGATGCAGAAGCAGGCTGGCGCCGGCATAAAGACAGCACAGACGCAAAGCGTTACGACAGGATGAATGTTTCAACATGACTCGGCGGACCGAAATTGACGCAACGCATTCATGCAATTACGATTACCGATATCTCGACTTGAAAAACGTTCCATTTCCAGCCTATTCTCTCGGATGGTTAAACCCTTCACCTGACAGCACCTGTAATCCGCTTCCACCCAGATCCTAGCAACGCATGTACCTCGACTACTACAACTTAAGCGAGTTTCCATTCAACATCACACCGGATCCACGCTTTCTATACTTCACGCGCCATCATCGAGAAGCCTACGACCATCTCATTTACGGCATCGAACATCGCCGTGGTTTCATCGAGCTAACGGGCGAAGTCGGATCCGGCAAGACCACCCTGTGCAGGGCCGTGCTGCAGGCGCTCGATCACTCCATTGAAACGGCGTTGATTTTGAATCCCATGTTATCCGGCACGCAGCTCATACGCGCCATTCTCACCGACCTTGGCCTAGACGCACAAGGAAACGACCTGCTTGACCACATTGAAACCTTGAACGAATTTCTGCTCTCAAAGAACCGTGAGGGCACAAATGTTGCTGTATTAATTGACGAAGCGCAGGATCTTTCACAGGAAGTTATGGAGCAGGTTCGACTGTTGTCTAACTTAGAAACCGACCAACATAAGCTCATTCAGATTGTACTTTGTGGGCAACCTGAGCTAAAAGTTCGGTTGGCGCGTCCCGATTTGCGTCAATTGCGGCAACGAATTACTGTGCGATACCACTTGCCACCTTTGACACATGAAGAGACAATGATGTATATAAACCATCGTCTCCACACGGCAGGTGCCAACGGAAACCTGGTTTTTGACCAGGGAGGCAGCCGCGAGGTGTACAAATATGCCAAAGGGAGTCCGAGATTGATAAATGCAGTTTGCGACAATGCGCTCTTAGCCGGATACGTGAGTAGAACCATGACGATAGATACAGGATGCGTAAAACGCGCTATACGCCAATTGGAAGGTAACCGATGAGTCTGATTCAAGAAGCTTTACGACGACAGCAGGAAGAACAGTCCGGTGACAGCAATGCTCCAGAGGAGTCAACCCCCTCCACCGGCGGGGCGGCCACTCCGCCAGCACCAGCGTCACAGCCTCCCGTATCGTCCATTAGACCGTCTATCCCTATTGGCTCCCCACCTTTACCCCCGCTCCCTAAGACACCTGGCGGCCCGCCGCCCCCACCCAGCCCGGGCGACGCAGCCTCCCTTGCGGCCCCCAATGCGAAATCTGCAGAGCAAGCCGCGAGCAGCGGACGCCCTTGGGGATCGCTCGTTGGCTTGATTGCCATCGTCGCGGTTGTTCTTATTGGACTGGTCGGCCTTATGGTCTTTGGTGTTCGAAAAATCAAGGAATCCAAAGATTCTCGTTCCCTGGCCATCAACGCACCCGCACAGACGACAGGCGACACCCCACCAACGGCGGCGACAATCGCAGCCGGAAAACCGTCCATGCCAGGCACTGCCAACGGCGCCACCGCGACGACAGCAGGCTTAAAACCCGGCCCCGCGACGGCGTCGGGTTCACCTACAGCAATCGAGCCTGCCGCTCCCGCGGTATGGCCTCACGTCACCTTGACCGGTGTGGTCGGAAAAGGCATCCGCGGCGCAGCCACGTTAAACGGGCAAATCGTAGCCGTCGGCGAGAGCATCGCAGGTGCCGAAGTGGTCTATATAGGCGACGAAGGGGTCAAACTCGAATTCGGGAGCGAAGAGCGCCACCTCAAAATTGGTCAGACAATCAACTGATTCGACATCCGACCTGCAACAACGATCTTGCCGCCATACACGATGAATCCGTAGCGGATCAATCCATCGCGCCTTTTAGCCCACGGGTCCCGTCCTGAAAGAGGTTGTCACTCTGACGGTGAGAGCAAGTGTGCAGCTGGTCGTTCAGGCAATCTCCGCCTGTACCGGGCCCAGACAGCCCAACAGGGTCGCACCCCCACGGAAGAACGTGGTGTTTTACGCTTCCTCTAATGCTTTCCGAATCTTCGCCAAGGTGGCATCGAATTCAGAAGGAATCGTCAGGTAGAAATGGCAGTTTCGACCTGTCATATCCAGAATCGTGCTGCGTAATTGCTTATCAAAAGGATTCATTACCACCACCAACAGATCGTCCGAGACAAAGTCAAAGGGCAATACCCCGCGACGCATCATGAAATCGATTGGCAGTAGCGACATTGCAGCGCGCGGCACATCGAAACTGTTCAGCAGAATAAGCGGTGCCACGCAGGACTTGGAGACGGACGCCAACACACGCTCAAGACCCTTATACCCACGAATTTCCAATGCATGAAGCACAGAAATTGTCTGGTTGTTTTCGCGTGCAGATAGTTCAGTTAGATCTTGCACAAGACTGCCGTACTCCTCCTGCGTCAGGAGCTTCTCTTCGAGCAGGCTCCAAGCAAACGAGAGCTCTTCGGCGAGGCTGAACACTTTTACTCGAGGCGAAGGGGCGCTAGGGGTGGGAGTAACCGAGGGGGAGTCTGTTGTAACAGCAAGATCTAGCCCTCCCATTGCGCCAAGTTTTTTGAGCGCTTCAACGACGCGGTTGTCACCATCCGAATAGGCAACCAAACGGTCGGACAATCGTTTCGCCGCTGCGCCGTCGCCTTCTTCAACAAGCACGTCAACGAGGCGAATGACATAATCCTTGGCACGTGTATGATCGCCGATCTGTTCATAGGCATGACACAGCGCTTCGAGCGAAGCTCGGTCGTTCGGCATTGCTTCGAGAATCTGCTCGAAGGCTGCGATCGCGTTCCAGACCTCTTCTTCGAGATTTGCAACTTGTTGAGATTGGTTGTCCATAATTCTCCCTGAACATAAACGAAAATGTTTCCACAGCAAAGCCTTTGCGCGGCCCAAAATCAAGCCAATTCTGGCGCATCATGCGCGAGCCTTCGAGGTGCAGCGTCGCCGCAAGCCATTGCGCAAAGGAAGAACGTATTTTCAAGGTGATGTAGACCGGAAACATTGCACACGGGCCTCAGGTGTCCCTCAAACAATCCGCGCCTCCATCGCGCACAAGGAAACATATAAATGCATTTGCAATCGTGACTTAGCAGTGTGATACTTTACCTCGGGTACGCGCAGTGCGGCGTCTACCTGGCAAGTTTCTGTGTCCTCGAGCTGTCGCCTTGGCCACTGCTGCACTTTTACGACAAGGAGAACACGATGGCTGAGACCGCACTTCGTAATAAGATTTCCGAAATCCTACTCGCTAATGGCATTCTGGACGCCGAGACATTGGCCGCGGCGGAAGAAGAAGCGCGCTCCCAGGGGCTTCGACTTGAAAAGTATTTGACAGAAAAGAAGCTCGTCAAGTCATCGGACATGACCCTGACATTGGCCGAATATCTAAAAATGACGCCTATCACGCTGGCGCATTTCACACCGGACGCGGCGTTATTAGACCTGGTTCCACGTGAAACCATGGCCAAACGGTTGCTTGTCCCTGTCGCCAAGGTGGGTACAAGCCTTACGGTTGCCATGGGCGATCCGTTCGACTTGATGACCATTGACGAAATCACAACGTTGACCGGTCTTGATGTTACACCGGTGGCGGCACCTGATGTCGACATTGGCAACATCCTCACAAAGGTTTTTGAAGAAACGTCGCAGAACTTCGACATGGAAGAGCTCATGCGCGACGGCGAGAGCGATGTTGAAGTGGTCGAAGAGTCCAACGCTGACGAAAGCCTGGAAGAGATGCTCGAAAGCGCGGAAGGCGCGCCGGTCATTCGCATGGTCAATATGATCCTCGTCGAAGCCTTGCGCACGGGGTCCAGCGATATTCACATCGAACCCATGGAAAAGCGCCTGCGCCTGCGATACCGTATCGACGGAGTCCTGGTCGAACGCCCGAGCCCGCCGAAAAACCTACAAGCCGCCGTCACGTCGCGCATCAAGATCATGTCAGATCTGGATATTGCTGAACGCCGCGTACCACAGGACGGACGCTTTAACATCAAAGCGCTCGGCAAAGAAGTCGACTTACGTGTGAGTATTCTGCCGTCTATCCATGGCGAAAAAATCGTGTTGCGTATTCTCGACAAGAGCAATCTGGCGCCCAGCCTTGATTCGCTTGGACTTGATGAGGTGTCATCTCAGGGCCTGAAATATGCGATTGCGCAGCCGCACGGTATTATTTTGGTCACCGGCCCAACGGGAAGTGGTAAAACCACGACATTGTACTCCTGCCTGCAGGATCTGAACACGATCGATGTAAACATTGTGACCTGCGAAGACCCTGTCGAATACCAGCTTGAAGGCGTCAATCAGGTTCAGATGAACACCAAAGTCGGCCTGACCTTTGCGGCCGCGCTGCGATCCATCTTGCGCCAAGACCCGGACATCTGTCTTGTTGGTGAAATTCGTGACGGTGAAACAGCAGAAATCGCAGTTAAGGCCGCCCTGACGGGCCATTTGGTGTTAAGCACGCTGCATACCAACGACGCGCCAGGAGCCGTAACGCGTTTGGTCGACATGGGCATTGAGCCTTTCATGCTGGGCTCATGCCTTGTGCTTTCGCAGGCGCAGCGGCTCTATCGCAAGCTCTGCCCGACATGCAAAACCAAACGACCCCTTAACCCAGACATTCTTCGCGCCAACCGTATTGATCCCGCATTCTTTGAAGGTGTTGATCTATATGGACCCGTAGGCTGCCCGCGTTGTTCAAACGGTTATAAAGGTCGCGGCGCCATCATGGAAGTCATGTTGGTTAATGACGCCATCAAAGAGGCCATCTTGATCGGCTCAAACACGGGCGAACTTCGAAACATCGCCAGCGAGGCCGGCATGGTCACAATCAAAGAGGCAGGCTTGCACCGTGTCCGAGAGGGTTTGACGAGCCTTGAAGCGGCAATCGAAGTCACGGGTGGCGAATAGGTGACCGAACCATGCCCAAGTATCCTTTTTTACCAACGGTGTTGTAAATTCTCAAACAATTGCAACTTATGGCATTTGACTTGCTTTGTAATAGACTTCTGGCAAGGTGATCGTACGAGAATTGATGATCAAACTTTTTCTGGTATACTGCACAGGGGAGCCAATATATGAGTCCAGTCGTTTTAGCTAGTGGAGGCGGAAAATCCACATCGAAGTCGCCTACCGCTGGGAAATCATCTGCAGCAACATCTGCAGACGCCAAAAAAGCGGCTGCCGAGGTCGCCTTAAAGAAGGTGATGGCCAAAGGTGGTCGCGTCGCAGGTTCAAATAAGATTCAGCGCGAACTTCTCCCTGCTTTTTCACGGCAGATGGGTGCAATGCTCTCCGCAGGAATGCCCATTGTTGCGGCACTTGAAGCCCAGGAAGAGCAGACAAGCAACCCCAACTTCAGAGCCGTTCTCAAACAAGTTCGCCAATCCATCGAAAATGGCGCGGCACTTTCAGAAGCATTGCGTCAGTTTCCTTCGATTTTCGACGAGCTTTACTGCAATATGGTCCTCGGCGGTGAAACCGGTGGTCAGATTTCGGAAACCATTCAACGTTTGGCCGGTTTTTTGGAATCGAGCTCGAAACTTCGCCGAAAAGTGAAATCAGCGATGATGTACCCAACGATCGTGCTCTGCATCGCTTTTGCTCTAGCTGCTGCCATGATTCTTTTCATTGTGCCCGTTTTCGGTGAAATGTTCTCAGATTTTGGTGCTGATCTGCCTAAGCCCACGCAATTTCTGATTGATATCAGCGACGCGATGAAGAAATACGGTATCTACGTTGCTTTTATAATCGCAGGAATCATTGTTGGCTTTAAAAAGTGGAAAGCCACGCCGCAAGGCGCATATGCTTTCGATGCTTTTGCATTAAAATTACCCGTTTTTGGCGAATTGGCCATTAAAGTTGCATCCGGCCGCTTCGCTCGTTCATTGGGAGAAATGATTCGTAGTGGCGTTCCGATTATGAGCGCTCTGGACATCGTCTCCGGAGCAACCGGCAACAAGGTTACAGACGGCATCGTGTCAAAAATGCGAAAATCCGTAGAAATGGGCGAACCTTTGTCCTCCGCCATGGTCACACAGACTGTATTTCCGGTCGCTTTGACGCGCATGTTGCAGACCGGCGAAAAAACGGGCCGTATCGATGAGATGATGGACAATATCGCGGATTACTATGACGATGAAGTCGAAACCATGCTTGATGGATTAACGTCGTTGCTTGAGCCGCTGCTTATGGTATTTCTCGGTGTCATCATTGGTGGCATTGTGCTCTGTATGTTCCTGCCGATCTTCAAGATGGGCGAAGTTGTTTCGGGCTAAACACAAGGCGGTCTGCCCACATGGGCGGACCATCGATGTGTTAACCTATTTTTAGTAAGAGTCGCATTGGTCTCGCTCTAGCGTTCCCAATCAACAAAAAGGCCACGAAAGACTATGCCGAAGGTACTGCTAATAGATGACGAACCCAGCATTCTCAGCGTGCTGAGTACATTACTGAAAGCCGAAGGTTACGATGTGGTCTCATCACTCGGTGGCGAAAAAGCCAAAGAGCATCTAAGTGCCCAGACATTTGACCTGATGATATCCGACATTCGCATGAACCCGATCAACGGTATGGAGCTCTTGCGCCTGGCGCACGAAGAGCACAACAAAATGCCGGTCATCATGCTGACCGCCTACGGCTCTGTCGAAACGGCCATCGATGCACTAAAACTGGGCGCGTTCGACTACGTGACCAAACCTTTCAAAGTCGACGAACTTCTGATAACCGTGCAACGGGCACTGGATTACAGTGCTGCCCTCTCCGAGAATGTGAC
>JBLHHU010000159.1:0-7679 GCA_047615735.1 Kiritimatiellia bacterium | reverse complement strand
ACCTTAGCCGCTTTGTCTGCACGCAATGCGGAAATTGCTGCCGTATGCCGGGTGATGTTCGTTTGCGTGACGACGAGGTGGCTGCGCTGGCTGAGCACTTGTCCCTCGACGAGCGCGATTTTGTGGGTACCTACACGCGTCTGACGACCGACCGGCGCGGGCTATCGCTGATCGATCAGGCCGATGGCGCCTGTATTTTTCTCGAAAAAGATAACTCTTGCCGCGTAAATGTGGTAAAACCTAAGCAATGCCGCGATTTCCCTTTCACATGGCACTACACGAACGTTGTGGACATCTGTCCCGGTGTTCAGGCCTGCCGGCAAGACCCCGATCCGAAATGAATCTATGAAAAAAGCATCAGAATTGGCCAATCGTGCCATTGCGCATCTGCGCAGCCAACAAACAAAAAGCATCAGCGTCGAGGCCCTGCAAAATGCATTGGGCATTGAGGGCAATGCCAAGAAGGGACTTCAGAAAAGTCTCAGTATCCTCATGAAATCCGGCGAACTGGTTCGCAACGGCAAGGGTGAGTATGCGCTCTCGCAAGCCGATGATCTGGTTTACGGGAAATTGATCGTGCTGCCCTCCGGCAACGGATTTGTTGAGAATGTGTTCATTCGTGAAAATGAAATGGGAACAGCGTTGCCGGGGGATGAAGTGCTTCTGCAACTCAACACGGCGCATGTTGATCCGGCAACACCGTCGCGTGGCCCGTCCGGGAAGGTGACACGCCTCGTTAAGCGTGCGCGCCACGACATTGTGGGCACGCTGCAAACAACGGGGCGTTTCTATTACGTCGTGCCGATTGGTGTGGGCTATGCGCATGACTTTTATGTGAGTGATCCTTGCGGCGCCAAGATAAACGATCGTGTGTTGATGCGCTTTACGGGCTGGGAGAATCGTCACGTGAATCCCGAGGGCGAAATTATTGAAGTCATTGGCCCGGCGGACGATCCTTCGGCCGACACGCTATCTGTCATCAAGCATTATGGCTTGCCGGAATCTTTCGCTGCCGCTGTAACGCAGGAAGCCGAAGCGGTTTCCGCCTTTGTCGACGAGCCCGGCGAACGCGAAGATTTGCGCGAAAAATTTGTATTTACGATTGATCCCGAAACGGCGCGCGACTTCGATGACGCATTGTCGCTGGAAATTTTGCCGTCGGGCCAGCGCTGTCTGGCTGTGCACATCGCCGACGTCAGCCACTTTATAAAACCCAACAAAGAGCTGGATAAAGAGGCCTTGGAGCGTGGTAACAGCGTTTATCTGCCTGATAAGGTAATTCCAATGTTGCCTGAGCAGCTGTCCAACGGTGTATGCAGCCTACGCCCAAACGAAGACCGCCTGACGTTTTCCGCATTCATTACGTTTGACGCGGACGGCGAGGTCGTTGAATCCCGCTTCGCGAAAACCTTGATTCATTCCAAATTGCGTCTGACCTACGAACAGGCGATGGCCACGCTCGACGGGCGTAAGGATGACGAGTCATCGGAAATGACGGATGCATCGCGCGCGCTGGTGCGTGAGTTCGATGAACTGGCTCAGCAGATGCGCCAGCGGCGCTTCGGACGATTCGCGCTGGAGCTCGATGTTCCTGAAAGTGAAATACGCATCGGTGAAGATGGCATGATTACCGACGTTGTCGCCGTTGTGAATGACCGCTCGCATCAACTCATCGAAGAATGCATGGTCGCTGCAAATCAAGCTGTCGCAAAATTTTTGAGCGAACGGCACCTGGCGGTTATTTCGCGACTACACGAACCGCCTAAGGAAGAGAAAATTACTGAGCTTTCCGCCAAGCTCAATGAGATGGGGTACAAGCCCGGGAATCTTAACCAAACGCGCAATCTGGCCCGATTTTTGAAATCTATTGTGGGCCAGCCCATGGAGAGCCAGATTAAGATTATGGTGCTCAAAAGTTTGCAGCGCGCGATCTATAGCGCCGACAAGCATGGGCATTACGGACTCGCCAAAGTTCACTACGCCCATTTCACGTCGCCCATTCGTCGCTATCCGGATTTGACGGTTCATCGGCAACTTGAAGTCGCAATCGGCTATTCTGGTGCCGCGCGAGATAAGGCATACGGTAAGCCGGAATTGACTTCTGTTGCGGAACATTGCTCAAAAACGGAACTAACCGCGGATGAGGCATCGCGAACCTTGCTGGAGATGAAAAAGTATCGCTATCTCGAGCAGATCATCGAAATGCAGAGTCCCAAAGATTTCGAAGCCGTTGTCGTCACGGTAACGCGTTTTGGTCTTTTCGTGGAGCTGAAGGAGCTACAGATTCAGGGGCTTGTGCATGTCTCGCAGCTGTCGAGTGGCCGGGCCCACTATCAGCACCCAGGGGAGTTCCGCGTTGGGAAAAAGGTCTTCGGGCAGGGCACGATCATGCAGGTGAGCCCTGTGAGTGTCAATTTTGACAAACGTCAAATTGACTTTGCGCCAGTCAAATAGGCATTTTTACCGCATCCTGACCCTTGTGAGGCTGTGCGCCGCACCGGATCGATTCCTCATTTTGCTTTCATTCGAAGGTAGATTTTGTATCTTGATCCGCTTGTCTTTTGGTATGGAGAAGGGTTCATGAGGATACTATCGGGTATACAACCTTCAGGGCGTCTGCACCTGGGGAATTACTTTGGCATGATGAAGCCTGCAATCGATTTGCAGGAAGAGGGGGAGACCTATCTTTTCATCGCCAATTACCACGCCCTGACGTCGTTTCGCGACGCCGATGCACTGCGTCAAGGCACCCGTGATGTTGCGCTCGATTTCTTGGCCTGTGGTCTGGATCCGGATAAGACGGTGTTTTTCCGCCAAAGCGACGTTCCCGAAGTCACCGAGTTGACCTGGCTATTGTCCATGGTGACGCCCATGGGGCTGCTTGAACGCTGTCATTCGTTCAAGGACAAGACGGCGCGAGGCATTCCCGCGACGCATGCGTTGTTTGCGTATCCCGTGCTGATGGCTGCAGACATTCTGGCGTATCAATCGACGCTCGTTCCCGTGGGGCAGGACCAGAAGCAGCACGTCGAAGTCACGCGCGACATCGCGGTAAAGTTCAACAACCTCTGTGGTCAGGAAATTTTCACCATCCCTGAATCTTCAATTCGTTCCAGTGTCGCTGTGGTTCCTGGCATCGACGGACAGAAGATGTCCAAATCGTACGACAACGCGATCGAGCTCTTCGCTGAGCCCAAGGCTGCGCGCAAGCAGATGATGCGAATCGTGACAGACAGTAAGGGGCTCGAAGACGTAAAAGATCCGGATACGTGCAACGTGTTTGCACTTTACCGGCTTTTTGCAACGGCAGAGGCTCAGGCCGAGATGGCGCAGCGGTATCGCGGCGGCGGCTACGGCTATGGCGACGCCAAGAAGGCGCTGCATGAAGCGTTCCTTGAGCTATTCGAACCGTTTCGCGAAAAGCGCGCGGCACTGGAAAAAGATGCTGCTTATGTCGACGGCGTCTTGGATGCTGGCGCCAAAAAGGCGCGTGCATTGGCAACAGAAACGCTAGGCAATGCCCGAACGGCATTGGGATTGGACTAAACAATGGCGACCGATGAGTACAAAGTCGACTTGGAGGTCTTTGAGGGCCCCCTCGATTTGCTCCTGTATCTGATTAAACGTGATGAAGTCGATATCTACAATATTCCGATCGAAACCATCACCACACAGTATATGGAGTATCTCAACGTGATGAAGATGCTCGATCTGAACATCGCGGGCGAATTCCTTGTCATGGCGGCCACGTTAATGATGATCAAGAGCCGCATGCTCCTGCCCGTTGAAGAACGCCCCGAGCTTGAAGAGGAAGAAGAAGACCCGCGCTGGGATCTCGTTCGACAGTTGGTCGAATACAAGCAGTTTAAAGATGCAGCCGGATTTCTTGAAACATCGGCTTTGTATCAGGAAAATGTCTTTGATGCCGGACCTGCGACCGTCGAGATGCTTGACGATGAGCCTGGCGTTTCCTTGAAGGACGTAAGCCTTTTCGACTTAATCGCTGCGTTTAACGATGTCCTCAAACAGGCGCCGGTCGAAACATTTGGCGAAATTGAAGGCGATCGCTTTACCGTCGCGGACAAGATTGATTCTCTGCTTGCGCTAACGCGTAAGAAGGGTAGCGTTAAGTTTGTCGATCTGTTGAGCGGGTTGGGGTCACGGAATGAAGTCATTTGTTGTTTTCTTGCTCTGTTGGAATTACTGAAACTTCAGCAAATATCCGCGAAGCAGGAAGGTCAATTTGGTGAAATCGTCATCATGAATAACGAAAACGATTCCTCTCAGCCCTATGTGGAGGCAACTGAAATGGACTCAGAATCCGTATGAGCAAGACACCTGATAAAACGCGTGTGATGGTCGAGCTTAAAGAGGTGATCGCCTCGCTAATTTTTGCGTCGAATCGCGCTGTTGGCATCAACGAAATTCGGAAATGTATTTCGGAGGTAGCTGAACAGCACGGTCAGGAAGCGGCGGTATTTAAGGATATCAAGCCAACCGATATCAAAAATGCTCTTGCCGCTGTCGAAAAAGACGTGGCTGGTGCCAAGTGCGGCTTCATGTTAAAAGAAGTGCCCGGCGGTTTTCGTTTCCAGAGCGACCATCGCTGTGGACCCTGGTTGAAAGTCTTTCTGAATCGAAATAAGCCGAATCGTTTGTCCCGCCCCGGGCTCGAAACCATGGCCATCATTGCCTATCGGCAGCCTATTACACGTGCCGAAATTGAACGTATTCGCGGCGTGGGTATTGACCATGTAATGAAGGCCTTGCTGGAAGCCCAGATGGTCCGCATCGTCGGTCGCAGTGAATTGCCCGGCCGGCCCTTCCTGTACGGTACCACGCAGCTCTTTCTTGAACACTTTGGGTTGAAAGATCTCGACGGTCTGAAAGACCGTAACATCCTCGGTGATGCGGATCTCGGAAAGCCAGTGCAGCGCGTTTCCTCAGGACACGATGATAAAGAGGCGCGCGAGACGCTGTCCTCGCCTGAGGTCGAGGAAACAGCCGAGCTCGATTTCGAGGGATCAGACGATGTGCCAGAGGGAGCAGATGCCGATACGCCTGATCCGGCCCCGGCCGACTCGGACAAGGCTTTGAAGCAAGAAGAGGCCTTTGAGAAGAACGTCGACGAGGACGTTTTCGAAGATGAGGAGGATGACGATGACACTTGATGCCTTGCGTAACGAAATTGATGCCCTCGATGCAGATATTGTCCGACTATTGTCTGAACGAGCTGCTGCTGCAGCACAGGTTGGTCACGCGAAACGCGAGCAGGGGATTGTGATCTGTGACCCTTCGCGTGAAGTGAATGTCCTGAATGTCGCTTCCGAAAACAGTACGGCTCCCATGGACGATGCGGGGATACGATCCATTTATCGCGAAATCATCGCGGTATGCTCCCGAATTCAGGCTGACCTGAAAGACGACTGATATTTCGTAATGACCACATCTTTTCCTGTTTCTAATCCACGCGTCGCTACATTGCCGACCTACGAAGCGGGCCGTCCCATCGAGGACGTTGCACGCGAACTGGGTATTGAGGATTTAACCGAAATCGTCAAATTGGCATCGAACGAAAACGCACTCGGTCCGTCGCCTCAGGCCTGTGAAGCAATGCACGCTGCTGTCGCAAACATGCATCTGTATCCAGACGGGGGCACACACGCCCTTCGGCATGCCGTTTCAGAATCATTGGCGGTCAACCCCGATCAGGTGCTACCCGGAAACGGTAGCAACGAGCTGTTAGAATTGCTGGGTCACGTCTATCTCGGAACGGGGACGAATATCGTCATGGCCGATTGCGCGTTCATCGTTTATCGGCTTATCGCAGCCGGCGCTGGCGCTGACGTGATCGATGTCGCCATGTCGGGCTTCACACATGATCTGGATGCGATGTGTGACGCCATCACGCCGGAAACGCGCATCGTATTTGTGAGCAACCCGAACAACCCAACGAGCACCGCTGTTGATCCGGATGCTATTGCACGCTACATGGCGCGTGTGCCAGATCACGTGTTGACATGTTTTGACGAAGCCTATGTCGAACTGCTACCCACGGGCCAACAGCCCGACACGTTGCGCTATGTGCGCGAGGGGCGATCCGTGATTGTGTTGCGTACGTTTTCAAAAACCTATGGTCTTGCTGGTTTGCGGGTAGGCTACGGCATTGCCCCTGCCGCGGTGATTGAATTGCTCAACCGCGTTCGACAACCATTCAATGTGAACGCCATGGCGCAATGCGCAGCGATTGCAGCGCTCGGTGACATGCAACATGTTGAACGTACGCGTACCCTTGTCTGTGCAGGCATTGCGCAATTGGGTGCGGGTTTCGATCGCTTAGGGTTGAACTTTGTTCCGGCTGTCGCCAATTTTGTTTTGGTTAAGGTTGGAAAAGGGCGGGCGGTTTTTGACGCGATGCGGCGCAAGGGGGTCATTGTTCGCCCCATGGATGCTTACGGGTTACCTGAGTATGTTCGTGTTTCAGTCGGGAGCGCTTCGGAGAACGAGCGCGCCTTGGATGTGTTGGCCGATGTGCTCGAAACATCGGCTTCTAATGACGGGGTGTCATCATGAGTAAAAATGTTGCCTTACTGGGGCTTGGTTTAATGGGTGGCTCACTTGGGCTGGCGTTGTGCAGGCTTACGCGCGATCGTCCAAACGTGCGCGGATATGCCCGGCGTGCGGAGACGCGTGACGCGGCTTTACGTGACGGTGTGGTCGACAGCGTTTTCGATGATCCCGCAGAATGTTGCGTTGGCGCAGACATCGTGGTGGTCTGTGTTCCCGTATTCGCCATTGAAGATGTCTTACAAGAAAGTCTGACGGGTATCGAGACGGGCACGGTGGTCACGGACGTGGGCAGCACGAAAAGCGTCCTCTCACAAAGAGCCGTATGTCTTCTCGCGAATCGGGGCGCTATTTTTGTTGGTAGTCATCCTATTGCGGGATCGGAAGCTTCCGGGCTCGAGGCCGCTCGGCCTGATCTCTATAGCAACGCAATGGTTGTCATCACACCGAATTCCAACACGCCACAAAGCTGTATTGATGACGTGTATCGACTGTGGGCGTCACTCGGTAGTCGTGTCCGCCAAATGTCCGCGCTGGCCCATGACGAATTACTTGCAAGAACAAGCCATTTGCCACATCTGGTTGCCGCGGTACTGACACGCGCTGTGCTTCGCGATGATGAAGCCGATGCCTTTTGCGGCAGTGGCTTTCTCGACAGCACACGCATAGCGTCCGGTACGGAAGACATCTGGTTGGACATTGTGCAGAGCAACCGAGAGGCCATTCTTGTTGAGCTGGATATCATGCGTGATGAACTGTTCGCCTTGCGAACTCAGGTTGCTCATGGCGGTGACGAAGATGTGCGAAGCTATCTGCGGGATGCTCGGTTGAAGCGCTTACGCATGGAAGATGACGGAATAACAACGTATGAATGACTCTCGCCACCTTTCGTTTAATACTAAACCCAGTGGCAGCCTTCGTGTCCCCGGCGACAAGAGCATTTCGCATCGTCTTGCCATGCTTTTGGGGCTGACCACAGGGTCGTCCGTCATCAACGGCTTTCTGGCAAGTGAAGACTGCCTCAACACGCTTGGTGCCGTGCAGCAATTGGGCGCTAGCGCGACGCGGGAGGGCACCTGCGTGACCATCACGGGCGCCGGTGGCCACTATGT
>JBLHHU010000158.1:0-7699 GCA_047615735.1 Kiritimatiellia bacterium | reverse complement strand
TTGAATCAGGCGTGCTATCGATACGTGAGATGTCTTTGGCATGAGGTCCTCCATATGCTAAGCTATATCGCTT
Source organism: Kiritimatiellia bacterium (assembly GCA_047615735.1). Classification (GTDB taxonomy): domain Bacteria; phylum Verrucomicrobiota; class Kiritimatiellia; order UBA8416; family JAIOPI01; genus JAPKCZ01. The sequence continues at coordinate 7,626 of JBLHHU010000158.1, read as the reverse complement.
AGTATATTAGGCCAAAAAAAGTGTATTGCGACAAAAAATGAAGAATCTGCCTGACACCTGACACCTGCCCCCTGACCTCTGCGCCAAGGGACCCAATGCAGGCGTGGTGTCGAGCAATGGCTTACGGGGAATCAATCAGCGCGAGGAAATGCCATTCGTTGGCGCTGGGTCTGCGTTATCTATCTGCCTTGTACCAAATTGGCGAAATGGAATGTTGGACTTTCGGCGCTGCCGCCTTATGCTGCTATGCGTTGATTCGGAAGGCTGGAGGATAGATGGATGCTGAGTGATTTGAAACATGAAGTCTGTCATGCGAACAAGGCGCTTCAGACGCAGGGCTTGAGCCCGCTGACATGGGGCAATGTGAGTGGTTTTGACGCGGACAAGGGTGTCATGGTGATCAAGCCCAGCGGCGTGCCTTACGAGGCCTTGACGCCAGAGATGCTCGTGGTGGTCGATCTGGATGGCAAGATTGTCGAAGGCGAGTACAAGCCGTCGTCGGACACGCCCACGCATCTTTATCTATATGCTCACTTTGATGGGCTTGGCGGTGTCACGCACACGCACAGTACCTATGCGACAATGTTTGCCCAATCGGCGCGTGAGCTGCCCTGTTTGGGAACATCCCATGCGGATCATTTCCACGGGGCGATACCGGTCGCGCGCTGTTTGACGCCGGAGGAAGTCGAAAGCGATTACACCGGCAATACAGGACGTGTCATCGTTGAGTGTTTTCTGAATCGCGATGCGCTGGCCGTGCCTGCCGTATTCGTGGCGCACCACGCGCCGTTTACCTGGGGGCGGTCGCCGCGCGAGTCACTCGACAACGCGATTGCACTCGAAATGGTTTCGAAGATGGCTTTGGGAACTTTTCTGTTAAATCCTACGATCGATACGATCCCGGAACACATCGTCAACAAGCACTACACCCGTAAGCACGGCTCGGCCGCGACCTATGGTCAGCATGACGCACGAACAGAAACAGGGGAGTTGGTTTAATGAAAACGTTTATTGGATTTGTGCTGCTCGTTGCTGCCGTTGCCGCGTTGTATGTGATACCGATGTATAGCTGCAAGCCCTGTGAGGGTCAGGGGCAAGTCGCCGCCAAGACACAAAAAGTGACCTGCCGTTCCTGCAGTGGCAAGGGCACGCGAAAGTCGATGAGCGCGAAAAAAGGCGTCAAGTCGATGGGAGGAAACAAGATGATGTGCCTTCAATGCAAAGGCGTCGGCCATTTTATCCAAAACGTCTCCAAAGGCGGTACCTGTCTGATCTGTCAAGGGAAGGGCAAGGTCGCCGCACGTACGCTCATCGCTGAAGGGGGGGAATGATGCAAGTCGACCTGAAACCGGTTGATCGTTGGCGCCGCACAGGCATCATGATGACCTGTATGGTCGCCGTGTTTGTGGCTGCCGTGTCGTTGGCACAGAGTCATCCGCCAGATTTTCGCCTGGCGCGTCTTTTCAGTATCGAGGCCGTCAACGAAACCGACGCCCGGTTGGGTTTTTTCGTTGGCCAGCGCGGATCCTATCGCATTCTTGCACGCGACGTTGCTGATGGCGAAGAGCGGGTTCTCACGACGGGTTCCGTGACGCGCGCGGGCGTCCGCTATTGGGTTGATAAAGGGGTTCTCGAAGCTCCCGGTCAGCGTTTTTATGTGGTGGATGCGACGATTCCTATATCGCCTAAGAGGCGTTCCTTCGACTGGGGTTTGTATGTTCAGAAGCGCACGGCAGATGCATCTCATCTGGTTTCGTTCCCCGTTTCATTTCCCGAGGGTATTTCTGATACGAGTCGCCTGCAGGGGGCGTTTGGGAAGCAATTGATGTACGGTCTCGCGGCAGGAGCAAGTACCAACGATGCGGATCGTGTCGCGGTCATGAATGCCGACGGAGAATGGGTGTCCGCCTATCTCGTTCAAGCTGCCGACGGCGAGGCGCAATGGTGTGAGACTGATTTAAAAACACCGTCATCGCTCGAATTTCAATCGGGACGGGCGTTCTGGATCCACCGCAATTCAGGCGATCCGCATATGACATCGAAGGGCATTTTCGCAGGTCCGCTGCCGATGGAGCCGACCTCTGTAACGTTCTCGTCAGCGGGTCGAGGCATCACACCGTTCGGGGTGTATGGGTCTGAACCAAAGCGGCACCGCAATACCGAGAAGGCGCTGCGCTATTCCACGCCCGCCAACCAGCTTGGTTTCGCGACGCTGGGTAGCGGCGGGAGCACGGCTGACATTCGTCGTGACGGTGAACGAGGCGATCAAATTTGGGTCTGGGGTGGCGATGGCTGGGCCGGGCGCTACTGGTTGATGGGGCATCTTGGCGACAAGTGGGATGGTAAATGGTGGGATCCACAGGCCAACGATTTCGCTGATTTTTCATTGGAACCCGGCGTTGGTTACTACTATGTGCATCGCACGAACACGTGGGGCGGTACGGATTTCGACTGGACGCCTTAGCGCGTCTGCCGCGGCGTATTTACCACGTAAAGCGGCAGTTTTCGGGGTCTCCCGATGGGGGAAGATGCTTGCGACGGCGCTGCTGTTCTGAGATTATGGTTGACCAAAGCGGGTATCAAACCGTACTTTATTCCGTTTTCGAGTCGAGAAATTCAGGAGATTGAGGATCCATGCCTAATTCAAAGAGTGCGCTAAAGCAGATGAAAACGTCCGAAATCAAACGCGACGCCAACCGTACTGTAAAGAGCGGTTTAGTTACCAGTCGTCGTCGTTTTCTGGAAACCGCAGCTGCTGGAGATGCATCTGCGTCTACGGTCGCCTTCCGTCAGTACTGCTCGGAACTCGATAAAGCCGTGAAAAAGGGCGTCATTAAGGGCAATAACGCCGATCGACGCAAGTCACGCGCGCATTCACGTGTTGCTGCGCTTTCTGCCTAAGCCGATATAGCGCATCTTCCAAGTCTGTTCCGTTGCGCAATTCCATGTGTGGAACTGTGCCCGGCGTTCGTTCCGGGTGCGTGAGGGTTCCCTTAAGGGTTTCTTGGTCCCTGGCGAAGCGGCTCTTCGTAGCCTTTGCGGCTAAACCGGTTTAGCCCCCCCCCTCCCAAGGGTGCGCGCTAACAGGCGCTTCTACCAGTATTCGACAACGCTTTCGACGATGTCGTGTGCGAGGTCGGCCGTAGCCAGGGGTAGAGCAGTGCGCTTCGATGTGCCCATGTCGCCGCTGAAATCAAAGAACGTTTCACCTGCGACACGTCGTTTGGTCATCACTTCGCCAGAGACTCTGCGTGTCAGCAGAATGTCGGCTTTAATGCGCATGCGATATTCAACGGCGGACTTTGTTTCGTCACGATCGTAGCGCAACGGTTCGAGTTCAAAATCGACGAGCGTGACTTCGAGGAGGATGTCCGCTTCGTCTTTGTCCAGAACGCGCAGTGTTCCGTCACGCTGGAACTCCTGGATCGTCGCGCGCGTTGCGTCGGATTCAATCAGGGGCTCGGCTGTGTCATTGCCAAAGGCGGGCACATGCACGGAGGCGATATCTGCGGGAAGGCTGGAGCCTAAGCGATATCCTGCGCAGCCCGTGATGTGCAGTGATGCCGCAAGGGCCACTGCCGGAAGAATGAAACGAAGAAAGGCGCGTCGGCCTTGACGAGATAGTTTCGCTGAGTTATTCACTTTTTTTCTGCTCCTCAATCTGTTGCTGGAGTACGGCAACGCGCTTCTGAACACGGTCAAATTGTTCGGACGTCGGAAAGCGACCTAAAAAGTCGTTATAAGCAACCATCGCCGCTTCGGGACGCTTCGCAATGGTATCATAATACACTGCGCGATCGAAAATCATATTCGAAAGACGCAATTTCAAGGCGTCACGCGCTGTCCGTGCCTGATCTGCATCCGGCATGGAGGGATAGTCGCGCAAGACGCTGACCAGTGAGGAAAGCGCATGCTGAGCGCGCGCCTCGTCACGCGGATTCTTGTTGGCAATGGCGGTCAGGCAGTTGGCGCGGTGGAAGGCGGCGTTGGAAACGAAGGCGCTTTTCGGGTAGCGCAGCATGACGCGTTCGTAAGCGTCAATCGCATCGGGGTACTCGTTGCGTTCTTCGTGAATGGCGCCGATAAAGAATTGAGCCTCTGGGGCACGTTCCCAATTTGGGGCGTTTTCGACAATTTTTCGGTATAACGGCAGTGTTTTGGCTGTTGAGGCGCCCGCCATGGCCAGACCGGTCTCATTCTTAACGCGGACCAAGTTCGCGATCTTGAATTGCTCCGACACGATTTCTTCATAGGACACTTTTCCGGGGAAATATTTGACGATGTACTGGTATTCGAGAAAGGCATCCTCGAGTTTGCCCTTTTTGACGAGGCTTTCTGCGTACAAACGCTGTGCCTCAGGGGCTTCCGGTGAGTCGTGGAACGAATGGACGAGATTCCGGTATGCTTTGTGCGCCTTTTTGCCTTCGCCCTTGAGACGCAGCGTTTCTGCATAGGTAAATTGGTCGGAGGCCGTTCTTTTTTCGGCGTTTTTGAAGAAGCCAGGTCGCTTTCGCTCCATCTGAAATTGGGACGTCGGCGTGCGAATCAGGGCGTCTTGTTCTTGCGCCCTAATTGACGGAACAAGGACCATTGCCGTCAGCAGAACTGAGGCCGTCCGAGCAAGGATCGTGTGATGTGTGGCTTTCATTTGCATGGAATTCGTGCACGGACTCTAGCCCCAAAGAATGGACGGCGTCAACAAAACCCCTAAAGGCGCGTCTTGATTTTGCAACGGGCACAAGGTAGCGTATGCCGTTTTTAAGAATGCCGACCCTGCCGCGCGGGGTCCGGTCCATGATGGACATACGGAGCCGAATTGATGAAAAAGGTGTTAATTCCCACCAAGCTAGACACGATTGCCGCTGAAATGCTTGAGGCGACCAAAGCATATGAGGTCGTTCAAGAGGCGGACACGGGCCTTGCCGATCTCGCAAAAACGCACCCTGACACCTATGCGCTGATCGTCCGTAGCGAAAAAGTTTCTCCTGAAATTATGGATCTGCTGCCCAAGCTGAAGGTCGTCGTTCGCGCCGGAGCCGGTTACAACACGATCGATATTGAATACGCACGCAGCAAGGGCATCGACGTCATGAACACGCCCGGTGCGAACTCCAACGCCGTCGCCGAAGAAGTGGTTGCGATGATGCTGGCGGACGCTCGCAATATCGTCAAGGCGGATGCCTCCACACGTCAAGGGTTATGGGAAAAGAGCGGCCTGATGGGGCGTGAAGTCGCGGGAAAAACGGTTGGCATTGTTGGCCTTGGTAATATCGGAAAGCTGCTCTCGCGACGTTTGTCGGGATTTGACGTATCGCTGATCGGGTTCGACCCGATTGTCTCACCCGAACGCGCACAGGAAATGGGTGTGGAGCTGGTTGACTTGGAAACGCTCTTTGCACAGTCCGACTACATTACGCTACATGCGCCGGAGAACGAACACACGCGCGGTATGGTCAACGAGGCCGTTCTGTCGAAGATGAAACCGGGTGCGACCTTGATCAATTGCGCGCGCGACGGTCTGATTGATAAGGACGCACTGCGCAGCCGCAAGGCCAAAAATAATATTCGCTTTCTCAATGACGTTTATCCGAAAGACGAAGCGGGCCATAAAGACGTTGCCGACATCGCGGACCTGATGTTGCCGCATCTGGGCGCCAGCACCCACGAAGCCAATCGGAACGCGGCCAAGCGCGCAGCGGAACAGTTGATCGATCTCGATAGCAAGGGCGTCACAAGTTTCGTTGTCAATCGCGACATTCCCGAGGGGCTTGACCGACAGTACTGCCAACTGGCCAACGCGCTGGCACGTCTGTGTCGCTGTATCCTGCCGAAGGGTTCGCATGTTAGAAGACTTGAAACGAGCTTTTACGGAAGGTTGAAGCCGTTTGCGGATTGGTTGGTTGTGCCTATCGTCGCGGGCATATCAGAGGACTTCAAGAGCTCGCTCGATTTCCGTGCGGCGAAAAAATACATGCAGGACATCGGTGTTGAATATGCGAACCGCGAAGTGGATCACACCAAGAGCTACGTGAACTCCATCACGGTCGACATGACGACCGCGCCGCACTTGGGCACGGCCAAGAGTGTCAGTGTGCGCGGTACCATTACCGAAGGCACCATGATTGTTTCGCGCATCAATGAATTCGACAAGCTGTGGTACGAACCCGTCGGGTACTCCATTTACTTTCTCTACGATGACCGCCCGGGTGTCTTCGGAACGATTGGCGCCAAGTTGGCCAGTCGCGGAATCAACATCGAAGATGTTCGCAATCCGCACGATCGCAAGACCAACCGCTCGCTGGCGATCATGAAGACGAATACGCCGGCGCCCGATGACCTTGTCGCCGAAATCGGTGAAGCGATCAATGCACATGCGGCGTTCAGTATGACGCTGTAATTGTTGCCATCGCGCCTGATGCGCTAAGGTTTCGGGTTTGCCGCGCGTTCTACTACTGATGGTCGTACGGGCGGGCGCAAGCAAGGCAAGGATGGCGTGGGTAAAAAGCCGAAACAACTCAAGGCCGAGAAGCGCGTCGCGTTCGAAACGCTGGTGCGCGAATACGAAAAGCCGCTTCTGCGCTATGCTGTCCGCTTACTGCGTGATCAGGATGCCGCGCAAGATGTTGTTCAAAATACCTTTCTTCGTTTCCTCAGTGGTTGGAAAGAAGCCTGGGTGCCGTCGCCCCAACTTTCAAGCTGGCTGTATCGCGTGGCGCACAATTGTGCCGTGGATTATATCCGCAAAGAATCACGCCGTCGGGCCTTGCACGAAAAGCAGTCGAAGGAGATTCCCGTCACTGTGGACCCCAATCGCGGCGAAGCCTTTCGTATTTCGGACGAGGCGGCTCAAGCGGCGGATGCGCTTGGGACACTTTCCGAACGTGATCAGCAACTCGTGATTCTGAAAATATATGAAGAAAAAAGTTACAAGGAAATCAGCACCATCGCCGGGCTAACGGTTACCAATGTGGGTTACATCCTGCATCATGCCATGAAGAAGCTCGCCGTGGAGTTGACGCGATTAAAAGAGACACCGAATGATGGACCGACGTCATGAATAATCAAGACCGCGACAAAGAACTGAACGCAGAGGAGACGCCCTTTAGCCTGGATTGCTGTGCTGAAGTGCAGGCGTTGCTCTTCGAGTACATGGCGCGAGAGCTGGGCGAATCTCGCTCTGCGTTTGTACGGGAGCATGTCCGTCAGTGTTCAGGCTGTCAGGTGGTCGCGGCCGAAATTCGCGCGACGCTGGATGCGCTGCATGCGGGCTCGGACACCAGTCACATGCCGGACCGTTTGTCTGAATCTCGGCGCCGACGTGTGATGTGGGCCTTCATGCATCCGATCCTTGATTGGATCTATCGCCACCACGTGGCCGTTTCGTGGGCGATGGTTGTTGTTGTGCTTTTAGGCACGGCTATCACCTTGTTGGTGAATCCTTTTGATCGAGACGAGGATTTCACGGTCACGCCCACGGTGACGATCGCGACACGCCCCGACGGTGTCAGCACCGGTGCACCCGGCGCGGTGCGGACCGATGGGACCGAACGGCCCTAGACGCCGTAATGCCATTCGGCCGTGTTGAGCTGTTTGGTCGATGCAAAGCTGTATGCCTTGTCATCCAGG
>JBLHHU010000157.1:0-7751 GCA_047615735.1 Kiritimatiellia bacterium | reverse complement strand
CAGAACGTCTTCGTTAAACTTTGCATGCGACCCAACAGCGATATGGGGTTGGCACGCGTGGACCTTATGGATGGGCATGCGCGTGAAACTGGATTTCGGACTGACATCGCGCAACAGTACTTTGTTAATTACCGCTATGCTTCAGGGGCTATTACTGAAAGCGGATTACTCCCGACCGATAGCATTTATCTTGAAAAAGACCTTACCCAGACCCACATCGTTTGGTGGCATGTCGCAAAGGACGCAAAGCCCGGCGCATACCGTGTCGAGCTCGCTGTGACCGTCGACGGACAAACGCTCAGTCAGGTTCCTGTAAACATCATCGTTCATGATATCACGTTAACCGGGCATCTGCCCGGTGCGTTCGGCTTCTATTACAAGGGACGAATGCATCCTACACCTCTAACAGAAGAGCGCTACAAGGCGTTTTTCGATACGTTCAGTGTCATGCGTTCTCTGGGATTTACGTCAGTGACACTACCGGATGTCGCACGCGTGACCATGGGTGATGCGAAAACGGGGAATATCCGCATGGATTTCGACGACACTGGTTATAGAGCTGCTTTGGCCGCTGGTTTGGGTGCGATCAAGGAGCAGCCCCTGTTGTTGGAGCAATTGAGCACAGCACGGGCTATTGCAAGGCGTTTGCCGGCACTTTCCGACGGTCGCCTTGATCGTGAACCGGGTGCTGAAATGCATCAAAAGGCTTTCAGGCCGATGTGGACTAAGGCAATGACAGAGTATCGAGACATCGTTTACACGTGGGGCGGTCATCCCATATTCGAAGTCGTCGATGAACCACGCGAACATCCGAATCCATGGAACCGTAACCTCGCCGACACGCTTCGCTACGGCAAATGGATGGGGCAGCTTGGTGTCCAGCGTTTCGGCACGATCATGGGCGATCGGAACGGCGGGCGTGATTATACACCATTGGTCGACGTGCTTGACGCTGTTTCAGTGCACGGGAACAACGCGAGTCAAAAACTTCAAGCGAAGACATTAGAAAAGGGCAAAGCGCTTTGGTTTTTCAATGATGGTCTGAGTCGTTTTCGTTGGGGCTTTTATCCATGGGCAAAAAGAGCCACGGGCCGGTTCGAATGGCATTGGTGCTGGCCGGGACAGCGCGAGCACAACACGGGTGGGTATCCCGGCGCAGATTGGCACAATCCCTTCACGCGTATGCATGGCTTGGTTCCAAATGCGCCCGCTTCCCATTTTGAAGCAGGATTGCTATTGTCATCGTCAATATTTGATGCAGCCGACGGGCTTACCGATTATAATTTTGCGTACACCTTAGAGACGACGCTCAGCGCACATGCAGACCACCTAGAGTGTAAAAGGGGCGTTGATGCAGCCAGATCCCTCCTGGCTCGTATTCGTCGTGAATCAGGAGCGCATGAGGCAGATTCAGAAAGATGGCGCAACGCGATTGCCATTGCGATTAAAGAAATCAGGAAACACAAATGACCACAGCCGATTATAACGCAGAAACGTATGACGTCTTTATCAGCTATTCTTCGAAAGACGTTACGGTTGCAAACGACGTGTGCCTATTTCTGGAAGTTACCGGTTTGCGCTGTTGGATTGCACCTCGGAATATTGTCCTTGGCCATGTGTACCACCTTTGAATGTATTAAACGTGTAATTTTGTGTGTTCATCTCTCGCGCGTGAGGTCATACGTTAACAAACGGTGCCGCAAATAGGATAGAGATACAAGGAGGGTCAAGCCGACGAACGGAATGTAACCTATTTTTGTGGTGAAGACGTAGCGGAGGATTCCAGCATCCACGACAGTGCTCCTTTATCGTCGCTATCGAATATGCAGACCCACGTTTCGCGCGTTCGCAGTGTAATGCTTCTCGTTTTCTCGACTTGCCATTCCATGACGCGCCACTTGTTTTTCTCACGTTCGCTACGGTTGAGCACGAGATCAGGAAAGCGTTCACGAAGGGTGACCGCGTAGGCGGTAGCAAATTCTCGTGCGTCCTTCTTGGTGTCCCACACCGTTTTCCAGACGAGACCGACTTTGCCGTTCGTGTCATTGCCGATAATGCCATAGCGATCCCCGTCCCAGCCCGACCCAACGTCGCGTGCATACGCAGATTTTCCACGCGATCTATCCCATTGCTCTATGTACGTGCGGATACCCAGTTCGCCGACGACATCCTCGTCGATGAGCCGCCATCCAACCGGCATACCCGCTAGTAAACCTTGTATGTTCACAGGCGTTGGCGTGTCACGCTGGCCACGCAATTTTTCCGGATGCAACACCTGTTCAGACGACGTGGGTGGATTTTCGTAAAGGGCGTTGATCGCCTCCCAACCGCCATCCGTACGAACCTGATCCACCATATACGCGCCCTGCATATATGCAGAGAGCATCGATTGGACAAGATATCGTGGTGCATTTGTCAGTGCATCCACATTCATATCCATCCCCTCGAGCCCCGTACTTGTCACCTTGGCCATGGCCACAATGGCATCCAAGGGCATGCTCGCTTGTGCTCCGACAGAGATGGATGCCACCTGAGTTGCTTTCTCGGCGTCGTTCATGTTGAGTTCGTTCATGAGCATCCAGATGGTCATAATCAGCGTCGCTTCACCTTCAACCAGTGCTTGGCGTGCGAAGGCCGCGTCACTGTTGTCCTGTAAATAATCAAGATCCCCTTCGATCAAGGAATATAGATCAAAGTGTTGGTCCTGCAACGCATGACACAGCTCATGCGAGGAGATCAGGTCAAGCACCTGATCCGTCGCATTGGTCGCGAGTATATAATAGACCTTGCCCGTCGGAGAGGGGTCATAGTGCGCAGCCGCCTGACCTTCCAGTAACGCCATATAGCTCTGCTTTAGATCCACGCTCTCAGGAAACAAACCCAAGCGGACAAGGCCATGGACGTAATCCTCGGGAGGCGTCCCTTCGAATTGGCGATCAATGGCATCGTTGACGTACGCACGAAATGCGCCTTCGGATTGCGCGTGAACGGTGACGTTCGTCAGAAAACGGAGGTGTCGGATGGATTCCACGTCATGGCAAATGCGTGGCACGCTTTGCCTGGCTCTCATCAACGCTTGCGGTGCTGCAAACGCCGGAGATAGTGCAAGCGCAAACAGTGTCAGCCCGAGACCATAACTGGCGAAACGAGCATGGGCATTCGCAAAAATGGACATATCGTCGTGAGATGGGTGTGAATTGAACATGTGCAAACATCATAAGGGCAGGGGCTGCGCGTGGAAACAAGCAAATTGTCGCGGTGTTGACCGTCAACTTTAGGGAAATACGACACGTAAAAGTTGTCCGGAACAAACTACTTTTCGCCTTCATCACCTTGCTTTTCCGGCGTTATTGTGGCATATTTTAAACACGTAATTACCGCGTGCTTTCGGTCCTCTTTTGCTCCGATAAGCGCGACATTGTTTAAACGCGAGCGCTCTTCACTATGGAATCGTTTTTAATTTCCCTCTCGCTGTTTCTTGCAGCTGCCTCGACCGCGTTGCTGGCCTATCATCGCATTATCGCGCGTCGCTTCTCGCAGGCCGCCTCACGACTGGCTTCATTGACCAGCCGCTGCAAGGAAGAGAGCACCGTGCGGCGTAGACTGGAAAAGCAGCTCGCGTCGGAAATGCAATGGTCCAGCGAACTGTTTCTGAAAGCGCCAGGTATTCTGCTTGTGTTTTCGGTTGCCGAAGATGGACTGCCGCAGTCGTTCCTTGCCGCAAACGATGAGGCATGCGAAACGCTTGGGTTTACGCGTCGCCGTTTGATGCGCATGTCGTTAATGGACATTGAACCCGCAGAGATTTCTACACCAGAAACCACATTCGCTCGCATTAGCTCCAAAGAAAACAGTATCGCCGAATACAGCGAGCTGTCTGCTGCCGAATTGCTTGAAAAAGTACGCACCATGGATATGCGCCGTCATATGCGCGCGGCGATTGATGATGGCGATATTTCCTACACGGCGGCATATAAACGACGAGGCGGTGCAACAATCCCAGTGAAAGCCAGAGCTCGCTTGATTGAACGCAACGAAATCAATATTATTCTATTATCGGCCGTCGACATCAGTTCGCAACTTAAAGCCGAACGTAGTCGCGTTGAAAGTGATCGTCGCGCGCGCGAATATTTCTCCAAATCAGCGATAGGGGTTGCAGTTTACAACGGCAACCAGGCCTTGCAGAACGTCAACCTGATCTTATTGCGAATGCTGGGCATTCCAGATACGCGCATGTTTGATCGCGTTGACTTCTTTCGCGGCGGATTTGTACCAAAGCGTGCCCGTGAGGCGCTCGCTCTTGGACAAACGGTTCGCTACGAGGCCACCATTGATTTCAAGGCCGTCACCAAGAATACTTGGTTTGAAACGAACAAGAGCAGTAAAGGGCATTTTGAAGTTTTAATGAACCATCTTGGGGTTGATAAAGAATTCCGACCTAAGGGTTATTACGTACAAGTGATCGATCTGACCGAATTGAAAAACATTGAAGTTCAGCTTGAAGAAAATGAACGCCAAATGGCTCAGTCGCAGAAAATGGAAGCCATCGGCACCCTCGCAGGCGGTATCGCGCACGATTTTAACAACATTCTGACGCCCATCCTTGGCTATAGTGAACTGGTTCTCGATTCCATGGCGAAGGAAGATTTGTCCTACGGATTTATGAAAGAAATTGTGAACGCAAGTCTACGTGCAAAGGAACTGGCGAGTCAGATTTTGACGTTCAGCCGTCAAACAGAGCCTGAGGGCCGTCCGATTCATATCTTACCTATCGTCAAGGAAGTATCCAAACTCCAGCAGGGCGCATTGCCCGGATCAATTACGGTCACGCTTAGCATTGTGGCCGACTTGGACGTCGTCACGGCGCAACCCTCACAAATTCATCAGGTGCTCATGAATCTCTGCACAAACGCTGGCCATGCCATGCGTGACCATGGTGGCGAGCTAACCATAGAAGTCACCAACACGGTGATACGCGACAAGCCACCCAACGCCGCCAAGCCACCTGTGCGTGCCGCCATTCGCATCAAAGTTTCCGATACGGGTAGCGGAATCGAATCGGACACCTTGGATCGCATTTTTGAACCCTTTTTCACGACAAAGGAGCGTGGAGAAGGCACCGGCATGGGATTGGCCGTCGTCCATGGCATCATCAAAGGCATCAAAGGCAGCATCAACGTCAGTTCAGTGCCCGGACAGGGAACCGCCTTCATTGTCGACATCCCACTAGAAACAGCTGACGTCGATGAAGCGTCCGTCAAAATTGAAGAAACGCTACCGACCGGAACGGAGTCCATTCTGTTTATTGATGATGAAGTGGACATCGTCAATATGAACAAGGTTCTGCTCGCATCGTTGGGTTATCGCCCGACGTTGAATACAAAATCGCCAGATGCAGTTGCGCTGTTTGAAGCGAACCCAGAAAGCTTCGACATCGTTATTACGGACCAGATGATGCCGAATATGAACGGACTGGAATTAACCGCGAAGATTAAGGCCATTCGTCCCGATATTCCGGTGATCCTCTGCAGTGGCTACACGGAGGGCGTCAGTAAGGATGAAGCTCGGGAAATGGGTATCAGCGAAATTCTCCACAAGCCTATCGGACGCCGTCAGATGGCACAGGCGATTCGACGTGCACTAGGGGAGGCCGAAATGGTTCCCTCACTGACACAAGTCGAAGAAATCCTTCAGAAATTTACAGACTAGGATGGGCTTGAACCGTCGGGCACTGCCTGCACGGACGTGCATTGCGATGAGCGCTTTAGGCTGTGCCCACGCGGCGCTTGTATTGTTCAAGGAAGCTCTTAATAACTTCGTCTTTACTGATGTCGCTAATGTTGTATTCGGACGAACCGCTCCGCACCATGCTTTCAACCGTTATCAATTTTAAACCTTTGCGTTCGCGAAACCGCACCTCGGCATAGGGTCGAACGCCATTCGGAAAACGCCTCGGCTGGAGCCTGTAATTCATTTCTTCTTCACCATTATTTGTGACCGTTAGGGTCGCAGAAGAAGTCGTAGATCGGACCTGCGTCCGGCGCCCATGCTTTTCAAGCTCGGCAGACAAAGCCTCGAACGCGGGAAGGGCGGTTTCGTTAAAAAATCGATGTAAGTCGCCAGCATCGCCCTCGACTCGTCCGACCCCCGTATTGCTCAGCAGATCGCCTAGCTCATTTTTCCAATCACTCATCATTTCACCTCATTAAAAACACAGCACAGTAGCATGCGGGATGAGCCATCGCAATACTCTGATTTTCGATCGGGGAAATTCTCACATTGCATTGCGTATCGATTGAATTAGACTGAAATGATTGTTAACTTCGAAAATATACGGACGCACGATGATGTTGAAACAATACCCGGTATCCGCGAATGTCTGATGCACGAGAACCCGAGCCGTACCCTCAGTGGAACGCAACCGATCAATCCTTTGAGGACTGCCACAATCTGATAGCCCTGTTTGAGGCGTGTGTGGACCGCAACCCAAATTCGACCGCGTTGGTTTTTGAATCCCAATCCTTGTCCTATGCCGAATTGGACGCTCAAGCCAACACAGCCGCGCATCGCCTACTGCCGAATCTTCAAGGAGATGACCCGCTCGTCGCGATTTGCCTAAATCGTTCGTTGGAGATGGTCGTCGCCGTTTTGGCCACATTAAAGGCAGGTGCTGCCTACGTTCCTTTGGATCCTGAGTATCCGGTCGAGAGACTTCACTTTATGCTGGAGGATGCCAACGTCAGCGCATTGCTTACGCATTCCCGCCACGCCGCGTTGTTCGGCAACACGAATGTACCCGCGTATACCGAAGATCTGTTTTCTCATGCCGAGGCAAAGGCGCCCCGTCTGCCAGCCGGAAGCATCGATGACCTCGCCTATGTCATTTACACGTCGGGCTCAACCGGGCAGCCGAAAGGCGTCGCTATGCCACACCGCCCGCTGGTTAATCTGATCCATTGGCAACATGCGGCTGGGCATGCCCGTGTTGACGCGACCACGCTACAGTTTGCACCACTCAGCTTTGACGTTTCCTTTCAGGAAATTTTTGTAACCCTATGTGGCGGGGGCACGCTTGTCCTGACCACCGATGACCAGCGTCTTGACCCCGAACGCTTAATTCCTTTTCTGAATGCACAAAAGGTTGAGCGTATTTTTATGCCCTTTATTGCGCTCCAATATTTCGCGGAAGTCGCTTCAGAACAATGCTTGTGGCCAACGACACTGCGAGAAGTGATTACGGCAGGGGAACAGCTGAAGATTACGAGACACCTCCGCTCCCTTTTTCAAACGCTGAATCACGCCGCGCTGGTCAATCAGTATGGCCCAACGGAAGCGCATGTGGTTTCACATTACGACCTGACAGGAAACCCTGACACGTGGCCCGCGTTACCGCCCATTGGTCGACCCATTGCCAATGCCCGCCTCTACATTCTGAACGCGTCCGAGGCGCCTTGCGCGGTGGGTGAAGAAGGCGAGCTGTATATCGGAGGGGCGTGCCCGGCACGGGGCTATCTACATCGCCCCGATATGACATCGGATAAATTTGTTCCTGATCGGTTTAGTGACCACTCTGGTGCGAAGCTTTACCGAACTGGTGATCTGTGCCGATTCCAAACAGATGGCAACATCGTTTTCCTTGGGCGCACAGATGATCAGCTCAAGATTCGTGGCTTCAGAGTCGAGTTGGGCGAAATTGAAAGCCTCATCGAATCGTGCGAGGGCGTTCGTCAGGCAACGGTCAATCCCTGGGC
>JBLHHU010000156.1:0-7764 GCA_047615735.1 Kiritimatiellia bacterium | reverse complement strand
ACACCATTGCCCGAATCAAAACCGCGCTAAAAATCTTCACCACGTATCTCGAAGACGAGCGCGGCGTCAGCACGCCCGAGGCGTTGACGCTCGAACACATCCATGCTTTTCAGGTTCATTTAGGCGCACGGCTCACCAAACACGGCTTGCCTATGAAGCCCCGCTCAATCAACTCTGTTGTCAAAGGCGTGCGTCCCTTTCTTGGGCAACTCTACGAGCGTGGCTTGCTTCGCCGCCCGCTCGCAAAGCATCTGCAATATGTCAAGGTGCCTGACTTGCTGCCGACAAGCATCCTGACACATGCTCAGGTCAAGCAGCTCATGGATAAAATCGACACCACCACGCCCGCCGGAATCCGCGATCGCGCTGCCATCGAGCTACTATACTCATCCGGGATCCGGATCGGTGAACTTGAGGGCCTCACGCTTCAGGACATTGACCTCGAACGCGGCATTGCTCGCGTCGTGGGGAAGGGGAGGAAAGAACGCTATGTCCCTATCGGAAAGACTGCCCTCAAGTGGCTCTCGTCATACATTCGGGGGGTGCGGTCGTTCCTCGTTCGTGGGCGCGACTGCGAGGCCGTATTTATCAACCAGGCCGGTCGCCCACTCTCGCAGCACAGCATGCGTGATCGGGTCCGTGACTACGGCCGTCAGTTTGAGTTGGAGACTTGTGCCGCCGGAGGCGGTGTCCACATTACCCCCCATACCTTCAGGCGATCATGCACAACCGAGATGATCAAGGGCAACGCTAATCTCTACCACGTTAAGCAGCTCCTCGGCCACTCCAGCTTCGAGACCCTCAATCGCTACGCCAGGCTCGACATCAGCGACCTGCGCAAGACTCACACTAAGTGTCACCCCAGGGAACACGACGACTAAAGGGGTAAATCTGTTGACCGCTCTGGTGGTAACTTATAGGATACTAATATGCTGAAGTTGAAGCAGTACAGAGACGACAGTAATGCTGTACCGTATGAGGAGTGGGAAGACAGCCTTTCCAGTTCTACTGCAGCGCGTATTACCAAGTATGTCAAACGGATGGAGAATGGTAACTTCGGCAACTCCAAATCCGTTGGCAGCGGCGTGTCCGAGTTGAAAATCGACCTCGGCCCAGGTTTCCGAGTGTACTACGGGCGGGACGGGGATACGCTGATCATCCTTTTGGGTGGCGGCTCAAAAAAGGGACAGGCTCGTGATATCGCTAACGCTATTGAGCGCTGGAAGATATACAAAAAGCGAAAACGGGCAGACTAAAACAATACATAATTTCAAGAAAGATGAGGTGCAGAATGGCTTTGACAAAAGAATACAGAACAAGCGTTGTTGAAAGGATACAACGAGATCCTGAGTACACGGCGGCACTCTATGCCGAGGCCGTCGGCTGTCTGGTTGAGGGCGACAAAGCCACAGCGCTTTCGATCCTCCGGGATCTGGTGCATGCTCATATTACGTTCAAAAGCTTGGCTGAGGAAACCGGTGTCGGGGAAAAAGCACTGCATCGTATGCTCGGTGCACGCGGCAACCCAACGGCTGAAAACCTCTGCCGGATAATGCACGCCGTTGAGCAGGACCTTCGCCTAACAACAGAAGTCACCAGCAAGGTACGAAAACGCACGCGCGCTACTCCGAAACAGAAGCGGGCCCTTGCCTGCGCATGACTCTCGAATCATCACGCCTCCGGTTGTATCATGAAGCATAGCCCCTCCACCGCACGCCGCAAAGTCAACTCGGCAGGTGACAAGGCCATCTCTGTCTACACGCTCGCAATGATGGACAAGGCCGCGCACAACCTCAAGAAGGGCAACGTGTCGCCACCCATTCAACTGGACAATGTGCCTCAGTCTTCTTGAGTTCAAGCCCCCACCTTGGTAGCCTCAATCCATGAAGTTTCGTCGGTGGGCATCTCTGTTTTTAGTCGCTTCCGTTGGCCTCTTCGCGCAACGCGCTGAAGCATTCCAGGTTGCCCCTGTTTTCGATCTTGTTGACCAGATCACACCTGCCGCCGCACCCGAGTCCTCCTGCTATCTGACCGAAGTTTGCGCCTTGGGTCAGACTGACTTTGGCGAGCAGGTCGAGCTCGCCGTATTTGCAGACTCAAAAACGCTTATACGCGTTTTTTGCATCGTCCAATCCCCCCTCGGGTTGGAATACATGCCTTCGGTATCTTATGGCTCAGACGGTAGGATGGCAGGGGTCACGATGGTGTACGTCGCTCCTGTTGGGAAACCTGGTACAGGGCACAGTCTCGGCTGTTTCAACCGCTTTAAGCGGCTTGGTATGATTGAAGGAGATGCCTTCGACGTTCGCTTTGAAAATGTGTTGTCTGGAGCATCTGCACAGTATCCATTCGGAAACCTTTCCGAGGCGGAAGTCATGGAAGCCATTGATCGAGGTTATGTGGGAAGCTGGGATTACCCCCTCCTGGGCTACCACGAACCTAGCGGCGATTGGGCTGTGATGATTTCTGGTGGTGATGCTGTTAAGGAAGTGCTCACTGAGGTGTCCACGCTGGGGCTGTTGAAGGGGTATGGTGCTTTTCGACCATCGGTCGGGGCGTCCAAATGTTTACTGCCAACCGTTGATAATGTAGTTTACCGTGAACTCAGTGCTGCTGACAGGGCGGCTCGTAATGCGGGTAAACCGATTCAGCCTAAAGGTACAGGAGGTACGGTGCTTGATCACGTTCGAGGCAAACCGACTGGCCACATTTCAGCATCAGAAACGATCGAAGGGACAGCCCGATTCCGTGGTGGCAATGGCTTGGCTGAAATCCAAGTGGACCGAGCTGGTATCGTCCCACGTCAAAAATCTGAATTTTTGAAAATTCCACGCGGCAAAAGGTGGGGTTTTTCAGCGGAATCGAATATTTAGACCTGACCCCTAAGCATCCTGTCACGCGCGACGGATATGAATCGCTGCACCTGACGAATTTTGTCAGCGGATCGTCCGGCGAGCTGACCAACGATCTCGGCACAATCATGCTGACGCCCGTTGACGTGAATACAAACGGCATGGGCGAGTGGCGTGACGACGGCTCGTCGTCAAGCACGGGTCGCTTCTACAGTATCCGCGTTAATCTGCCCTGATGGGCGTGCCAAGGCCGGGAAGCTTGGCGCAGCTCTAATGATATGCTAACTTCAGATTCTGTAATTCAGAAATACGAAAATCAGGAACAGCGACATGGATGCATTGACGCGTTTTTATTCCAGCACCGGTCTGGATGCAGGGTTTGCCGGGCACTTGGCTACAATCACCTCACTGATTTTGCTCGCGATCATCTGTGTGGTCGTTTCGCGCGGAAGCCGATACTTGATCGGCGCCGCGGTTCATAAGCTGCTCTTGAAAACCAGCTTCACGTGGGACGACACACTCGTCAAGCATCGCGTCTTTATTCGGCTGGCAAATTTCGCGCCCGTTCTCGTGGTGTATCTTGCCGCTGCAATTGTGTTCCCGCCTCCAAGTATGGT
The DNA here is from genome assembly GCA_047615735.1 of Kiritimatiellia bacterium. Taxonomy (GTDB): domain Bacteria; phylum Verrucomicrobiota; class Kiritimatiellia; order UBA8416; family JAIOPI01; genus JAPKCZ01. The sequence goes on along the minus strand of JBLHHU010000156.1, from coordinate 4,295 downwards.
GTGTGACATCGTCAGGGACGGTACATTGCTGGTGATGCTCGTGCTCGCGATCATGCTGTTTTATGCGGCCATTGATGCGTTTTTAGATGTGTACGACGGATTGAGCTTTTCGCACGAAGTGCCGCTCAAGGGTTTCGCTCAGGTCATCAAGATTATCATTTTCCTGGCCGCGTCTATTTTTGCGATCAGTCTTCTGACCGGCAAGTCGCCCCTCGTGCTGCTTGGCGGCATTGGCGCGATGACGGCCGTTTTGATGCTGATTTTCAAGGATGTAATTCTTGGATTCGTCGCGGGCATACAACTCAGTGCCAATCGGATGATTGCGCGCGGCGACTGGTTGGAAATGCCCTCGCATGGCGCGGATGGCGATGTCGTTGATGTGTCGCTGACTACCGTTAAGGTGCAGAATTGGGACAAAACGATCACCACGATACCAACGTATGCCCTGATTTCAGAGTCGTTTAAAAACTGGCGTGGGATGTCCGAGTCGGATGGACGCCGCATTAAACGTGCGGTCAACATCGACATGAATACGATCCGATTTTGTGATGAGGCGATGCTGGAGCGTTATCGTCGTATCCAGTACATCACCAACTATGTCGAAGCGAAGCAGAAGGAGATCGACGCGCACAATCAGGCGTCGGGCAGTGACGCGGTCAGTCTGGTTAATGGGCGGCGTCTTACCAACATCGGGACTTTTCGCGCCTATGTCGTTGCCTATCTAAAGAATAATCCGATGATCAGCGATACGATGACGTTTATCGTGCGTCAGCTTCAACCTGGCGAGACGGGGGTGCCAATCGAGATTTACGTTTTCAGTAAGGACAAGGATTGGGCGAATTACGAGGCGATACAGTCGGACATTTTCGATCATATACTCGCCAGCGTGTCGGCGTTTGATTTGCGGCTGTTTCAGCACCCGTCCGGACACGACCTGCGTGCGCTGGGCGGGAGTGGCTTAGGGCATCATGCATCAAAAGAGGGTTCCCAATGATCACGGAGTTGGCGACGCTGGATATTATTCCTGGAGAAGAGGCTGCATTTGAACAGTCCTGGGCCGAGGTCGAGTGCCATATTTCGAACGCGAAAGGGTATCTGTCGCACGAATTATTGCGCGGCGTGGAATCGCCATCGCGCTACGTCTTGATTATTCGCTGGAAAACGGTGGCCGATCATATGGAAGGCTTTCGGGAGTCCGAGGCCTTCCAGAAGTTTCGCCCGCGTGTCGCGCCGTTCTATGCAGCTTCCCACATGGAGCACTTCGGCGAGCGTTGATTGGGGCTGCCACTACTCGGGAATGCGAGAGGAATGATGGTGGTGGATGGGGCGCTCGGCGTTGCACTCGAGGACGTAGGTGAAGCGCGCGCCGATCGACTGGGGCGTGTCGTCGGGGCCAAAGGTCCAGTCATATTCGCCGCTGATAGCAATCACGTTCTCCGCCAGTGTCTGTGTGACAAGGCTTGCTTCGCGCAGGGCGACGTCGACGTGCTGTTTTTGGCCGAGCATGTTGAAATACCAGCGGATGTCGTCGAGGCCCTTGAGTTGTCTGCCCGAAAGGGTGGGTAGCAGCGTGGCGTCTTCGCGATACATCGCGAGCACGCGATCCGCGTCCCCTGCGTTGACGCCTTCCATCCACGTGTTTAAAATTTGTTCAGCCTTTGAAGTCATGTAATGCCGCCCTTTTCTCTATAAGCTCAGTTCGAAGTGATCATGTTTAAGTTCGTGCCCGTTAACCCGAATGGCGATGCGGTGCCTTCCCGGATAGTACGTACGGGTTGATATTGGTCTAAATGAATGTTGTTTCTCAACAATTTTTTCACGCCCGGCCTGTTTCGATTCCGAAATTTGAAACACCTTGCCGGATGTTGTCCCATTTTTGCGTATGAATCCGATCTCGTATTCGATGCGACATTTTCCGAGTGTGCCGTTCTGTGCATGTAAAGTGAATGCGAACGCAAGCGCGTCGCCCATGGCGACGTTTGGGGTGACGTTGAAATGTGTGATCTGAATGTGGTCTGGCTTGTGGAAACCAAACAGAGAAAGCGCCTCAGGGTGACCCTGCTTGAGTAGCGTTCGGCAAGCGTGCTTGAGGAGGCGGTCGGTATCGCTCTGCCTGCCGATCCATTCGCGGGTGACGGCGATGGTGGTGTCCGGGTGGTCTTTTGAAATGTCGTTGAGATTGTTGGCAACGCTGCGGCGGACGTATTCGCTTGAATCCGTCATCAGCGTTTTCAGGATTTCGAGCACAGGTGCGGGATCACGCTTAAAGGCAGGCAGCGCCATGGCCCAAGGCAGCCGTGGGCGACAGCCTTCAGAGGCCAGCCGACGCAGGTGCAGGTTTTCTGATGCTGCCCATTCCGTCATCTGGCGCATCATGCGGTCTTGATGTGCGATGATGAAGGGGCGAATGGCCAGCTCGGAACTTGATCCCTCTGTAAAATAGGCCATGGCGTCGATCGAGGCGTCGATGTCTGCTGCGCCGAATTGTTCGACGTAAGCGGGAAAAACCAGATGTTCGAGACCGCTGAATTGATCTGCAACGGGCTTCAAAATGCGAAGCGCCTTGCGGTAGTCTGAAGGTAACAAGGTGTTCAGGCAGGTCGCCAGGTGGTTCATGCGGTCCTTTAATTCGCGCTGCGCCCAATGGTCGTCCAGGACTGCCTTTTGGAACTGGCTGCGGTCGAAGTCTGGATGGTGTTCGTGAACGCGCGTCGCGAGCGTCGTTACCATGGCTTCGTTAAAACAGTCCTTGAGGGGGGCGGGCATGCGGGCTCCTCGCGATTACGGGGACAAGAGTTGAAGCATGACCAGATAATGGCTGACGGCGCCAGCGATCACGAAGATATGCCATATTTCATGAAAGCCGAAGCGGCCCGGGATGGGGTTCGGCTTCTGTATGGTGAAGACCACTCCGCCTGCCGTATAGAACAGGCCCCCTGCGACGAGCAACCACCCCGCGCAAGGTCCGGCGCGAAAGACGGTTGGTCCGAGCAAGATCGCCACCCAGCCCAGAATAAGGTAAAGGCCCATGCCGACCCAGGCTGGAAAGCCGCGGACAAAGGCGCGTAAGGCGATGCCGACGAGGGATACGAGCCAGACCGTTCCTAGAATGCTCCATCCCAGCGGGTCGCGCCCCAGCACGAGGCAGATGGGGCTGAACGTTCCTGCGATTAACAGGTAGATGGCGACGTAATCCAAGGTCTTCAGCAGCTTTTCTGTTCGCGACGAGGCGTTGACGCCGTGATGCAGGGTTGAGCAGAGAAAAAGAGTGCACAACCCAAAGCCATAAAGTGCAAAACCAACCACGTGCCACGGGGTCGCTGTCATGGCGGCCTGGGCAATCAGGTAGCCTGTGCCGACGATGGAAAAGATGAGAGCGCCGAGGTGCGATACGGTGTTGAAGCGTTCGTCCGTCACGTGCGCGCTGTCGTCCTTGCTAAGCGTGGGTAGCGGGCCGGTTGAGCGGACGGCTGTATCTTCTGTTTGCATGCAGGCGTAGATATCACATGCAGCCGAATACGCAAGCCTTGCTGCTGTTGTCAGCCCGCAAAAGCGAAGTGTGTTTGCATGGCGGAGGTGAATTAGTAAATCCCGCGTATCTTCCTGCTTGCAACCTTGACGATCGGGCGCTAAACCATTGTAGCGCAATTTTATACGCCTGCCGTATGCGCACGGCGCAGCCATCCCTTAAGTGAGGGCGTTTGCATGGACAGTACTAGCAATGAATTGGGCGAGACCCAGACACGGGTGCTTGTATACACCAGTAACTATACGATCCACGGCGACGTTTCTCTGTTTGAGGGCGCGCGCCTGACGGACTATATGAACTCGGGTAGCGATTTCATGGTTATCACCAACGCCAGCGTGTCGACGCCTGATGGTCAAGCGCTTTTGCGCACATCCTTTCTGAATCTGCGGTGTGATCAGATTGTGTTTATTCTTGAGGATGGCGCGATTAAACCTGAATAGTGACGATCACCACGACACCGGAGACCTTTGATGGCCGAAATCGATAAACTCATTCGACTCTTGGTTGAAGCCGACGGAAGTGACCTGCATCTCTCAACCGGTCGCAGCCCCATGATTCGCCAACATGGGGACATGACGCCGCTGGATTTGCCGCCGATGTCGAACGAGGCGCTCCATGATATGTTGATGGAGATCACGCCGGAGGATTGTCAGGCCGATTTCAAAACCCACTTCGATACGGACTTCGCATACGATATGCCAGGTTTTGTGCGTATGCGCGTGAACCTGTTCCAGGACTTAAAGGGGTGTGGCGCCGTCTTGCGTGT
>JBLHHU010000155.1:0-7786 GCA_047615735.1 Kiritimatiellia bacterium | reverse complement strand
TGTTGCGCGTAACGATAGTGTGCTCCAACACCGGTGCGCAGCTCGGCTTCGTAAATGAATTTGTCGGCCGTGGTCGTATGTTCAAAGGGCAACTGCGCACCAAGCGGCATCCAGTAGACGTAGGATGGGTCGCCTTCGGCAAGCAAGCTGTGTGCGCGAGCTGTAACGCGGCGTCCAATTTGGTCAAGTCGATGCAAGGTCGTATGTGCGTCCTTGAGAGCGGGCTCGTCCCCGCTTGGAAACACATCCAGTGCCGAATAGAAGCCGACTGGGCGGTATGGACAAAATTTGGTGCCTGTGCGATGTCGGTTCAGATCTCGCAGTTCGGCTAAGGCGACCGCATCCCACGAGAAACTGACTGCGGTGCGCTGGAGCGAGGACCCAATCCATGCATAGCGATTGTCGTGGAAGCGCAAGTCCTCAGCGAAATCACTGGCGCTGACACCGTTTGGTGCGGCGATGGCGAGGTGGGCTTTCGGTTCGCAATCCGATGCCGCGGCATCCGGACGCAGGCAGGCGGGTGTTTGCGCTGCGGCCTGACGACGCAGGCGTTCGAAATCCTGGGCGATGCCTTGTTCCGTGTAGGGTTTTGACGATGCGTGTTTGATGAGGCGTGGGGCGCACAGCGTCAATTGCTCGCGAATCTGTGAAGCTAGTTCTCGCGGTTCAGGCAGCGGATGGGATGCCAGATACTGGCATAGCGTGGCCCAGGCGCGCGCTGACATGACCATCATCACGTTCGTCTTGGCGGCTGAACTTAAATAGTAACGCGCGCGGTCGAATCCGTAGTTGCGGCGTAGGCGCTTGACCTTCTTTTGGGCCTTATCCGACGGGTCATCCACCAGATCACCCGGAATACGCATCAAGCTGGGCATGTCCTCCGACAAGGCTGTCCAGGTCGCCAATGATTCTGAATAGGCCGCCATGCAGGCCGCCATGTCATCGCTCCACTCGCCGCGAAGGTTCGCGGGAATGCCGAGCGATTCTGGATCGATCATGCTTTCTGCGCCCATCTTGATGTAGCGCGTCGATGATTCCTGACCCCCGGCCAGCGGCGATAGGGACCAGATTGTGTAGCCCAACCACTGGGACATGTCGTCCATGAACATCGCGACGGGAGCCATGTCGGCAATCGATTGATGACCGTAATCGATCATCTTGAAAATCGAGTCGACCGAGCTGTCCAGCCGATTGGGGTCGATCTTGGAGAGGATCGTGTCCAGACCCTCATTGTTACGTGAATAGCGCGCACCGCTGGCCGCCAGCAATTCGGGCGTCAGGGCCGGGGCATTTGCTGCAATGGCTGCCTCGGTGGGTCGAAGTGAAACCTGTGTTACGTTCATAGCATCCGATCAATGGTGTGGGTATCATATGAAGATCGGCGATTGCTGATTTCAGGTCAAGAGACAAACGTTGTGATGCCGTTTTGCGTCGCAAAAATCAGAATATGCTTTCGTAGACGCAATGCATTATGATAGTGGATTCGGATGCATCGACAAATCATTACGCGTATCGACCAGGAGTTGGACCGCTTTGCGGCCGAGTTCCGCGAGCCTCCAGTCTCGGGATTGCCAAAATCCTTTACGGCACCCATCGAGGCCTTTATTCGCCGAAAAGGAAAACGCATTCGGTCGAGTCTCTTCGCGGTGGCCTATCGTGGTTATTCAACACGCCGGCCGCGTAATCTTTTCCGATCTGCAGCATCCCTTGAGCTGTTGCACGATTTCATCTTGATTCACGACGACCTTATTGACCATGCCGCGACGCGTCGCGGCGAGGCGTCGATGCACAAATCGCTCGATAGTTTGTTCGGAGAAATGGGGAGCCGTCGTTTCAAGGGCAGCGACATGGCGCTGGTGGTCGGCGACATGCTTTACGCGATGGCGCTGCACGGCTTTCTGACCATTGGCGAAACGCCTGCGCGTAAGCAACGTGCTTTCGATTTATTGACCAAAACGGCCATTTATACCGGCTGTGGCGAGTTGGACGAACTGATTCATACGCTTAAGCCCATCGAAAAAATGACCGTCGATGACATCTATCGTATCTACGATTGGAAAACAGGCTATTACACCTTTTCGGCGCCTTTGGCCATGGGCGCCACACTCGGGGGCGCTTCGCGCAAAGAAGTCGATAAGCTCTTGAAGACGGGCGAGCATCTGGGGCGTGCGTTTCAGATTCGTGACGATCTGTTAGATCTGTTTGGCAGCGGCGACCGTTTTGGGAAACCTGCGTTGACGGATCTCAAGGAAGGTAAAAAAAACCTGCCTGTTTACTTCGCGCATCGCAACACGCGCGGAGCGACTCGCAAGCAGCTTATGACGATCATTGAGGACCCGAAGGCGAAAATGAAAGACATTCGCACGGCCGCCAAAATCATGGTCGACTCAGGTGCTGCAGACGATGCGACAGAGGAAATGCAGCGTCTCGTCACACTTGCTTTGGAAACGCTCACGTCAACGCGGATGAAGTCACCTCAGTTGAAGTTTCTCTGCGGATACTTACATGAGCTTCTTCAGCCCCCTGATCCTGAGTGATCGTTGTCTAATCGAACTATGCATGCTTTTACGGATAGACTTGCCTGTGTGGCGTGGCCCGCGATCCTCTGTCTTGGCCTCATGCTTACATTGAGCGGCTGTAAGGCCTTCAATAGTCCCTTTGACCGTCCGCCACATTGGAAGGTTGAGCTAAGCTCGCTCGATTCCGTGGCATTCAAGTGGACGCCCAGTAGCGTTATCCACACCGAGTCTCCACGAACGGTGATCATCGAGTTGATGGGTAATGGATACATGACCATCGCGAGCGGTGTTGGCGGAAAGGTCAATGATCCGTTCCAGGACGCGATTGATGGGCAAGCGCCCGCCGATGAGCGACGTGATCAGATGACATTATCCGAGTCGGATACCAAACGCTTTTATCAGCGCGTGGTCGACGCGGGGTTTTTCGAGAAGAAATTTGATCTCTCGAAGGAGGCGCAAAACGGTGGGGACTCCCTTTTGATTTTTGCAAAAATAAATAGTCGTAAGCATATTCAATCGACCGATGCGCCCGAGATGATGGCGCTGTACCGCATTTTGCTCGATGCATTCTGAATCCGAACTCGCTGAGACTGGCCCATGGACACACATCTAGAATCGGGGACCACCGTTCCCATGCAGGTTGTTGGGCGCGTGGAAATCGCAGAAGGTATTTTCGAACTTACGCTGCGACACGATGGATTCCATTTCGAACCCGGCGAATGCGTGGTGATTTTTGGTCCGGAAGGCGTTTCGCGCCCTTACAGCGTTGCCTCATCGCCAGCGGAGGATGGTGTTCTACGTGTCTTGTTTCGTCGCATGCCTGATGGGTTGCTGACGCATTGGCTTTGTGAGCGTCAGCCCGGAGATTCGATGATGGTGAGTTACGCCTTTGGTGATTTTCGCCCGAATGCAGAGACCCGGGCAGGGGAGCAAGGTCCGGTATTTATTGCAACGGGCGTTGGCATCGCACCCTTCTTGAGCACCTTGCGCGATGGGCGCGTTCATGCACCGCGCCCACGTTGTCTGTATGGCGTACGCAACCTCGCCGACGTGGTTGATCGTGAGCTTCTGGAACGGTGTTGTGAGCTGCAGTTGGCTGTTTCGCGTGAAATGATCAGCGGAATGCATCACGGGCACGTGGACGCGCTTGTGCAGGCGCTTGATGTGAATCTCCCGCGCGACTACTTTCTGTGCGGACTTGATGCGATGGTTTATGCGCAATCCGACTGGCTCGAAGCTCAGGGTGTCCCCGCAGAACGTGTGCACACAGAAGTCTTCTTTACCGCGTCGTAGAACAGCACGCTACGCTTGAGGGCTAGATCAGTCCTGAATGCTGCAATTTCAAGGGGGGGGGGGCGCATGGTTTCTACAGCACGGTTAAGAAATTTACAGAAGGTCGCGAAGGACGGAAAGACACAACCACTGCTGCCGGTGGGGCCCACCGGGCTCCAAAGGGAATGGCAGGGGCTGGGTTGAGCGCTCCAGCTTTGGAGCCCGGCGGGCTCCGCCGGTTCTTTCCCTTTGTGACCTTCTGTGAAATTCTTAAGAGCAGGAGGATCCACGCTGCAGCTTCTAGATCAGTCCTGTTTGCGCGAATCGCGCAGTGCACAGGCGTCTTCATACAGAACGCCTGCCCGGAAGGACGAGCGCACCAGGGGGCCGGAGGCAATGCCTGAGAATCCCATGTCGAGTGCTTCGGTTTTCCAGTCATCGAAGCGATTCGGTGTGACGTAGGCTGCGACAGGGTAGTGGTTGGGTGTCGGGGCCAGATATTGACCAAAGGTCAAAATGTCGACCTGTGCATCCCGCAAGGCCTTCATGGTGTCGGTTATATCCTGATCCGTTTCGCCCAGACCGACCATGACACTTGATTTGGTCATCAGCTCAGGGCGCAGTTCTTTGGATGCTTGGAGAATGCGGACGCTGCGTTTAAACGACGCGCGCCGATCACGGACGTTCTGTGTGAGGCGTTCGACGGTTTCCACGTTGTGTGCAAAGACGTTCAGCGGCGCGCCATCGAGAAGGCTCGCGAGGGCGGCTTCGTTGCCGTCCATGTCGCTGCCTAGAAATTCAAGCCCGACGTCGGGTGCGACGTCGTGTACGGCGTCGAGGCAGGCGCGATAATGCGCTGCGCCTTCGTCGTCCAAATCGTCGCGATTCACGACGGTGATCACGGCGTAAGTGAGGCCCATTGATGTAATGGCATGGGCGAGACTTGAAGGCTCTTTCGGGTCCGGTGGCTCGGGCTTGCGTTCGTGGCCGACGGAACAGAAACGGCAGGAGCGAGTGCAGGTTTGGCCACCCACCATGAAGGTCGCCGTGCCGCGTCCCCAGCAGTCATGGATGTTGGGGCAACGCGCTTCCTCGCAGACCGTGTGCAAACTGTTGTCCTGAACAGCGGACGACGTGCTTTCGAACTTCCTCAGCGTATCGCCGGAAGGAAGCTTAACTTTGAACCAAGGCGGCAGCGGCTCGCGCCGCTTACGCTTGGTTAGAGTTGGTATGACAGTTTGCATGCGCAGCGCGATTCCGAGGACTTAATTGTTTAGGTCGCGCAAACGTTCGATGATGACAAACGCCAGCGCAGCGCGCTCGTTGCGCGTCAAATTCTTCTCAAGGTCGGCCAGCGTCGCCTGAATGCGTGGCGACGAGGTTTCATCCTCATTCGCCAGACGCATGGCATCGCTAAGTTGGCCTTCGTTGATACAGTAGACGGACTCGCCGCCGAGAATTGAAACAGGATCGACGCTCATCCACATCCTCCGCTGCCGCAACCGCCACCACTGTTGGCTGTGCCTTCGCCCGGTCCAAAACTAGCGCCGCATCCGCAGGACTTCTTGACGTTGGGGTTGCTCAACACAAATCCGGATTGCACGAGGTCATCGGAAAAGTCGATCTTGAGACCGTCGAGATAGACCACGTTGGCTTGATCGGACACCACGCGAAGTGCGTCTGACTGGTAAACAACCTGGTCTCCGTCTTCCATTGTGTCGTCGATGACGGCATCATACGTCATGCCGGCACAGCCACCTGGGCGCACGCCCAATCGCAAAAAACGTTCATCGTCGAGGCCGAGTTCAAGCAATTTTGATTTGGCCTTTTCTGTGACGTCAATGTTGACTGCTGTTATTGTTTCAGTACTCATTGTTACTCCTTGTTTTGTAAATCCATAGGCAAGAGGGGTTTATGTCCTGTTTGCCAAACCTGCAAAGGCGATGTATTTCGCTTCTGGGTCCATTCGGGACGGACCTATACGCAGGCACTATAATGCTAGCAATGCTTTGGTTCTGTCAAGGCACGCTTCCGATATAGGTATTTTTTACTCTTATATCTTGAGTCGTAGCCGTGAAGCGGTTATAACTCTTGGCCCTTAATACGGGATGAGAATTTTGGATGATTTCGATGGATGTACCGCCGTTTGACGGTGCCTTGACGAAAAGGACCGTGAATGCCCGCAATACCCAGACAAGTTGAATATGCACTGATGGCATTGGTTGATATGCATTCTGCACCTGCAGGCCAACTATTCGCCGTGCGCGAACTGGGTGAGCGTCATCACGTGCCCTTTGACGTCTTGTCCAAGGCCATGCAGCGTATGGCGCGCGCCGGAATCCTATCGGCAGTGCAGGGCGTGAATGGGGGATATCGCATTGTGCGGGAATTGGGCAGTGTTTCGCTTTTGGAGGTCCTGGATGCCGTATCAGGCGAAATGCACACGGTAAATTGCTTGAAATCGGATAAAAGTTGCCCGTTGGAGACCAGCTGCACGGTATCCAATATCATGTCTGATCTGGATGCAAGGCTGCGAAATTTCTACGCTGGCATCTGCATCAGTGATTTGGTGGATGGTCGCCTGCGTACCATTTGTGGCGATCCAACATCCACAACCACAAGCGGTTAGATTAAATAAGTTTTATTTTGACTTATTTTGCTTGCGGGCGGACACGTCTGGCTCTAGCATAATTGTTTTAAACAGATATAGAAGGCGAGGACAGTCAAATGACTGAGGCAGTTGAGACCTTCCAGCAGGAAGACTATAAGTACGGCTTTGAGACCGACATCGAGGTGGATACCATCGAAAAAGGTCTGAACGAGGACGTCATCCGGACCATTTCCAAGAAGAAGGATGAGCCACAGTTCCTACTCGATTTTAGGCTGAAGGCCTATCGCTGGTGGAAAGACCAGAAGGAACCTTCGTGGGCATGCGTGGATTACCAACCCATCGATTTTCAAGATATTCGCTACTTTTCGGCGCCCAAGAACCTTCCTCAGTTGGATAGCCTCGATGAGGTCGATCCTGAAGTGATTCGCACCTTCGAACGACTGGGAATCCCTGTCGAAGAGCAGAAGCGTCTGTCGGGTGTCGCGGTGGATGCCGTTTTTGACAGTGTCTCTGTCGGCACGACGCACAAGGACATGTTGGCCGAACACGGTATCATTTTCTGCTCGTTCTCGGAGGCGGCTCGTGAGCATCCGGAGCTGATTCAGAAGTACCTGGGCACGGTCGTCCCGCCCACCGACAACTTTTACGCCGGTTTGAACTCAGCAGTCTTCACCGACGGATCGTTTGTTTATATCCCGAAGGGCGTGACCTGCCCCTTGGATCTGTCGACCTACTTCCGCATCAATGCACGTGAGACCGGCCAGTTCGAGCGCACGTTGATCATCGCCGAGGAGCGCAGCAGCGTATCTTACGTGGAAGGATGCACAGCGCCCATGCGTGATGAAAACCAGCTACATGCCGCGGTTGTCGAACTGATCGCGTTGGATGATGCCGTGATCAAGTACTCAACCGTTCAGAACTGGTATCCCGGCGACGAAAACGGCAAGGGTGGAATTTATAATTTCGTCACGAAGCGTGGTCGCTGTGCCGGACGCAATTCTAAAATTTCGTGGACTCAGGTTGAGGCGGGCGCTGCGGTCACGTGGAAGTACCCCAGTGTCATCCTTAAGGGCGACAACTCGGTTGGCGAATTCTATTCGGTAGCCCTGACGAACCACAAGATGCAGGCCGATACCGGCACGAAAATGATTCACATAGGAAAGAACACCCGCAGCACGATTATTTCCAAGGGTATTTCCTGTGACAGGTCGACCAACAGCTACCGCGGCTTGGTGCGAATCACGCCTGGCGCTGAAGGTGCGCGCAATTATTCGCAGTGTGATTCGATGCTCGTCGGCGATAAGTCAATTGCGAACACCTACCCCTACATTGAGGTGGGCAACGATTCGGCTGTCATTGAACATGAAGCGTCGACGTCGAAAAT
>JBLHHU010000154.1:0-7808 GCA_047615735.1 Kiritimatiellia bacterium | reverse complement strand
GGATTCATCAATATCACTTCATATACGGCACGAAAGCACCAGTGAATAAAACTAACTCATCCTGTGTATACTACGCAGGTGCACGATCCCAATTCAATCCTGTAGGCGAGATTCTACGCCGTGTCAGAAATTTTATATCGTTGCGCGCATGCGCTTGACAGGGTCCGACATTGCTCGCATATTGTTCCGCTTCATTACCGATCCGGAGGCACCATTGCTTCGGGTCGACCGCGAAATACCAGTGGGTTTTGGTGATTATGGCTGATTACAGCATAAAAAAAGGTTTTGACCTTAAACTTGGCGGAAAACCCGCCACCAACATTGTGGACCGCCTCGACGCAACGACGGCAATCGCCTACCCGTTGGAGTTCCCAAGTGTAAAACAACGCCTGATTGTCAAAGAAGGCGATCACGTCAAGCGCGGCACTGTCCTGATCGAGGACAAGAACAACGCCGATTTCAAGATTCGCGCCCCTATGGGCGGAACGATTCAGTCCATCATACGCGGCGAGCGTCGCTTTGTAGAACAGATCGTCATTCAGCCAGACGCCGAAGAGCAGATTGAGTCTTTTGCCCGCTACACCACCGGCACCTTGGCCTCCGCACCGCGCACAGAGCTCTTGGACCAGTTGGTTTCGACCAGCTACATCTCTCTACTACACCAACGCCCCTTCGACATCGCGGCCGACCCCAAAACCACGCCCAAGTCAATTTTCGTCAACGCGATGAACACCGGACCGCACCAGGTCGACGCAGACGTCGTGATTCAAGACGATGTCGAAGCATTTACAGCTGGAATTACCGTGCTACGACGCCTGACCGAAGGCAAAATCAACCTTTGCGTATCCCCAACCGCTGGCGAGACCCTAAAATCCACGCAAAACGTTGATGTGCACACATTTACAGGCCCGCACCCAAGCGGAAACACAAGCGTTCATATCGCCAAAGTTGACCCACTTCGCAAAGAGGAGCTGATTTGGACGGTTAAAGCGTCCGATTTGGTCCTTATTGGCCGCCTTTTCCTAGACGGCGCCCTGCCCGCCTCACGCGTCATCTCCATTGGTGGCAGTGGCGCCAAATCCGATGCAGCCAGCCATTATCGCGTCCGTATGGGAGCCGACATCAGCGCACTCCTCAAAGAAGCGTCAAATCCGGGCGAGGTACGTGTCATCAACGGTGATGCCCTCTCCGGAACAACCGTTGCCGCAGAAGGCGCGCTGCGACTCATGCAGTCCAGCATCACCCTTCTCACGGAAAGCGAAGAACGCTACTTTATGGGCTGGCTCGACCCGGGAAAGAAGCTCCTGAGCTTCAGTCGCGCATTTGTATCTACTTGGGCTGGAGGGCCTTCCGGCGAACGAAGCCTCCACACAAACCGCAACGGGGGAAAACGTGCCCTCGTTTTGACCGGACTCTACGACAAAGTGATGCCTTTAAACATCATGGTCGACTTCCTGATCCGCGCCATTATGGCGAACGACACCGAAGAAGCCACCAAACTTGGCCTACTTGAGGTGGTTCCTGAAGATTTTGCGCTTTGCGACTTCGTCTGCCCTTGTAAAACCGAAATTCAGAGCATTATTCGTGACGGCTTGAAGCAGGTCATGGATGAAGAAGGCATTAGCTAATAGTGCGCCACGACGTACGCCAAAAACATACAATTTTATGAAAAAGATCCTCGAAATGCACGACAAGATCCGCCCCCTTTTCAACAAGGGCGGTAAATACGAGAAACTCTGGCCATTATTTGATGCCCAAGACACCTTCACGTTTACACCGCACGAGGTCACCGACGAAGGCGCCCACGTCCGCGACGCCATCGACCTCAAACGCGTGATGATCACCGTTGTGTTCGCGTTGATCCCCTGCACCATCTTCGGTATGTGGAACGCCGGCCACCAGCATAACATCGCCAATATAGGAGCATCGCAAGGCCTGAGCGCCGACATTTTGCGCGGTGCTCTACTCGTTTTACCCATTATTTTCACATCATACGCCGTTGGTGGCTTGTGGGAAGTGCTATTCGCCTGCACCCGCCGCCATGAAATCAACGAAGGCTTCCTTGTAACCGGCCTGCTTTTCCCACTGGTCCTGCCCCCCACCGTTCCGCTCTGGCAAGTGGCTGTCGGAATCTCCTTTGGCGTTGTGATCGGAAAAGAAGTTTTCGGCGGAACCGGCATGAACGTGCTGAACCCGGCCCTTACCGCACGAGCCTTCCTATATTTCGCCTACCCCGCTGAGCTTTCCGGCGAGGTCTGGACCTCATTGGTCGCCGGTGGCGAAGTCGTGAACGGTTTTTCAGGCGCAACAGCCTTGGCCGTGGTCGCCAACCTCCCACAGGACGTATCGCCTGTCGCCGCACTGGTCGAAGCCGGTTTTGACTGGATGACACTGGCAAACGGCGCAATTGCTGGCAGCATCGGCGAAACGAGCCTCTGGGCATGCCTCTTTGGTGCTGTTGTGCTCATTGCGACCGGCATCGGGTCCTGGCAAATTATGCTGTCTACCCTTCTAGGCCTATTTGCAGGCGCCACGCTATTTAATATGTTCGGTGATAGTTCTTATTCGCAATTACCGTCATACTTCCACCTCGCCATTGGCGGTTACGCATTTGCAGCCGTGTTTATGGCCACCGATCCCGTTTCGGCTGCCGCAACCAAACCCGGTAAGTGGATTTACGGATTTTTGATTGGCTTCATCATCATCATCGTGCGCATTGCCAACCCGGCCTACGCCGAGGGCGCAATGCTTGCCATTCTCTTCATGAACGTCTGTGCCCCGCTGATTGACAATTACGTGGTGGAAGCACATATCCGACGGAGGGCGGCATAATGGGCGGCGACGGAAAAGTCATCGGTTTTGCGGCAACAATCTGCATCATTTGCAGTCTTGGCCTGTCGGCCGTGAATTCAAGTCTCGGGCCGCGCCAGGAACACAACAAACTGTTGGACCTGCGTTCCAAAGTATTGCAAGCCTTCGGCGTCCCTGTCGCCAACGACAAAGGCAAGCGCCTGATGTCTGACGAGGAAATCGCTAGCCTTTTCGAATCTGCCGTGACCGGCTTTGTCCTCGATTCCACAGGAAACATGGTCACCAATAAAGCGGTCGCTGATCTCACTGTTGAGGAAATCAATGGTCGCGACTTAGAAACAAAACTCAAGCAGTACTACCCCTACTTCGTCTACACCAATCCTGAGTCCGGCGGAAAACGCTACGCCATTCATGTCAGCGGCATGGGCCTCTGGTCTGTTGTTAAGGGCTATCTCGCGCTCGAAAGCGATCAAGCAACCATCGCCGGACTCGCCGTCTATGATCACCTTGAAACGCCCGGTCTGGGTGGCGACGTCGACAAAAAGTGGTTCCTCGATCAGTTTAAGGGCAAAGAAATGATAACCGACGGCGAAATCAACTATTTCCGCGTGCTAAAACCTAGCGCCAAAGCAGACCATGCATCTGTCAACGGCCCTTCCGGCGCAACCATGACCAGTAACGGCATGACCAAATTTATTAATAGCGACTTCAAGGTGTACAACGCCCATTTCAGCACGCTGAAAGGTTCTTGAGCATGGCATCCGCGAAAAAAATTATCAAAGACCCGTTGTTCGACAACAACCCGATCACGTGGCAGATGCTCGGCATCTGTTCGGCGCTCGCGGTCACCACACAAGTGAATACTGCGATGGTCATGAGTGTCGCCCTGACGTTCGTGCTCGTCTTGTCAAACATGACCATTTCCGCGCTGCGCAATTTGATTCCGTCAAAAATCCGCATGATCGTCGAACTCTGCGTGATCGCAACGCTTGTCATTATCGCAGACCAGGTCCTAAAAGCCTATATGTATGATATCAGCAAACAGCTCAGCGTGTTTGTCGGGCTGATCATCACAAACTGTATCGTTATGGGACGCGCCGAAGCGTTTGCGCTTCAGAACAACGTCAAAGATTCCATGCTCGACGGTCTGGGCAACGCCCTCGGCTACAGCATCATCCTCGTGGCCGTCGCCGCTATCCGCGAATGGCTAGGATCCGGCACCTTGCTCGGCATCCAAGCCATGCCCGCATCCTACAGCGGAAACCTGCTGATGGTCTTGCCTCCAGGAGCATTCATCATTATTGCACTCCTCATCTGGGCGCAACGCACTTTTATTTCTAAAACACTTCGCGAAGATAACTAATCAAGGATTGCCACCGTGGAAGACCTGATCAACATTTGCATTAACTCCATCTTCGTGGAGAACATTCTTTTGGCCTATTTCTTAGGCATGTGTTCCTACTTGGCGCAGTCCAAGAAGCTTGAATCCGCGACAGGCCTCGGTTTGGCCGTGATCGTCGTGTTGACCATCTCCTGCCCGTTGAACTGGGCCATCAAATCCTTCTTGCTCGAGGGCGGCGCGCTGGCGTGGACGGGCAATGCCACGTTGGCCAAAATGGATTTGTCCTTCCTGAACTTCATTTGCTTCATTGCCGTGATTGCATCCTTGGTACAAATCGTTGAAATCGTCATCGATCGCTTTTTCCCGCCGCTCTATACCACGCTCGGCATTTTCCTACCGCTCATCACGGTGAACTGCGCCATTTTGGGTGCTTCACTGTTCATGGTTGAGCGTGATTACACCTTCACACAGAGCACGGTGTACGGATTTTCATCGGGAATCGGTTGGGCCTTCGCCATCATGTTGCTGGCAGCCATCCGTAAAAAGATCCGATATTCGAACGTTCCCGAAGGCCTGCGCGGTCTGGGCATGGCTTTTTTGATCACTGGTTTGATGGCGATTGGGTTCCTGACCTTCTCCGGCATCAAGCTCGGTGCCTAACCCTTCTAATTAACAAAGGTGGCAGACAATGGATCCCGTTTTTGTTGCAACAGGAACAGCCGTATTCACCGGCGTGATTCTGACGCTGGTCGTCATCCTGTCGACGATTTCTAAAAAGCTTTCTCCCGGCGGCACTGTCACGATTGACATCAACGACGGCGCCAAAACACTGACCGTCCCCCCCGGGCAGTCGCTGTTGTCCACATTGGCCGACGCAAAAATATTCATTCCATCGGCATGCGGCGGCGGCGGCACCTGCGCCATGTGTAAATGCAAAATTCTTGACGGCGGCGGATCCATCCTGCCGACGGAAACGGGTTTGATTAAGAAGGCCGAACAGCGCGAAGGCACACGTTTGACCTGCCAGGTCAAGGTTCGCGAGAATCTCAAAATTGAAGTCGAGGAAGATGTCCTCGAAGTCAAAAAATGGGAATGCACCGTCAAATCCAACGATTTAGTCGCCACCTTCATCACCGAGCTGATTCTCGAACTACCAGAAGGCGAAAACCTCGACTTCAAAGCAGGTGGCTACATCCAGATCGACATTCCAAAATACGATGTGCAGTTCAAAGACTACAACATTCCTGAAATGTACAAAGGTGACTGGGTCGGCACAAAGCTGATCGAACTTGGCTGCAAGAACGAAGAAGAAACGTTCCGCGCCTATTCCATGGCCAACCATCCGGCTGAAGGAAACCGCGTGATGTTAAACGTGCGCATTGCCAATCCGCCCCGCGGCATGGATGTCCCTCCCGGCATTTCCTCGTCCTACATTTTCGATCTAAAGCCCGGCGACAAAGCAACGATCAGTGGACCGTACGGCGAGTTTTTTGCGAAAGATAGCGAACGCGAAATGGTTTACATCGGCGGTGGCGCCGGTATGGCCCCCATGCGCAGTCACATCTTTGACCTTTTCCACACGAACCGCACAAATCGCAAAGTCAGTTTCTGGTACGGCGCACGCTCGAAACGCGAAATTTTCTACGAAAACGACTTCACCACGATTGAGAAGGAATTCCCCAATTTCTCATTCCATATCGGCCTGAGCGAACCACTTCCGGAAGACAACTGGGAAGGCCCGGTTGGCTTTATTCATCAAGTTTGCCTCCAGAACTATCTCGAAAATCATGAAGACCCGACTGAAATCGAATACTACCTCTGCGGACCGCCGATGATGATTGCGGCCGTGAAAGGCATGTTGCACGATCTCGGCGTTGAACCAGACATGATCGCCTTCGACGAATTCTAGACGAATTTAAGAGCAAGGCTTATCTCTGTCGCCACTGTGACAAGCCCCGAATGGCAAGACTTTAAGCTTTTTTGCATCAACGTTTAAAACCATTTACAAAAGGTCGCGAAGAACGCAAAGGGCAGTCTCTTCCTCCGCAAGACCCATGGCACAATTGCCACAGCTTTGCGCCCTTCGCGACCTTCTGTGAATTTCTTAGACGAGTGCCATCCGTGTGAGACCCTGCAACCGTCCGTATTGCAGGGTTCCAGAAAAGCGAGCATCCCATGAGCCGTAAGCCAAACTACAGTCCCAAAAAAACGCTCTTCGGTCTGCTCTTTCTCGGCGCGCTTGTCTTTTACCCCTACTTGCGAGCGCAGTACCTTCCGCGCTCCGTCGAATTCGGCGGCGAGACCATGGGGACCTACTACACGGTCAAGATCGCCGACTCGCGTATGCCCAAGCGCCGATTGCGTGCCCTGCATGCCGACACACAGGCCTTACTCACCAAGCTCAACACTGTTTTATCCACTTACGATCCAGACAGCGCCATATCCCGTTTCAACAGCAGCACGAACACGACGCCGCAACGCGTACCCGAATCGCTAATTACCGTCACGCGTCATGCCCTTAAACTGTCGCGTGAAACGGGCGGCGCCTTCGACCCCACGGTTCGGCCACTGGTCGATCTTTGGGGCTTCTACGGCAATCAAGACCAGACCATCCCCACGCAAGCCGACATCGATGCCGCGCGCCGCCGCGTCGGCGCACACCTGATTCAGACCACTGGAAACCACGAACTCACCAAATTGCACGGCGCGGCGTCGCTCGATCTTAGCGCCAGCGCGAAAGGCTATGGCGTCGACCGTATCCTGCAGATGCTTGTGGCAGCGGGCTGTGCCAATGTTTACGTCGATATCGGTGGCGAAATTCGAACACGCGGACTCGCTCCCAGCGGCAAAACTTGGCGCATCGCCGTTGAAACACCCTTGCATGGCGTGGCGCTCGGCGAAACCCACTATCTCACCATCAACCTAGAAGATCGCGCCATCGCCAGTTCCGGAGATTACCGAAACTTTTTTCAGGCCAACGGAAAACGCTACTCACACATCATTGACCCACGTAGTGGATACCCGGTTAGCAACACCGTGGCAGCGGTCTCGGTGCTCGCCCCAGACTGCATGCACGCCGACACGCTGGCCACAGCCCTCATGGTCATGCAGCCAGATGCCGGCATGGCCCTCATTGCCCAACAGACGAACACAGAAGCATTGATTATCCTGCGTGACGCTTCCGGCAAATTCCACGACCTACGCTCAGCAAACTTTAACGACGCCGTTTCTGAATGAATCCAGTAAGCATTGCGCTTGGCCTTTGTAAAACCAGATTTCGGCCTCCCGTCTTCCGCCAAAGGGACAGGCCAGAATGCTGCTAGCTTAAGCTCTTCCAGCATCAAAATCTAAAACCATTTACAGAAGGTCGCGAAGGACGCAAAGGCTCAATCACTGCTGCCGGTGGAGCCCTCCGGACTCCAAGCGGAATAGCTGGGACTGGGTTAAGCGCTCCAACATTGGAGCCCGGTGGGCTCCGCCGGTTCTTTCCTTCGTGTCCTTTGCGACCTTCTGTAAAATTCTTAACAATGCCGTAGTAACCATGCACGGATGGCTTAAAGTAGCGCCATTCGGGACAGGCCAGAATGCTGCTACTTTAAGCTCTTCCAGCGTCAAAATCTAAAACCATTTACAGAAGGTCGCGAAGGACGCAAAG
>JBLHHU010000153.1:0-7864 GCA_047615735.1 Kiritimatiellia bacterium | reverse complement strand
TCCATGACAAGCCGGGCCGAATGGTTTTGATAAAGCCAAGTTTCGGCGTACGTAGAATCGTCAGGTTGTCATAATGCATATCCTGCCCGACGTGGAAGGTGAGCAAGTCGACATGGTGGCCCTGTTGCGAAAACAGCCGTAGCAGGAGGTTGACGGCAATGGGGGTGCCGCGTTCTTCGTAAAACGGGTGGGGAGCCAGCACGAGAATCTTCATGGCCCGCAATATAGACTGCACGTCCTCCTGCGACAAGCGTTGCGCCAATCAAAGTCGCTATTCTTCGGGATCACTTGACGGATTTCCCGTTTGGAAGCGCTTCAGCTGTCTGGAGAAATAGGGGAAGTCGCCATTCATTTCGATGCAGCGTTGAATCAGTGATATGGCCTTTTCGCGTTGCTGCATCTGGAAATAGATTTCGGCAAGCGTGTCTAGGTATTCAGGGCTGTCGGGCGCGAGGGCCACGGCATGCTTGGCCAGTGCCAATGCGATGTCGAGTTTCTGGCGGCAGCGCGCGCCCAGCCATGCCGCTTCGTTGTGAATTTCAGCCAGCTGGGGATATGTGTCGCAAAGGGCGTGCAGGCCCGTGAGTGTCTCATCAAAAAACGTCTGTCCGAGCGCTGCGTTGGCGCTGCCTTTGAGGGCGGCGTACACATCGATGACGCATTCAATGTCGAGTGGCAAAAGGCGTTGCGCTTCACGGATGTGTTTGCGAGCAGATGGGAGGTCCTTTTTTGAAATGGCGTCCAGAATCCGGTAGCGCGCCATCAGTGCCCGAATGGCAACACAGTACGTCACATCCGACGTGCTGGTCTTGCTGTGCAGTAGTTGCAGTTGGCTGACCTCGAGGTCACGCAAGGCGTCTGTGTAGTCTGCGCGAGAGTCGACTTTCCCTTCGGCGATGCGCGGAGCGATGTCGATCCGGTAGGGCGAATCGGGTGCGCCATGTTCCCATAGCAATTCCCATTGCTGCTTGCTTGCTTGTTCGTGGTCTCGTACGGATAAGCCGTATGCCAGCGCGGCGCGATGTGCTTCATGGGCAAGCGGCGCAAGTGTTGCGCGGTGGATCAAAATGTGTGCGTCCTTGTCGTTTTTTGCGGTTTTTTGACGCACGAGTCCTTCAAGGTATGGTGGGAGCGGGTAGCCGGGGAGTTCGGTCGTGGCCTCGCGATAAAGCGCGATCGCGTCTTTCATACGACCGGCCTTCACGGCGTCGTCGCCGCGCGCCAGAGTCGTCACCTTTTTCTTTTTGCCCTGGTTCGCCGCCCGTAATTCGGCCGGCAAGTGGCGGACGCGTTTGTCGCCTTTCCTGATACGATCCGCGAGGCTTGCGAGGACTTGCGTATCTTCGGTGACGGTGTCGTTCTTGATCTGCTCGTCGGCCAGGTCCAGCAAGCGTTTGAATGCGCGCCGCTGATAGAGCAAGCGCGCCGCAACGTCATAGAGCTTCGCGCCAAGGACCGTTTCAATCGCGCGTTCAGGTTGGTCGTTGATGAGTAAGGCTTCGGCGACGAACCAAACGTCGTCTGGTTTTTTGGTGGCGTGTGATTCCAGTTGGCCGATAACGCGCGTTGCTTGGTTCGTGTCGTCGGCAAGACGTGCGTAGGCTGCTTGGTAACCCAGCCATTCAACATCCCCTGGTTTGGGTTCTTCTGTCTGCGCTTGGAGCAATGTGTTCCAGTCCTGGCTCTCTTCCATAAGGAGGCGCGTCAGGGTCGGGGTCTCGGATTTGCGTGCGGCTGCCAGCGCCCGTTTTGGTTTGTTGTCAGCGCGCAGCGCTAGTGCAAGGGCACGCCATTTGTAGGGGGAGTCTGCTTCTGCCTCCAGTTGGCGAATGGCGAGAGGCAGGGTTTCGTTTATCGCGTGATACGCGACGAAATTGCGAATGAGGCCATCTTCGCCTGTAAAGAGGCCGAGCCAAAGGCATGTGCTGATGAGCGCTTGGTCGTCTGAAAAAATGCTGCGGTTCAGTTGGGCTTGTACGGCGGGGTAGAGGCTGCGCGCGAGGTGCTTCCGAATCGCTGCGCTGGGCTCGCTGGCAATGAGACGACGCGCGGTTTTTGGGCCAGCATCATTGGTTGTAAATATCTGACGAATGGTTTGCGTTTTTTTGATGGACGACGCTGTCTTGAATCTGCGGATTAAGGCCTGCGTCTCATCTGATGTGTTGGGGCGAATGCCCTGGCTTAGTTTCTTGAGCAGCGCGCTGGCCCGAAACGCAATTTCTGGATCGTCACTGGCGGCGGAGCGCCGAATGGCCGGTTCGGCTTCATCGGCGAGGTCCCATAAGGTTTGTGTGGCGGCTTCGCGTTTAACGTGGTCGGCGTGACCGAGATCGTTGATCGCCTGCGAGATGCGCGCTTCGGTTTCCTCTAGCGCTTCTGTCTCTGCTTGTACAGTCAAGGAAGCTGCAAACAGGCATAGTGTTCCGCAAAGCAATGCGCCGGCCAGTGTCAGGCGCGCATGCACCTTCACCAAAGGCGTGTGCGTGCGGGCGAACGTCATTTTGTGACCTTCAATCGCTCTTCGAGAATGTGGATGGCCTCCATATCGCCCGTCTCGCCAGCGTCTCGGAGTTGGTTGATAAGGCTTTGAATGGCTTGCAACTGTTGACGCAGGACGTCTTGGTTTGCGTCGTCGGAAAGGTCGATGGCTTCAATCCATTGCAACAGCTCCTGTCGCAGCGCGGCGTCGAGCACGTCGAGCGCTACATCTTTTGGTTTTGGGGTGTAGCCGGGCCATGCGGGCCCGGGCGTCAAGGTGATGAGGTCGGACAGGACATGCAGCGCTTCCGACAGAACGAGGTCGTTTTTGACGTCGTCTTCAGATTCAGGGAAATCGTCCTGTAGTGTTTTCAACTTCGTGCGTGTCCGCGCACGATCGAGGCGCTTTTCAAATTGTAGCGGCAGGGTTTCTTGAAGGTTGATGGCTTCAAACTGGGTCAGCAGGTTTGTGTAGGTTGAGAATCGCGGGCTATCGCCCAAGCGTTCCGTAGAGAGGCGTTCGAGTTCACGCACGGCCGCGGTCAATACGCCGAATGGGCGGAAACGGGAGCGTTGTGACATGGACCACTGTAACGCGTAGTCCAGGCGCTCTTCACCGGTGCGCGTGTAGTCATAGGGCGAGGGGATCAGAATGTCCGAGGTGACGCCCTTGAGCTGGGTGGAGCTTCCGGTGATGCGGTAAAATTGGGCGTTCGTGAGTTTGATCGAACCGAGATTCCCTTTGACGCCGAGCGGCCGGACGGTTTGCACGGTGCCCTTGCCGTGGGTACGGGAATCGCCAGCCACGACGGCGCGGCCATAATCCTGCAGGGCGCCGGCTAGAATTTCGCCAGCCGAAGCGGTATGGCGATTGATCAGAATGATGAGTGGCCCTGCGTAGGTGATGGTCGGGTTCGTGTCGGGCAGGATGCTGGCCCCGGAGCCGTCCTTGATAATGACGACCGGACCTTCCGGGATGAAAAGGCCTGTCATGAACCCCGCTTCACGAAGCGAGCCGCCGCCGTTGTTGCGCAGATTGAGCACAACACCGTCGACCTCTTCGTCGCGTAGTTCGAGCAAAAGTCGTTCTACGTCTTTGGCGCAGCTCTTGCCTTGCACATCGTCATTTGCGTTGCGGATGTCACCATAGAACGCCGGTAGGGTGATGACCCCGAGTTTGCGTTTGACGCCATCATTGCCGTGCGATTCGTAAATCTTTTTCTTGGCGCCGCGGTCTTCCAGTTTGATTTCGTCGCGGACGAGGTCGACGAGTTTGGTTTCATCATCTGTCGGGGCGTTGGCAGGAATGACGGTCAATTTGACGATCGTATCCTTTTCGCCACGGATCAGGCGCACGATTTTGTTGAGGGGCCAGTTGCGCACGTCAACGAGCGGTTCGTCGCCTTGGCCGACGGCGATGATGCGATCGCCCGCTTCAAGGTGTACGGGGCGGTCATCACGGTCGGCGGGGCCGCCGGGCATGACCTCTACGATTTCGGCAGCGCCACCATTGAGTGTGAGCACGGCGCCGATGCCCACGAGGGACAGTGAGATGGCGATGTTGAATTCTTCGGCAGCCGCTGGCGACATGTAGTCACAGTGGGGGTCAAATGCACGGCAGAAGGCCGTTAAGTATTGATCGAGCACCCACTGGGTTTCGATGTCGTCGACACTTTTCGAAAAACGTTGGTAACGGCCGATGATGTTTTCCTCAATCGTCTTTTCTGTGTCAGGCTCTTCTTTGTTGGTGAGGTCGTCCTCATTGTCGAGGTCGTCGTTCTCGGAGGGCGCCTCCGAAATCGTTTCATCAACGGCGTTGGTGTCCGTCGTCGTGACCTCGTCGGGCAGTGCATTTGTGACCGATTCGGCACGATTGGTAGCGTTGGCTTTTTCGAGCTCCGCTTTGGCTGCTTTGGCGGCGCGCTCTTCTTCGCTGATTTGGCGAGCGACGCGTGATCCAACATATTCATTTTTGATCTTTTTTCGCCAGAGTTCATCCCATTCGGTTTCATCGGCGACATGTGGTTCATCTTTGCGATTCCACGAATAGTATTCATCGACGTCAACATCTGTGGGGGTCGTCAGTAAATTTGTGACGAAAGCTGTGCGTTCGTGGACGCGCCGTTTGAAGGTGGCAAACAAGTCATAGGCCAGTTCGACGTCGCCTGATTTAAGCAAGTCATCCAGGTTGAGGCGTTGGTTGAAAGCGTTGGTCAGGTCGGATTCAAGAAAGTAACTGTGATCGGGGTCGAGTGAGTCGAGGTAGATGTCGAGGGCGCGGTCTGCGATGGTGTCGTCGAAAGGGTGGCGTGTGACATGCATGTCCGACAGGTACTGGACAACGGCCTGAGCGGTCTCGCCAGCTGTTTCCGGCGGAATGACGATGTTTGTGCTGACGAGGGAGGTCTGGTCAACGGGAGGGTTCGTCGTGTTGGCCAGTCCGGAAGTGGCCAACAGAGCCGATGTACATAAAACTCGAAGAATTTGCATTAGATGAGTCTATCATGACAGCACCTTTGCAGGTAAAGAAATAAGCGTGTGGTGCTTGACTCACTATTTAAAAAAGCGGCTTAGCCAATAGATGCCATGGCTAAGGATGGATTGTGTGTGACGCTGGGGAATTGTGGTTTCGATGTGCTCGACCTCGGGTTCTACTTCGGCCATGGCCAGTTTTCCAAAGACCCAGAAAATGCCCACCACAATCATGTAGATGGCCCCGATCGAGGCGACAATGATTCCGGCCGTGGCGAGGATCCAGATGTCGAGCATGTTGGCAATGGCGCTGGCGATGGCGCCGATGCTCATGCAGAAGCCGGCCAGTATTGCGTGCAGGCGCGTCATCGTGAAATAGCGAAACTTTCTGCGGAAGCGTGAGCGCACGGGGCCGCTTTTTTTCATGACCTTCAGGTCCCCGGCGTTTTTGCCCGCGGCAAAACGGCGGCGTAGGGCGTCTGCCTGCTGTGATCCGTCATTGGCGGTCGGTTGAGACGATTCTTGAGGTGTCGGCGGATTCTGGTGCAGCTTGCTGCGTATGGGGCGGGGGACTTGTTTTGTGCGCAGGGGTTCGAGGGGGCTGCGGCGGTGCGCATATTCGGTCGGAGCGGGCGTTTGGCGCGGTGCTGCGGCCTGGGGGACGAGGCTTGGCACGTCGTTGATGGCTTCCAGCGCTTTGCGAAGGGCCGCATTTTGCTCTTCGAGTTGCTCGATACGGTTGACTAGGTCGCGAATCAGCCCAGAGGTCTGTCTCGGGTCTGTATCCTCGGGAGCCGTACTAAGGCTGATCAGGTCCAGGTTTTGCTGCTTATCTTGCATGGTCAACGTGTTTCCTAGCCCCTCCTCGAGGCCCAATAGCATGTCAACATATGGACGTTTGGTCAATGTAATGTCCGGAATGTGCGTTTTGGCGTGAATTTTCGGTTCGGGATGCTATGGTGCGCGGCTGACAATGACCTCTCCCGAACCAGGTACATACGAACTTTTGCACCAAGACACCGCAACAAGTGCGCGCGTTGGGGTTCTGCACACGGCCCATGGGCCGATCGAGACGCCTGTATTCATGCCGGTGGGCACGCAGGGGGCGGTTAAGGCGATGTCGCCTGTTGAGCTAAAGGGTCTGGATACGCAGATTCTGCTCGGAAATACCTATCATCTCAACATTCGGCCGGGAATGGACGTCATCGAAACCTGCGGTGGCTTGCATAAGTTCATGGGTTGGGACGGACCGATTCTCACGGACAGTGGTGGGTTTCAGGTGTTCAGTCTCTCCAAGCTCAACAAAATCACGGCTGATGGCGTGACCTTTCAATCTCACATGGACGGATCCAGTATATTTCTGGGGCCGCGCGAGGCCATGCACATCCAGCGCGTGCTCGGCTCCGACATCGCCATGGCATTTGACGAATGCCCGCCCTATGGCAGTACCCGTGAATACACTTGTCAAGCTGTAGACCGGACGCTAGCATGGGCGGCTTTATGTTTAGAGCAGGAGCGCGCTCCCGGACAACTGGTCTTTGGCATTGTTCAGGGTGGCGAATACGCGGATTTGCGAGAGCACTGCGCACGCGAACTGGTTCAGATGGAATTTGACGGCTACGCCATTGGTGGTGTGAGCGTCGGCGAGCCCGAAGCCGTGTTGCTGAAGGGTGTACGTGATACCGTCGGGCATTTGCCCGCAACGAAGCCTCGCTATTTGATGGGCGTTGGCAAGATGGATCAGATGATTGACGCCATCGCGTGCGGGATTGATATGTTCGATTGCGTCATGCCGACGCGATTCGCGCGAAATGGCTCGGCCTTCACGCGGCGCGGAAAAGTGCCCATTAAGGCGGGTGCGCACCGATTGTCGACGGAACCTGTCGAAGCAGGTTGCACGTGTTATGCATGCACGCATTTTACGCGCGCTTACATCCGGCATCTGTTGAATGTTGATGAGATTTTGGGTGTACGCCTGTTGACCATGCATAATTTGCACCGGTATGCAGAGTTTTTGAGTGAGATTCGCGAGGCCATAAAGGCTGGGCAACTTACGGAATATCGCGAAGCGTTTTTGGCCAACTACCAAGATGGCAGCACGCCCGCATAAGGAGATACGGAATGATTGACGGACTATTTTTGCCACTGGCAGCTGGGACTGGAGGAGGAATTCAAATGTTCTTCCCGATGATCCTTATCTTCGGCATTTTCTATTTCATGCTCATCCGCCCTCAGCAGCGCAAAGAAAAAGAGCGCAAACAGATGATCAACGATTTAAAAAGCGGCGCCCGCGTCCTTTTCGGCGGCGGCATTATGGGAACCGTAACCAATGTCAAAGATGACGTTTTCGTGATACGGATCGCTGACGGAGTGAAAATCGAGGTTGCTCGAGGCGCCGTCAGTCGAATTATTGAAAAAGGTGCTAAAGTCGATGCAGATGAAGTTGTACCGACAACAGCAAGTTGAAGAACCGGCACAACGCTGGATCGCATACCGAATATAAGGTGGAGTTGCGCAACAACAATGACAGATAAAAACGCAATTTGGAAATGGCTCGTTCTTTTGCTCGCGGTGACTGGATCTTTGATCTTCGTATCGCCGCCCAGTGAAAAGATCTCTCTTGGTATTGACCTCGCCGGTGGTACCAGCTTCACGCTAGAGCTCGATAGCCACAAGGTTGTCGAGGACATCAAGCTCGACAGCCCCAATTTCACGGATGCCGACGTGCAGCGTGAATTGAAGCGCCGCATGGACGGCGCCCAGGAACGTGCCTTGGAAGTGATCCGTAATCGTGTCGATGCCATTGGTGGTCGCGAACCGATCATCTATCCCTATAAGGACAACCGCATCATTGTGCAGTTGCCTGAAGCCTCTGAGGAAGATGCAAAACAGGCTGAAACGACCTTGAAAAGTG
>JBLHHU010000152.1:0-7956 GCA_047615735.1 Kiritimatiellia bacterium | reverse complement strand
GTCACGAGTGAAAAGATGTCGTCCGGTCCCAAACGTTTCAAGGCTTCAATTGCCGCAGCCCGGGCATTGCGAATCTTGTCACCCGACATGGATCCCGAACGATCCAGCACAATGGCCACATTCACGGGCGCACGTTTTTCACGGTCCGCCAACGCAACGGCGTTGAGCGACACCTTCACCACGGCCTTCTGTCCTTTCCCCGCGGGCAGAATGGCGCGATCCAACTCGACCTTGCAGCTAACCAGGGGTGCGGACCCAAACGACGTAGACGCGAAGACGGCCAATAGGCCCCCCAACACGGCTAGGTGACGCAAGCCAGCCCCGCCAACTCTTTCTCGTTGCATATGTGTCATGACCATCTCCTTCTATTGTGCGTTGCTCACGCACGGTCTGCAAGAAATCCCCACCAGCGGGGATCGAACAGTGATCATTTCAACACAAGCCTCCCGCCCGGGTGTCATCCGCCCGTAAACCAAATGTAAAAGGAATGTAAAAGGCGCACGGGCGATTCCTCGAATAAGGGCGCTTTTGGTGTGCAGGGGACCTCTCGCGGCTTCTCAACGCGGATGGAAAGCGGTGACTCCCGCCTTTGCCCCTATATGCAGGCTGCCCGGTTTCGGTGCACACGTCGTACGCTTAATGACGCTACAGACCAGACCCTATTTGATGGAACTGGTGCGGCATGCGGGGTAGCATATCTTAATGCAGAGTGTACTGATTACAGGAGCGGGATCGGGTATTGGGGCGGCGACGGCAATTCGGCTCGCGCGTGAGGCAGAACACCTGGTGCTTCATACCGCTTCGAATGAGAAGGGTCTCCGAATCGTGGTTTCGGCCTGCGAGGCGCATGGCGCCCATGTCGACGTGGTGCTCGGGGATCTCTGTCAGGATGGCGCTACAGACGAACTGATCGCAGCGGGGAAGGGCGCGCAGGTCGATAGTGTTGTGCTCAACGCGGGCTTCCCGGACTGGCGTGCCTTCGGGGATCTGGACACGCACGGGCTAAATCGATCCCTGCAGCTGATGACGAGCGCGAATTTTCAATTGATTCAGGAGCTGACGCCGGGGTTACTGGCACGAAAGCGCGGTAAGATGGTGGCGATCAGTTCGTTCCTGGCTCACAAGTTCAAGGTGGGCCCCAACATTGTGCCGGCAACCGCCACGGCGAAGGCGGCGCTCGAGGCGATGATTAAATCCTATGCCGCCCAGTATGCTGGAGAGGGTATCTGTGCGAATGTCATCGTGCCCGGGTACATCAAAAAGAATGCGCCTACGCATACCCCGCCAGATGAGGCGGGGCTGAATCGAATTCTGGAACGAATTCCTGCCGGAAGGTTGGGCATGCCTGACGAGGTCGCTGAACTGGTCGCGTTTCTACTCTCAACCAAGGCTGACTACATCACCGGTCAGCTCATCCATATTGACGGCGGCCTGCTGCTTCAGTAAATAACCCATTTGGGGCCGAGCCGAAGCGGTGCACCTTGATTAGGCTTCTGTTTTCAAGCGATCACCTAATATTTGCTGAGCCGCGAGTTTTCCCGGCCCCCCCGTCACACATCCACCCGGATGGGTGCCCGAGCCGCATTGGTAATATCCTTCGATCGGCGTTCGGTACTGGTTCCAGCCCGGAGCCGGGCGGTTGAGGAACATTTGCGATGAAAACAATTCTCCAGCAAAAATGTTTCCTTCGGTCAATCCGACGACCCGTTCGATGTCCAGCGGCGTAACAACGTCCCGATGCAACACGAGTTTGCGGAAACCAGGAAAAAATTCCTCCAATGTCTCTTCAACAATGTCGCCGAAATTCTCCCGTTCGGTGTCCCAGTCGCTCTCCGCCAAATGATAGGGAGCATACATCACAAAACAAGACATCACATGTTTTCCAGGCGGTGCCATGTCGGGATCAATCGTTGATTGAACGCAGCAATCCAAGAACGGGCGCCTGCTGTAACGCCCGGCTTCGCAATCCGCAAAGGCTTCTTCGATGTAGTCGACCGTCGGACAAATGTTCGTGAAGCCTCGGAAGACGTCTTTTCGTCCTTCCAGCCCTGGAAAATGTGGAAGATCGCGAAGTGCAAAATTGACCTTGGCCGCCGTGCCTTGAAATTTGTAATTGGATATCCGGTCTACCAAATCGCTCGGTAGATCGTCGGGATTAACCAATTGCATAAACGTGCGTTTCGGATCAAGGGCACTGACGACGATATCGGATCGAATCATCGTTCCGTCTGTCCGTTCAACACCGATTGTTTTCCCGTTTTCGTAGACGACCCGTTTCACCGCTGCGTCGGTTTGGATTGTGCCGCCTTGCGCGTCGAGCGCGCGGGCCAGAACTTGCGTGAAGGCGCCGTTGCCACCCTTGTGGAACCCCCACTCTCCAAAGTTACCATCGTACTCGCCCATTTTATGACACAGCCAAACCAAGCCCGACTCCTTCGAGCGAGGGCTCGTTTTGCTGCCAATGATTCCACTGGTCGCAATATCCGCTTTGATCAAATCACTCTCGAAGTACGCGTCCAGGATTTCGGCCGCGCTGCGGGTGGCCATTCGTTCCAGCATCTCGCGAACGTCGGGTTCCAGTGATTGCATGTACCCCTTGAGCTCGATCATCTTGGCCACGTCTTCGGGTGATTGGCTAACGCTGTTCGGAGGGATCGAATCCATCAACGGCTTCAAGGCGAAACAGACGCGATCGATAATATGGCTCAGGTCGCGATACGCTTCCGCGTCTTGGGCTGAAAACCGAGCAATCTCGTGAAAGTTTGCATCTCGATCCGCACCCAGTGACAAATATTCGCCATGGTAACCCGGTTGGAACGTGTTGCTGAGCGGCAGGATCATCAAGCCATGTTTGGCGAGCTCCAAATCTTGAACGATATCCGGACGCAATAGACTGATCGCGTAGGAAAACGTCGTGAATTTAAAGCCAGGATAGAGCTCTTCTGTGATCGTTGCTCCGCCGACAAAAGGCCGACTTTCCAAGACGAGCGTTTTCAATCCTGATCTGGCCAGGTAACAGGCGTTCACCAAGCCATTGTGGCCGCCGCCGATGACGATCGCATCGTAGTGTTCAGCTTTGTTCATGACGGTTTTCCCATCAGAACGCTGGCTGTTTTCCGGGTCGGTTCGTAAAAGGGCATTGCTTCAACGCGTGCCAATACGTTGACAGGTTGGCGGATCAAAGGGATTTCCAAATCAACTTCAGTACCCGTTTGAGCGAGGTCTATAGGAAGTTTGGCAATGGCGATCGGTTTTTGAAGTAACGGAGAAAACAGGAAACTGCTCGCGTATCCCGCATAGTCCCATTGGGTGTCGTTGCGGCGATAGATGCTCATCGTGCCTTCGCTATACACCTCGTGTTTGGGTGGCATGATTCCAGCCTTCACATGAACGCGTTCATAATCGTGCCAGTCGATGGACAAGCCAACCGTCGTCCAACGACTTGTCTTGTTTTTTAATTCGGACTCGAGTGCTGATCGTCCAACGAAATCGCGATCATCGTTGGCAAGTCCACTGAACATCCATGCCCAACCCAGCTCAACAGGCGTTTCCCGTTGCGCGTCGACCCAAGCGTATCGGGATGAATGAAAATCGACATCCATCAGAAGCAAACCGGCTTCGACGCGAGCCATTTTCAGCGCGGTCGTGCCGAGCGGCGTGATGTTGAAACCGTCTCCAGCCGACATCAATGCATCCCAAATTGTGAGCGCGTCATCCGCGCGCACCCAGATTTCGTACCCAAGGTCTCCTGTGAACCCCGTTCGAGAAACGACAACAGGGCTGTCAGAAATTTGCGTTCGCGTCGTTTTGAAGTAGGCCAATTCACCGACGTCTTCCGTGAGTTGCCTGAGCACAGAATACGCGTGAGGTCCTTGGATCGACAGAATTCCATAGTGCGTCGAAATGTCTTCGACGTGGACATCGATCCGCATCTGTTTTGCAATGTTTCGGAAGTACCTCAAACTTGGCTCGGCTGAGGTCAACCAATATTCAGACTGACCGAGATTCATGACGACGCCGTCTTGAACAACGAAGCCTTTCTCATCACACCAAACGGTGTATTGCGCTGAACCGGGTTTGCAGTTGGTGATGTCGCGAGCCATTGCACGCTTTAACAATGCTTCGGCGTCTGGGCCTGTAATTCGGTATTTGAACAGCGGCGACGTATCAAGTAGCGAAACCGAGTTTCGAATAGCGTAATATTCGGTTACGACAGAATATTGGTAACGTGGTGCAACGAGATAGCCAGACCAGTTTTTCCAAATTTTCGTTTTGTTAAGCGATTCCAGTCGAGGATAGAATGCGGTTGTTTCGGGCATGTCAAAAAGGCCTTGTAAAAAGGATGCACGCCATCTGAACGAATCAGAATGCGCATTTTCCCTAACGCGGGTTTCGGCCAAAAACGATTAATTCGCATCGGCAAAAAGAGAACGGGGCAGGAAGAACTTAGGTGAACTGTCGCCGTTTCTGTATCGCGTCTTGGATTTCCAAGACTTGATTTATGGCCGAACATATCTGCTCGACAGTATATGTCAAGAATCGACACCTGATTCAGCAGGGCAAACGCATCTAAACTGTTCTTGTGGCATTGTGCCGGTAGTACGGCCTGTTCTGCCCGAGCCTGCGAGGGCGAACTGTTTTGACCCTGGCCACGCACAAGGGGCCATTTCCCCACTCGTCGCAAGCTCCTCGCTCGAGAAAAGGCCCTACTTCAGAGCCGGTCACCACAACATGAAATTAGATGCGTTTGCCCTGCCTGATTCAGTAGCGTACCCCCTGCCGTGCGACGCTCCACGGAGCTTCTGGGACCGATTCGGGTCAGACCCGACCGGCACTGGTCTCGTGTCTGACCCCTGTTCCCCGCATGGGGCGCCCCGGCATACCTGTGCGTATCCAGCGTGTTTA
Organism: Kiritimatiellia bacterium; assembly: GCA_047615735.1. Taxonomy (GTDB): domain Bacteria; phylum Verrucomicrobiota; class Kiritimatiellia; order UBA8416; family JAIOPI01; genus JAPKCZ01. The sequence continues at coordinate 3,051 of JBLHHU010000152.1, read as the reverse complement.
ACGGCATTTTTGGGGGCCCGTGTGCGTAACACGTGTAAAAGAAAATTCCGGTCAGCAATAGTGGCGATTTTTTTCCACCATCGTGTAGACTACTTTCCTATTGATCTGCCGAATCCATGAAAAATCCTACTATTGGACTAAGCTATTCTATAAGGCCATGTAACAAGGATTTCATATGCAACACCTGATTTGGGCCGTGACAATGGCCTTGCTAATACCCGTTGCTGGCTGGGCAGACCAAGACGCGACGAGTGCGAACGCCGCTGAAACAGACAAGCCGGCAGCCACGATCACGGTGGGTGTCGAGACGGCCGACGCAGACGAAACGACGGATGACATCACTGCCGGGCACTCGAATCACGGCGACGCCTTTAACGAGGGGCCGCGTCAAGCCGCCTACTTGATGGGGGACACCGGTGCTGTCACGTTTCCGATAACAACGGCGTCGGAGCAGGCACGCAATTTTTTTCTGCAGGGACTTGGCCAGCTGCATGGCTTTTGGTATTTCGAGGCCGAGCGCTCGTTCCGCCAGGCGGCGGCGCTGGACGCCGATTGTGCGATGGCCTATTGGGGCATGGCCGCGGCGAACAAGGGTAACGAGGACCGGGCTCGCGGCTTTCTCGTCGAGGCGCTCAACCGCCTTCAGTCTGTGACGCCCAGGGAACAGCTTTATGTTGAGGCACTCGCGGCCCTGCTCGGGCTGCCGACCAAGGCAGAGGATCTGGCTAAGCTCGCCGACCCGAAAGACTTCAAACCAAAGCGTTCGGATAAGGATCGGCGCGCCGACTATGTCAAGAAACTCGAAGACCTGATCGACGAGCACCCATACGATATCGAGGCCAAGGCGCTGTTGCTGGTTCAGCTGTGGGATAACACGCGGCATGGACTGCCGATGAACAGCACGCTGGCCGCCGACGCCCTCGCCCAACAAGTGCTGGCCGAAAATCCCATGCATCCTGTGCATCACTATCGCATTCACATTTGGGACAATCGCCGGGCCAAGACCGCTTTGGAATCGGCTGCAATTTGTGGCTTTACGGCACCGTCGATCGCGCATATGTGGCACATGCCCGGGCATATCTATTCCAAGCAGAAGCGCTACGCCGACGCGGCCTGGCATCAGGAGGCCTCGGCGCGCACCGACCACCGGCACATGATGAATGATCACACACTGCCGGATCAGATTCATAATTTTGCCCACAACAACGAATGGCTGACGAGAAACCTCATGAATCTCGGCCGCATTCACGATGCCCTTGATCTCGCCAAGAACATGACCGAGCTGCCGCGCCACCCCAAACACAACACGTTGGCCAAGGGCGGCTCCGCCAAATATGGTCGACAACGCCTTTTCACAATCCTGACGCGCTTTGAGATGTGGGACGCGATCCTCGAGCTCGATAAGACAACGGCGTACATCGAAGCGACTGACGTCAATAAGGAAAAACTCAACCGCCTGCGCCTGCTCGGACGGGCAACGTTCGGTAGCAACGATATCGATGGCGGCGACGTCATTATCGCGGAGTTGAAGGCATTGCAGATCGCCGTTTCCAAGGATGAGGCGGATACGCGTAAGAAGGCCGCTGATGAAGCGGCCGAGAAGGCGGCGCAAGACGCGGAGAAGAACGCCGACAAGCTAGACAAACAAGCAAATGAGACGGAGACGGAGACGGAGTCGGCCAAAAATGATGACAAGCAGGCGCCGGCCAAGCCGAAGAAAAGCAAAGACGAAAAGCACGGTGACATGATCCTGAACGAGCTGATGCTGGCGCGTGCCTTGGCGGTCGGTAGCAGCAAGGCGGCGCTTGCCGACAAGGAGATCAAGACCGGCGGCGTCGACGAGATACTGCTACAGCATATGTATCTTGCCAGCGGCGACGTTGAGAAGGTCCTCGCGGAGTCAAAGAAGGAGGCCGATCGTCGCGAGGGCGAGGTCCTTCCGCTGGCCTTGCGGGTGCACTTTCTTTACTCGGCCGATAAAAGAGAGGAGGCGAAGCAGACGTTCGAGACGCTCCGTGAAATTTCCCGGGATATCGATCTGGACGTCCCTGTTTTCGCCCGACTGGCAGCGATTGCCGACGCTTTTGACATGCCACAGGACTGGCGCCTAAAGCGAACACCGCCTGACGACATCCGCAAGCGTCCGCCACTGGCCAGTCTCGGTCCCTTTCGCTGGCGCCCGTCGAAGGCCGCAACGTGGAAACTGCCCGATCACAATGGCAAGAACGTCAGCTTATCGGGACTAACTGACAAGCAGGCCGTCCTTGTTATTTTCTATCTGGGCGCCGACTGTCTGCATTGCGTCGAGCAGCTCAATGCCTTTGCACCAAAAGTGGAGGCCTACGAAGACGCCGGCATCAAAATCGTCGCCATCAGCCTCGAAGACATCAAGAGTTTAAAAGCGTCGGTCAGCAGCTACTCGGATGACGGCACGTTCCCGTTTATGTTGTTGTCGGACGATTCACTGAAGGTGTTCAAGCAGTATCGGGCCTTTGACGACTTCGAGAACATGGCGCTGCACGGCACCTTCCTTGTCGACAAACGTGGATACGTGCGCTGGCAGGACATCAGTTACGATCCCTTCACCAAGCCCGACTTTCTTCTGGATGAATGCAAGCGCCTGCTGGCCCAGCCCAGCGATATGGTATACGGCGACAACGCTAGCGTCCTGCGCAAATTGATGTTCTGGAAGATGTTGAGCAGGGGAGGGGCGCGTGCGCATCAAGGGCGGTCCGTACGGTAAACGCACCCGCGGCGTGCCAACGCGTCAATAGGCCAATGAAAAAACACCCGGAAAACCAGGGAGGGGTCGCCCAAACGTCGTTTGGCTTCAGCTGAAATCTGTTAGCGGGTACGATTAAGATTGGCGAGTCGTGACGTCGTCATCTGCTGAGAAAATTCGGCCACCTGACAAACGCTTATGAGGACAGGGCCAATTCCCGCGCCTTGCTTGCCCTGCCGCAATTTTCTACACTCGCTCCCCTGTATAGAATATGAACAAAGAGAGATAATGATGATGAAGAAATACGGATATGTCGTGGCAGGCCTTTC
>JBLHHU010000151.1:0-8053 GCA_047615735.1 Kiritimatiellia bacterium | reverse complement strand
CGGAAATTTTCGCGCGCCACTTGCTTGACCCATTCTGTCAGATCCTGGCTGTTTTCCATATTGTGACAGGCGAAACAATTGATTTCCAAATTGCCGGAAACGGCCCAGCGATCGTCAGGCCGAATCGCACCGTGCGGTCCTTCACCCGTACTGCCACCAGGCATGTGGCGGCCGAAGGTCTTGGTGAAGTCCCAATCGGTCATGCCGAGTTGTTCCATGGCCCAGGTTCCCTCAGCGTTGCGCAAGGAAACGGGGATTTGGGTGCCGCTTTTTTCGTCGACCACCACCCATGGCTCCGTGGCGCGACCTTCAAGATCGCCATCCGGATTAAAATGCCAGCCGCTACTTATGGTGTCGTAGTCATGACAGGCGCCGCAGGTATTGCGGGTCGAAATGGGCATGGGGTCATCTTCGTCAGGATAGATGGTCTTGCCGTTTTCGTCCGTCAGCGGAATCTTATGTAAAGGCGAGAAACCGCTCCCATCCCACCCATGGCCCGCAGAGGCAATCAATGGGGAGAGCAACACCAGTAACAGGCAGAAAAATCGAGTCATAATCAGCGCTTTCCGGTTTACGTGCGACACAGGATTAGACCTCGAAATCGGACGGAGCGAACTCGATCTTCTTGTTCGTGCTCACCGCCTCGTTCACCGCCAAAACGGCAACGGCCGTTGCATAGCCGACCTCGCCGGGGCAGTTCAGGGTGCCATGACCACGCACCGTATCGAAGAAGTTCTCCAGATGCGGTTGGTGCGGCAGCTTCGCCAATTCGATCGGTAGCGGCCAAGCGGGCAAGCCTGGGCTTTCGCGCGCATCCACGACGGTATTCTTCGTCGATGATTTGACGATGGATTTGCCTTCGCCTTTTAAGAGACCCTTTTTGACGAGGATGTTCCAATCCGGCGCATGCTTTTCTTTTTCGACCGCGTTGCCGCGTGCAGCCACCTCGGAAATGAGCAACGTTCCGTTTTCACCCATGAACACTTCGGAGTTTCCGCCGTGCGAGCTGGTGGTCAAGGTTTCGTAGAAAGCACGTCCCACACCGTGTGGCGTTTCGTATTCATATATGCACATCACGTTGTCGTACCACTCGTGGTGCGTGTGGTAGTCCACCCCGCCGGATGCGATCACAGAGCGAGGCGCCGTCTCGAAAACCCACTCAAAAATGTCAATCTGATGCGAACCGAGGTCGACGATAGGTCCGCCACCGTATTTTTTGTACCAGCGCCAGTTAAGGAAAACGTCCATCGAGGCGTAGCCGTACTTCGCAAGCGTTTCGGCGGGCATCACATCAGTATAACTGCAGCCAATATCTTTCGCTGCGTTGATCGAGCGGTTCCACCAAGCGTTGGCGTGCGTCACTTTTCCCAGGGCATGATTTTCATGAATCAGCGATTGAATCGCATGGATATAGCGCGGGTTACTGCGGCGCTGATGACCGATCTGAAGCAATTTCCCCGTTCGGCGCGAGGCCAACACCATCGCTTTGGCTTTTTCCAGCGAGTTGGACATTTCCTTTTCGCAGTAGACATGATGGCCAGCATCCATGGCGGCGATCGCATGATCGGCATGCAGCCAATCTGGCGACGCCACGAGCACGGCATCGAGGTCTTTTTCGTTGGCCAACATCTCCTGATAGTCGACATAGGCATTGGGCGTGTGCCCGTATTGCTTGAGATAGTCGACAGCAACCTGGCGATTTCGGTCCCATATATCGCAAACCGCTTTGAAGCGAATGCCCGGAATCGGCAGACAGGAGTTGATCAGTGCACCCCGCCCCTGTTGTCCGACCCCAATCACTGCCACATTGAGCGCATCGATGGCATTGACACCTTGAGCGGGCTCGACAGATTCCGCAAAGACCCGATTGGCGAGTGCGATGCCCGCGCCAGCCGTCGTTACGGATCTGACAAAATCTCTTCTACTTATGTCCATCAGTGTTGTCCCATGTTGTGCGTTGTATTCAAAAAAGAGTCACGTCTCACGGAACCAATAAATATACCGTAATTTTGAAAAATATCTAGCCTGATCTATTCACGAACCCATCGACAGCAGTCACAACATTATGAACACCAGAGTTTAAACCACGGATGGCACGGATGGCACGGATTTTTGGAACTGTTCTGTTTCTATCCGTGGAATCCGTGGAATCCGTGGTCTTCTTCGTTTCGCAAAATGTTGATGAATAGATCAGGATAGCAATGCAGTTGTCAGCGCCATTGCGCGCGTCTACACCATTTTGTAAAAAGACTCCCAGCCTGCGCGTGCAGGTGGATTCAACATCGCATTGGCCTCGTCATTGCCGACGAAACGCTGCTTGACCGGATCAAAGGTCAGTTCGGCATTTAAATATTGGCAAATCGTGCCCAAAACGAGCACTTTTGTCAGGTCACCGGACACGCTGAAGGGCGAACGCGTCTTGCCGTTCCCCAAACAAGCCTGAATGAAACTGCCGTGGTGATCCGTGCCTTGCGGTGCTGCTTTCAAGGTGTCGTAGTTTGCTTCAAACTGATCTCGAGGAATGATGCGTGAGGCGCCAGCATGCGAGCCGCGTGTCATGGCGAACTTTCCGTCGGCGCGATAGATAACCGTACCTGCGCCGCTCAATCCGGGGGCAACGGGTGTGCCGTTTCCATCCTTGTCCCAATACTGTTCAGGGACTTCAGGTCGACAGTTCTGACCATCACGCCAGGTCATGTCCAGTGCAGGCATCCCCGCGCCGCGTGCAGGGAAATGCATCGAAAGCTGCGTATTAAGGGGGTACGCGACGCGATTGTAATCCGTCATTTCAATCGGCGATATCTTGGTCGGCAGTCCCAGCTTGAGACTGTCGTGCACGAAATCGATAATATGCGCACCCCAATCACCGAGCATGCCACCACCGTATTCATGAAACCCGCGCCAATTGAACGGATGATAAAGATCACAGTAAGGCAGTTTGGCACGTGGACCGCACCACAGATCCCAATTCAATCCCTCAGGAACCGGTGCTTCAGGCGGCGCCCCCTGGAAACGTTTTCCGGCGTTCATGAACCATAATCCTGGCGTCTTGAACGCATCCATTTTGACAATATCACGAACGACGCCGGCATCAACCAGATGCTGGAATTGTGTAAAGCCAGTCGCCGAATGACCCTGATTACCCATCTGCGTGACGACGCCGTATTTTTTCTCAGCCAGCATCAGCATGTCGGCCTCTGCATACGTGTGCGTCAAAGGCTTCTCAACATAGACATGCTTGCCCATCGACATGGCGAGAATGGTGGCAACGAAATGCGTGTGGTCAGGAGTGGCAACCACCACTGCATCGATATCATTACCGGATTTTTCCATCATCACACGGAAATCGTCATAGCGAGGTGCGTCCGGAAAACGATTCAGTATGTCCTTCTGGCCACGTTTGTTGCCCACGAAATCAACGTCACACAGGGCGACAACGGTCGACTGCTCGCCGCACAGGTGGTTGATGTCATGGCTGGCGCGGTTTCCGGTGCCAACACAGCCCAGATTGATGCGCTGACTCGGGGGGCGCTTGGGATTGTCGGCGGCGCGTGCGCTGGTCAAATAAGCAGGCAAGACCGTCAGGCCCAGACCAGCGCCTGTGGATGCTTTTAGAAACTGGCGACGTGTTTTCTTCGACATAGAAATGCCTCCTTATTCGTATGAAAACGAAACGTTGGCCAATATAACGCCATTTGGCAATATCTCTTTCACCAATTTACGGCATCTGCACTTGCCGATTCTTCCACAGGCCCCTTATGCTTGCCTCTGACTGTCAATCATCCACAAGGAGCCCAACACATGTTCTGCAAACACACGATCCCCTCACTGGCTATCGCCACGCTCGCTCTATGCGCCCCCCTTCAGGCCCAAGACTCGGCCTTTACAACAGATGTCGTTCATTTCGGGGTCGTCGTCAGCGACATTGACGCGTCCGTCGCATTTTACACCGATGTTGTCGGCTTTACGTCCAGTGGCGACTTCAAGGTCTCGGGCGACATAGCGTCCTCGGCGGGACTCACCAAGCAGGGCATCGGACTGCACGTTCATGTGCTGACGCTGGGCGACGGCGAATCCGCCACAAAGCTAAAACTCATGCAGGTCGCTGATGCGAAGCCCAAAAAGTTAAAGAATACATACATTCACTCCACACTTGGCATGAGCTACATGACCGTCATGGTCGCCGACACGAAAGCGGCCATCGCCCGCGCCGCCAAGCATGGCGTCACGCCCCTCAAGCAAGGGCCGGTCGATTTAGGTGAGGGCAAAATGTTCCTCACCTTACTGCGCGACCCCGACGGCAATTTTGTTGAACTCGTCGGCCCGTAAACACACGCATTTATAAACCAATTTCGTCACATACCATGCGCCTGTGGCGCACGATTCAAATCTGGAGTTACACACATGAAGCAAGCCCTACTTCTATCAATCGCCCTCTTGAGCGCACCCGCACTATGCCACGCCAATCCAAGCTGGGCCGACCCCGCAAAAGCCACCGCCGAGAATCCGGACTTTTCCATTCAAGGTGAATACGATTCTGCAGAAAAAGGAAATCCGCATGGTCTTCAGGTCGTCGCCCTCGGCGATGGCGCCTTTGATGGTTATCTTTTGGAAGCAGGCCTGCCCGGCGGCGGCTGGGAGCGCGGCAAAACACGCACCAAATTGAGCGGAAAAACCATCGGCGGATCGACCACCCTCGCCTCGGACGATGGCAACATTACAGCCATCCTAAAAGACGGGCAGGCCGAGATCAGGCACACCGGAAAACGCCTTGGCAGACTTGTCCGTATCGAACGCGAAAGCCCCACCCTCGGCGCAAAACCACCCAAAGACGCCGTCATACTCTTTGACGGCAGTTCCGCTGAACATTTCAAAAATGGCGAACTGGATGGCGACCTGCTCGCGTGCAACAATATCTTCAGTAAGCGCCTTTTCCAAAGTTACACGATGCACATCGAATTTCGTACGCCCTTCAAACCTTTCGCGCGCGGTCAGGGTCGCGGCAACAGCGGCGTGTACCATCAGGGGCGCTACGAAACACAAGTGCTCGACTCCTTTGGTCTTGAAGGCGCCATGAACGAAACCGGAGGCATCTACGGCATTGCCGCGCCACGCTTAAACATGTGCTTCCCGCCCCTACGCTGGCAGACTTATGACGCCGATTTTACGACGGCTGAATACGTCGACGGCAAGAAAACCAAAAACGCTCGCATGACGGTGCGCTTGAACGGCGTTGTGATTCACGATGACCAAGAATTGGGACACAGCACCACGGCATCTCCGATTAAAGAATCCGCCGAGCCCGGCCCGCTCTTCTTGCAGGCGCACGGCAGCCCGGTACGCTTCCGCAACATCTGGTTCGTGGAAAAGTAGGCCCCCAGCAGCCAGGGAGATAGGGATGTACCCAGCCTTGGCGCGACGCTTACTACGGCGGGCAAGCCGACGGAGCCCGCCGGGCTCCAGGGGAAACGAACGGGGCCTCCACCCCCATTGGAACGGCTGGAGCCCGGCGGGCTCCGCCGGTTTGCAGGGCCGGAGTCTCAACACAACCGTCGCTTGAATCGCGGCATACAGGACATGCTGCGCCGCTCTTCCCCTACCGCTTCAGTGAGTCGTCATTAAGAGTCCGGCGTGTCCACCAAAACCAGGCAGGCTCACTTCGTCTTTTACACCTAATCGAACGGGCTAGTCTATATCGCATCCTTTTGACCACATGATCATCTAAGCCAACAGAAAACACTCGGAGAACTCGGAAGCGTCCTAATTTGGAGTGCGGTGGCAGAGGCGAGGCACGAGCCGTCGACACCGCTTTTCTTCAGAGGCTATGTTGAACGAATACGTGCCATCAGAATGCGATTGTGGCTCTTGGGCACTGCGAAAGCGGTGTCGCCGGGTTCGTCCCCCTACACCAGAGCCTCGTTCCTCTCGGCATGGTGCGAGGCAAGCTCACCTTCTGCCACCGCACGCCAAGTTGCCAGTCAAAGACTGGAACGCTCACCTGTTCACGATGTATCGTATAATGGGGACTTACGCCGATGATTCTTGGGCGTCGTTGAGCTGTGGTGACCACAGGCACTCCGGTTGACCCAGAAGTTTTGATGCCCAGCGCGCATAGACAAACAGGTAGTCGGACAGACGATTAAGATAAACGAGCACGGCATCAGGCACAGGTTCACTTTCATGGAGCTGCCATACGATGCGCTCTGCTCGCCGACACACGGTCCGCGCCACGTGAACACGCGCGTTTAACTCGCCACCGCCGGGCAGCACAAACGACGTCAACTCCTCCAGCACGTCCTGATATGCATCCATGCGCGCTTCAAGCAAAGCCGTCGCCTCAGATCGAAAGGCAGCGGATGTTGCGAAAGCTGAATTCGGCGCGGCAGCCAGAAGCGCCCCCAGATCGAAGAGATCATTCTGGATAATCTGAAAGACCTGCTCGGTTTCTTCTACGAGGGATGTTTCCGCGCACGACGAGGCGCAGGAACGCACGAGTCCGAGATGGCTATTCAATTCGTCAATCGTGCCGAACGCTTCAATGCGTGGCGCGCACTTGGACACGCGCTCACCGCTGACCAAGCTGGTTTTCCCACCATCACCTGTGCGTGTATAGATGTTTGACAAATGAACCATATCGGCCTTCGTAGCGGACGCGAGGCAGCGCTCAATCGAAACTGCGACACACAGAATCAGTCAACAACTTCCATCTGGATGGAATCGACAATTTTGCCGCGCGTTGTCAACTCGGTGACGGCGACAATGTTATCGCCCGACTTCAGCAAATTGGCTTCGCGCAGAATTTTTATCGCCCCTTCGACATTGGTGGACGCATCTTCGACGATGGGCATCAAGAAGGGACGCACGCCCCAAAGCAAAGCAAGCCGTCCCAGCGTGCGTTCATCATCCGTGAAGGCAAAAATCGGCGTTTCCAACGGGCGCAGGCGCGCTGCATTGCGTCCCATACCACCATTCTTTGTGAACACAATCAGGGCTTCGGCGTTGGTTTCGCTCGCCATGACGACGGCCGCCTTGGTGACTTGCTGACCTTTGTCGGCCAAATCTGCTTCTTTTGCATAACCGGCGCCACCGCTCGATTCAATACGATGCGCAATGCGATCCATAACGGTAATGCATTCACGAGGAAACTTTCCGATTGAGGTCTCACCAGACAACATGATTGCGTCGGCCTGTTCAAAGACCGCGTTTGCAACATCGGTGATTTCAGCACGCGTTGGATGCGGACTGTCGATCATGGATTCCAGCATGTGCGTCGCCACGATCACAGGGCGGCCTTTAATCACACAGGCTTTGACAATGCGGCGCTGTACGATCGGAAGCTCTTCATAGGGAATTTCGATACCCAGATCACCGCGTGCCACCATAATGGCATCGGACACCTCAATGATAGAGTTCAGGTTACGGATGGCCTCCTGGTCTTCCAGTTTAGCGATGACCCGGATTGGACTCTTTTTGTAATCCAGAATGGATTTCAGGCGCTTAACATCATCGGCTTCGCGCACGAACGACATGGCGATGTAATCCACCTCCAGATTCACGCCGAGTTCCACGTCAACGATGTCCTTCTCGGTCAAGGCGGGCAGGTTCACGCGAACGCCGGGAAGATTGATATGGCGGCGACTACCGAGTGTGCCCTCGTTCAAAACTTCGCAATGCAGCTGATTGCGACGCTTCTCAAGAACCTTGAGGCGAATCTCGCCGTTGTCCACAATGACGATGTCGTCGACCTTAATGTCATCAACAAGCTGATCGTAATTCACATCCACGGAGCGATGTTCCTCGGAGGTTTCACCGCGCACCGAAAGGACAATCAATTCACCCGGCTTCAGATCAAAATCGACTTTCAAATCCCCTGTCCGAATCGCCGGCCCCTGAAGGTCCATAATAATCGCGACAACACGATTCAGCCGTGCGGCAATTTCGCGCACGGTCGCAATGAGACTCGTGGCCTGCTCATGGTCGGAGTGCGTCATATTGATGCGCGCCACATCCAGACCGGCGAGGATGAGCTCCTCCAGCATCTCGGGCGAATTTG
>JBLHHU010000150.1:0-8081 GCA_047615735.1 Kiritimatiellia bacterium | reverse complement strand
GAAGCTAGGGTATTGTATTACTAGTTTGAAGGATCATATTGAACTTTGTAAGCATTTCACCCTCTTTTCACACAGACATCGTATTTAAATTGAAGGAGAAAGAGAATAATGAGTGAGCATCGCCCCCGACGTATAGATATGGTTCGTGCAGCCACCTTTGCCGCACTCTTCGTCTTTGCTGCGCAGGTTCATGCGTCCAGCAACATCGGCGACAGTTGGTCCTTCGAAGGTCTTGCCAATGGTGCCCCGATTGTCGACACCAACGGTGCCAGCATACACGGCATGTGGGAAGGCAGCCCCTTTTCACCCACCAATAACGCTGCAGAAGCCGTTGCGATTTCATACACACAGCCAACCGGTGGTTACCCATTGCCAGTGGCCTCGCACAACATCGCCATGCAGATCCTTGGCGACATCAGCAACAGCTTCAACTTCGCCGATGATGTCAACGTAGATCCGACCAACGTTTGGGTTGACCTCGTTGCCCAACCCGGCCATCTGAGCTTCGAACCGGAAGCACCGGCTGACGCTCAGCTCGCGGCCTACGTCAACACCAACGGAGAGCTCGTTGTTCGACACGCCTTCTACACAACGGGTTTTGCAAGCGTAGAGCAGACATGGACAGCATTTCAGGTACAAGTCAGCTCCAACACCTTTGCGGCCCACACACCGATCGGCACCAATGATTTCGTGCGACTTAGTGTTCTGATTAATTACATCTCGGATGTGGAAGCCGAATTCGGCAATTTCGGAGAGAACTTTTTTCAAGTCTATCTGGACGGCGTCCTGCTTGCCTCTACCAACGGTTATTCGTCCCAGCCTGGTTTTTTTGACCCCGGCCCCCCAGACGGCGGCCCCTGGTTCCTCATCGCCGACAGCGGATATGGCGGAACAGGCCCAAATAATGACTACCTTAGCTCTGTCGGATTCAGCGGTGCGGGCATCGTCGACGATATCGTCGTCGCTGAAACGATTGCGGCCTTCTCGACGAACACACCCAGCTTGACACCGTTTGAGCAGTGGTTGACCGACAATGGCATTCCACCCAATGAAGGAACGCTCGACGAAGACAATGACGGCGCATCAAACTGGGCCGAATTCGTTGCAGGCACGGACCCAGACAACGTTAACGACTATTTCCACATTGTGCGCACCGAATATTTCGGTGTATCAAACTGCATATGGTGGGTTATCGGCACCGAGACCAACCTCGCAACCGATCTTTTCGTCCAACGTGCGACAAACCTCAACGAGGTTAACCCGTGGATTAAAGTGGCCACCAGCCTGACCCCCTCTGGGACCGGAACCAATGTATGGTACGACACCGTCGTGCCAACAAATGCACCTGTCTATTATCAGCCGGGTCTGTCCACAAACGCACCCTAAGACAGCCCCACATTTTACAAAAAAGGCGCAGCCGCACACGCTGCGCCTTTTTTGTGCCCCCGCTACGCGCCCGCATTGCAAAGGATGGTTCAGCACCGCGCCTAAATGGCAAAAAACAGCAATTCAGCTTGATATTTAATGCGGTTCATGGTTTGGTGAAGGGATTGAATCTAACGATAATCTTCACCACACGAGGACCGCGTTGATTAAAAAGAAAATTTGCATGCTTGGTAGCGCGGCCGCCGGAAAGACCAGCTTGGTCAGACGATACGTGGAGAGCATTTTTTCCGACAGATATCTGGCAACCGTTGGCGTAAAAATTGACCAGAAGAACGTTGCCGTGCAGGAGCAAGATGTCACGCTGATGCTATGGGACATCGAGGGAATCAACCTCTCACAACGTTTCCAAACCGCCTACCTCAGCGGCGCCTCCGGATACATCCTTGTCGCGGATGGAACACGCAAAGAAACCTTCGAAGAAGCCATTCGCGTGAAAGAATATGTCGAATCCGTTCTGGGCGATGTGCCGTTTCTACTGGCCATCAACAAGGTCGACTTGTCAGCAACGTGGGAAGTGACCACGGACGATACAAAGATCCTCAGCGAGAAGGGCTGGCCCATCATTCGAACCAGCGCCAAAGAAGGCGTTGCCGTCGAAGAAGCCTTCTCCAACCTAGCCTCCCGTATGCTCGACATCTGATCACGCAGCGCTCCCCGCGCAGACGCTTCTCAACATTCTTTCGCCATTGAAATGCACCAAAGCACTGTCGGCGGAGCCCGCCGGAATCCAAAGGGACTCTCAGGCTTAGCAGGCGACACTCTGGAGTGCGGCGGGGCCCGCCGGTTTGCAGACAGCTTGCGCGCGCAGCTCTTGAGCGTCTATTTACCTACGGCTTTGGCAAAGGCCTTGTTGTAGGCATTGGCCTTATCTTTGATCTTGGGCCATTTTTTCAGAAACGCCTCAGCCATGACGGCGTGGCCAGTCCCATTGGGATGAATCGCATCGCCCCCATGCGTCTCATGGATACGCTCTAACATCGGCGTACGGATATCGACGACACTGACGCCCTCGCGATCCGAGAGGCTTAGAATATAGTCGGCATAGCGCGCCATGACTTCATCGTAATATGGATAGGCTGTGCGATAGCCAAACTTATTGGGGTCCTTCTGTGCTTCAAGCTCGGCCGCCGCGTTGGCCTGCGCCAATAAAATGTCACGCTCGGCCTCCGTAGTCCCCTCAGGGAAAGCAGGCCCTTTCGCTGCAAAAGGCGGGGGCGTAAAAAGAACCACATAGGAACCGACCGCCTGGAATTTTTCAATCAGACTTTCGATACCGTTCTTGTAGGCAGCAAAGCGCTCCTCGTTGAACGGATGATAAATGGCATCATTGATACCATAGCATGCCGAAATTAAATTCGGTTTCTCTTCCACGATAGCCCCAACCCAGTTGTGAATGCACGGGCGACGCCCCGGATGATAGGCCTCACTCAAGTTCGACACCGTTTCGCTGGCATGCCCGAAATTGTGCATATCCGGCGGAATCGCAGGACTCAATCGACGAAGCTCGTTTCTGATGATTTTGTAATAGCCACCCGCCTTGGTGATGCTGTCGCCGAAGAAGATAATGAGATGCGGGCCGGGCTCTGAAGAAATCTTTGGTCCAGACCAACGTTTCGCGATCTCAAGTTGCTCGTCGGTCATGCCGAAAGCCTTAAGCACGCCGATCGCCATCATGATGTTGCCGTCACGGTTCATATGCACGCCATCCGAGGTTAGTAATTTGCCGTTGTGGCCGGGCCCCGCTTTTGCAACCGCAGCCTGCATTTCGGCGTTCAAATCGGCCAGCAGACATTTCTTCTCTTTAGCCAATGACTTCAAAAATTCATTGTAGCCAAGCAACGTCTTGTTGTTCGCATTGGCCTGATCTTCGCCGGTCATCGTCGCCGTTAGAATCATGACCTTGATGCCCGCCGCCTGACAGCGGTCAACGATCTCGGTGATGTTGACCTTGTAGTCTTCGAGAGAAACGCCGCCGGCCCCATGCAGAACATCGTTTACACCACAGCTCAACGTCATCCAGTCAGGTTTCTTTTTCAACACATCGCGCTCCAAGCGCGCCAGCATCTGGTTCGATTTGTGGCCCCCAATTCCGGCGGGAATGGCCCTGACATCCACGTCGTTTGCGGCAAAAGAGCGGATCACAAGATTGACGTAGCCCAGCTTTTCGCGTGCACCTGCCGCCGTAATCGAATCACCCAAAAACGCAATGGATTCGCCATCTTTGACAGCCAAATTCGAGCCATGAAGTTCCCCTGCGACACCCAAGACGACCGTGGCCAGCACCATACAGGTTACTTGCTTAGCTCCGCTCATTGTTTGCTTCCAATGGCGTTTCGGATGCTCGACCGACAGTGTTGCGATGCTCATAGACATGTCTTCCTGATGGTTTTCAGAGCCTCGCAGCGGCTCACATTCACAATCAGGATAATGCACTCAGCAATAGAGGTCATGTCCGATAAACGTCGGACACGACAAACGCATTTAAATGACAGGGCACTAGCGGCGAGTGGCGCTTAGATAAGCCATGTTTCGGGCAATCACAGGGTGCGCCATGTATGTGGGGATGTGAGTGTGGGAGTTGGAGAATGCCCTGGCACCAGGTCCTTCTTCGATTTTCCCCGCACACCCACATACCGAATGGCACAGCCGAGGGGTTTGTGCTGTCCCAAACGCGCTTGTCTAAGTGCCATTCGGTACTAACGGCTACGCATCAGTTGCTGCAACAAGGGGCTCATGGCGTCGCGCCAGACCGCGTATCCGTTTCGGCTCAAATGGACACCGTCACTGAACAAGTCGGCGTTGACCTTACGGTCTTTTCCATAAAACTTGGAACCGATATCAAGGAAGCGAACATTCTTTCGGTTTTCCAGCGTGGCCGTGAGTTTATTGACCGCTTTGATCTTATCATTGTCGCCGCCGCGGGTTGGAAGTATCCCCATCAGCAAGACCGTCGTCTGGGGGCATTCTGTTAACAGGCGCTTCACCATGTTGGCCGTCCCGTAAGCAATCTCCTCGGCGGAATTGTCAGCCATGTTGTTGATACCGAGCAATAAAACAATAACTTTGGGCGTCGTCCCACGAATTTCGCCGTCCTCGCCTTCCAACCGCATCAGCGTGTGCTGAATTTTATCGCCGCCACAGCCGAAGTTGACCGCGTTGAGTTTGCCATAATGCTGAGCGAACAGATCGCCCGGCCAACCCTGTGTGATGGAATCTCCCAGAAAGATCAAATCAATGTTACCCGCTTTGCGGCGTTCATAGTTACGTGCGTGCGTGGGCCAGAACCAGCGCACGCCCCCAACGGCGGGTTTGGTTGGATCCTTGGCAGGATCAGGGAAATTCATGGGCTTGTCCAAAATGCCCTGCTTGAGCCTGCTCTCCAAAGCCTCGGCCCCAACCGGAACGAACATCGCCACCACCACAAACGCACCAACAATACCCAAGACGCCTCGCTTCAACATGGAATCACCCTTCGTTCTGTATTTCTTATGCCAACCATCAGGTGGCCATACGCGCAAGTCTTTCAGGCCAATGGCGCAGCCCTGCGTAGCATCTTGGCATCAGCGCGGCCCGCGGGTCAACGCAATGATCCAGACGAAACCGTGCCGGATTGTTGTTTGCTAGACTTTGAGTACTTATATAATCATTATGGTGGCGTGTAAACCACGGCGAGACTGCAGAGGCAGAAACCGTTGCAACATAACGATGCCCCCCTGCATCGCCAAAACGCGAAATGACCGATGACTGATATTCAATTCGCATGCCCCCACTGCGGCCTGGGCCTGTCTGTGGAGCCAGAAGACGCAGGCACCGAACTCGAATGCCCGGAATGCGGCGGACAGATGATAGCGCCCGCGGCGGACCCCGAGCAAGCGGTTCCACAGAAACCTGCCCCGCAAAAGCGCCAGCTGAAAACGCGACCAAGAACGTCGATCCAAGTCCCGCGCACACGAAAACCGAGCGCGAGCCAACCTGCCCCCCCCGCCGCCAGTAAGGCCAAACCCGTGATCATCGCCATCGTCATTGCCGCCATTCTGGGCGGCGGCATCTTTTTCGTCAGCAGTCAAATGAAGGCCAAGACCCAACGCGAGAAGACAGCGAAATACAATGTGCTCTTACAATCGACAAGTGCCTTGGTCCTGAAAGAGTCCGCCGAATGCGTGCGCGTCTCGAAAACGGTCGCCAACGAATGGCAACGCTTCGCCAAACATGCGGAAGGCGGGACCCAGATCGTCCCTCTCCAGGATCGCATCGACAAGGCCATCAAGAAAGACGCAGATGCCCTGACCCAATACCATGCGAACATCAACGACTATATGGAACGATTGCGCACGCCACCGCCGTCCCTTCAAAACAACCATCACGATCTGACAACAATGCACACCACGTACGAGAAACTCTACGACGCCGTCACGAGCCCTTCGGGCACGCTCGACAATTACACAACGTTGATCAGCGACCTTCAAACCCAGCTTGTCGCGGCGTCACACGTTCTGAAAGCACGCACGCCGTAAGTCCAAGACCTGTTCTGCTATTTGGTGGTGGTGTCGAACACCTTGACGGCGCTCCAGAGATGCTTGTGCCGCTCAATAAACACATCGTGATCAGCATCCGACTGATACGTATCGTGATCGGCACGCGTATTGAAGATCAGCGACAACGAATAGTCATAGCTGCCATCCACAACCTCTCTGTCCACGCCGGCAGGAACACCCCAATAGCCCGTTTGGATCTGCGAGATATCCATAAGCGCCGCAAGGCCCTTTTCGAAATCGGCGCGATCCGCATCGCTGCACGCATTTAACCAGAAATATACATTGTGAATATGCATCCGTTGTCTCCGTCGTCTGTGTCAGGCTAAAATGGCCGAAACCGTGGGTTTATGAAATCGTGTCCCTGTTTAAAAAATATAATTCCGAACCTTAGCCTGCCGACGCGGCGCTTTCAAATCGCATTTTCTGGAATCCCATGTCAGATTCTCTGCATCGAATGCACACACAGGTCACAGGGGCATAAGGGGTGTGTCAAAAGTTAAGTAAAGAAAGCACGTGGGTATGTGAGGGTTTTTATGAGCTTAGTCAACCATTTCAGCGAACATCGAGTTTACCGTGAGTCGGTCAATATGATGGCCAACCCAGACACGTTGTGCATCTCAAGCAGCCAAGTCAGAAAAGATGGGGCCACACTCCCACACTCCCACACTCCCACACTCCCACACTCCCACACTCCCACACTCACGCACTCACGCAAACACGCAAACACGCA
The DNA here is from genome assembly GCA_047615735.1 of Kiritimatiellia bacterium. Lineage (GTDB taxonomy): Bacteria > Verrucomicrobiota > Kiritimatiellia > UBA8416 > JAIOPI01 > JAPKCZ01. The sequence continues at coordinate 1,370 of JBLHHU010000150.1, read as the reverse complement.
AACACGCCACAGGAGAAAAGAATGACGCATTGCCCAGGACTCATGATTCTGATTTCATCGATTTTGGTTTCGACAGCTTCAGCCGCACAAAGGGACTGGACGCAATGGCGCGGCGCACAACGCGACGGTAAATCCCCCGAAAAGGGATTGGTGCAGACGATTCCTGAGGCCGGACTGCCCCTGCTCTGGAAATCCGAAGGATTCGGGCGCGGGTATTCCAGCGTGACTATCACCGACGGCAGGATTTTCACGCTGGGCCGCATCGACGACAAAGAATGCCTTATTGCCGCCAACGCCGAAGACGGCACCATTCTGTGGGCCACACCATTCGGTGACGGTGACCACTGCAACGGCACACCAACCGTAGACGGCGACGTCGTTTACGCCATAAGCCTAAAGGGTGATCTGATATGTGCCCGCGTCGCCACAGGTGAGGCCGTATGGACCAAAACATTCGCAGGCGATTTTGGTGGCAAGATGATGTCCGGCTGGGGCTACTCGGAATCGCCACTGGTGGACGGCGATCGCCTGATCGTCACACCGGGCGCGAAAGACGCCATCATCGTCGCCCTGGACAAACGCACAGGCGATGAAATCTGGCGCGCCACGGAACCGGATTACAGCCAAAAGGGCAATGACGGCGCAGGCTATTCATCTGTTGTCATATCCAAAGGTGCTGGCGTGAAGCAGTACGTTCAATTGACCGGGCGCGGCGTCATGGGTGTGCGCGCTAAAGACGGAAAATTTCTCTGGGGCTACGACGCCGTTGCGAATGGAACCGCCAACATTTCGACACCCCTTGTTCACGGCGATTATGTTTTCGCGTCAACCGGCTACGGCACCGGCGCGGCGCTACTCAAACTGTCGCGCGACGGAGATGGGGTCAAAGCCAGCGAAGAATACTTCTTAAATGCCAAAGATTTTCAGAATCACCACGGCGGCATGATTCTGCATCGCGGCCACATTTATGCGGGCACGAAACACAACAAAGGCTTCCCGACATGCTTGAACATGAAAACGGGCAAAGTGGTGTGGGGCGGCGACATTCGTGGGCCCGGCGAAGGATCGGCTGCCGTCCTGTTCGCGGACAACAATCTCGTGTTTCGATATCAAAACGGGATCGTGGCGTTGATTAAAGCCACACCCGACGCCTACGAACTGTTGGGCAGCTTCACGCCAGCCCATCAAGAAGGCAAAAGCTGGTCCCACCCCGTCATTCTCGACGGCCGTCTCTACTTACGCGAACAAGGCACAATGATGTGCTACGACATGCGCGCGAAATAGTGACTGGGTCCAGATAAAGCCGTTGGAGCCCGGCGGGCTCCGCCGGCTTTATCATCGCACGACGCTGAGCGTCACCGCATGATTTG
>JBLHHU010000149.1:0-8175 GCA_047615735.1 Kiritimatiellia bacterium | reverse complement strand
GGGAAACGCAAGTCGTAGCAAATCGACAAACCTGTCTGCCACCCTTGGATATGCGTTGCGCAAGGCGCCGTGCCAGATGTGTACGCATCGGATTCGTTTACCGTTGTCCCATCGTTTAGCGCAATGCCAAACAGGTGAATCTTACGATACACAGCCGCGCGCTCGCCTGTGGGCGCGAATAACACTGAGCTGTTGTAGACGTGTTCACCGTCGCGCTCCGCGAAACTGCCCAGCAGGATCCACGTCGTATGCGTTCGGGCCAGCGTGGCGATGCGCTTGGATAGCGTGCCGTCGATGTGTTCTGCAATTTCTACATAGTGTTTCATGCCAGCTCGAAAACAACAGAGTTCCGGCAAAACGATGAGATCCGATTCGTCTGCGCATGCAGCGACCTGGTTGTCGATGACCGCGAGATTTTCTTTGATGTCGTCGGTGCTATCGCACTGAATGAGACTGACGCGTAAAACATCGCGGGCAGTTTCCATCAGTCACTGTCCGCATCGTGAGTGCTTATCGTGAACGGTTTGGCGGATTGCAGTACGATGGGAAGTCGATCCACGGGTATGGCGTCATTCGCGGAAACGGAAAAACGCTCATCCATCATGTTGATGTACGTCACGTCGATGGATGCTGTGATTTGAATGGGTGCGTTTTTGTCGTGCCACATGACCACAACGTGCCTGTTGTCGTCGCGAAAGCGGAAGGCGTGTGTTGTCGGAGATGGGTGTATTGCACCTTCGGGTTCAGCGCCGTCGAGTGTGAGCCCAAGCGTCCGTAGAGCCAGCCAGGCAGGGTAGGGCCCGTAGTCAGCGTCAACCGGCGTCCAACGCTGTGCGGGTGTCATGCTGAAAAACACCTTTTTGATACGCGCTTGATTCAAGGCGTAAACGAACCATTTGGAGAGCTGTTGTGTTTGGCCAAGCACACCGTTGACGGGATACCCACGGTCATGGCCCGTGCGTCCGATGATGAGTGCAGGTGGGCCGTCGATTTTGGACAACATCGTTTGGACAGGGCCCGTGACAAGTTGTGGCTCATCTATATAGCCCCATGAATAGGTGTGCAGGTTCAACCAGTCATTTGTGCGCAAGTGGGTTTGTAGCTTGTGGTGCGTGATGCTTTTGATGTCAGCACCTACGATTCCGGACGAAATCACGGTTGCTGCAGGAGCCCATTTCTGGAGTTTGGCAATACTGACGCCCTTAGCTCCTTCGCTGTTTTCGTGCACCTGCCAATGGTGAATGGTGTCTGCGTAACGGGTGAGCGTCGATTGAAGCGCCGCGTCGTTGTACGCCTCTGACGATACACTATTCAAATTTCCGCATAACAGCATTCCCAGTTTCTGCGCTTGCGCCACGCGTTTGTTGATCTCTTTAGGCCATATATAGGCATTGCCGTTTGTGACGGTTGGCAAGAAGGATACGTCATCTGTCATATATAGGCGTGCGCCGAATGCGTGCGAAATGCCAAGTAAGCGACTGTCGTCGAACGCGGCAGGCCATCCCGGTGGTTGCTGCACGCTTGCTGCTAATTTGGATTTGGGCTCAGGCGTTGTGTTGCGCTCGGCTGAAATAACGGCAAACTGCATCGGTACGCTGCCTTCACGTGTGCGAGATATGTTCGAAACACTACGTTGCAGTAGGCGTCGCCCCGCTTCGTCGAATAGCGTCAGGCGCATCGTGTAGTGGCCACGTTTCAGGATTTTGAAATTCGGATTAATCGACGTTGTCATCAACGATTTGATTGTGATGTCGGTGGTTGTTTCTGCGACGGTTCTACCCCAAAAATCAAAGGTTTCGATTTTGGCGCTGCCGCGAAATCCTGTCCAACTTGTGTAGCGGACTGGCCCGTAGGTGCGTAACATTTCCAGGCCATTCAAATAGCGGACCGAAAGGATCAATGGGATCGGCTGGTCTTCCTGAATGATCCGGGACTCTGGGATGTTGCGTGGCGTACGAACATCGATATCGAGGCGATCGGAAGGTGCTTCACCCGGTGTGAAGGTGTCGCGGTTACGAAAACTGAGTTCTGCGGGAGCGTCATTTGGATGATTCAGTGTGACGGATACGTTGCTTGTCGGTTTGCGGGCTTCGTTAAGCAATCGACACGACACATTCCACTGGTGATTCGTCTCTTGAAATCCAAAACATTTAATCATCAGCTGGTGCGTGCCTGCGGATAAGGCGGTCGGAAATTCAGTGGTGTTTGACGCGTGGCGAACACCGTCGATGAATATGTGGGCGTCAGAAAGAATGCCGGATAGGTCGATGACAATATTTGTTGCCACAGTCACGGTAAGATAGGCGTTGAGATAGACTGCATCAGGGTAGTGCGGCGGCCAAGCCGAGGGCGTGTAGTCTCCTGTGTAGCGCATGATGTCGTGACGCGCATCGTCGGATTGAACGGGTCGCCACCAGCCACTCCATTGTTCAGCACGAAAGAGTTGGCCGTTGCATGGTGCGCAATGACGCTCACCATGAATGTTGTTTATGGTCAGGCCGGCCGTGGGCATTGGGCCAAGCATGAGAAAGGATTGTATTGCACCATTTGTAGTCACGGCGACCACAGGCGGGTGTGGGTAGTTCGTTTCAGCTTTTGATTCACCGAGGGAAAGGTGTACGGCGAGGAGAAGCAGAAGCACATCCGTTGCGTGGCTGACCAAGACACGGATTTTTTCGGATGCGAAAGGCATGCGCGGCTATTTGCGCTTCTTGATGAAGCGCTCAATGCGGTCGGCGGCTTCTTTGAGCTCGTCCATGTTTGTCGCAAAAGCACAGCGGAGAAACCCTTCGCCGGAGGGTCCAAACGCGGTGCCTGGAACACAGGCGACGTCTTCTTCTTCCAGTAAAGCCATCGAGAACTCCATGGCGGTCAGGCCGAAGTCCCCGATATAAGGCCATGCGTAAAATGCGCCTTCAGGTGGTTGGCAGGGCAGGCCCATTTCATTGAATCGTGCGCACAGAAAGTTGCGCCGTTTTTCGTATTCCAAAAACATGCGACGCACGTCATTTTGCGTGCCGCGTAATGCTTCTTCGGCCCCTTTTTGACTCAAAACGGGCGCGCACATCATGGTGTATTGATGGATCTTCATCATGGCTTCAATCAGGTCATGCGGCGCGCAGGCGTAGCCAATGCGGAAGCCCGTCATGGCCCATGCTTTTGAGAGTCCGTTGAGCAGAATGGTACGTTCTTTCATGCCGGGGAGTTTGGCGATACTGACGTGCTTTTCGCCGAAGGTTAGTTCGGCATAAATTTCATCCGTGATGATGACGATGTCGTGATCGATTGCAAATTGGGCGATCTCGCGCAGTTCGTCTTCGCGCATGATGGCGCCGGTCGGGTTCGTCGGGAAATTAATCAAGAGGGCGCGCGTACGGTCCGTGACAACGGCGTCGAGGGCCTCACGGCGTAGGTGGAAGTTATCTTCACGGCGCGTTGTGACGGAGACGGGCACACCGTGCGCAAAGGTGATCAAAGGAGCATAGGCCACGAAGGCGGGTTCGTGGTAAATCACTTCGTCGCCAGGTGTCACCACAGCACGAATGGCGAGATCGAGTGCTTCACTGACGCCAACGGTAACCAGGGTTTCCTCTTCCGGTGAGTAACTTAGATCGAACTTGGCCAGATAGTCGCAGATGGCCTTGCGCAGTTCGAGTGTGCCGAGGTTGGAGGTGTAGGAGGTGGCGCCGTGTTCGAGTGCGTACACGGAGGCTTCGCAAATGTTCCACGGCGCGACAAAATCGGGTTCGCCGATGCCGAGACTGATAATATCTTCGCGTGTGCTGACGATTTCGAAGAAATCACGAATGCCTGATCGCGGGACATCCTTGATATAGGGGGCAACATAGCTTCGGTTGGACGTGGGGCTATTCATGAGGAATTTCTGTCGTCAGGGGATATACGTTGCGAACGTGTCCGCCTTGGGCTAGGGCGAGACCAGTAGGCGTTCGCTACGTTTTTGCTGATCCATAAGCACGCCTTGGTCCTTATACTTTTTCAGCACGAAATGGGTTGAGGTGGAAATAACGCCATCGATCGTGGCTAAGCGATCGTTCACGAAGTAGGACACCTCCTGAAGGCGTTCGCCTGCCACGAAGACGAGCAAATCGTAACCGCCCGACATGAGATGAACGGATTCAACTTCAGAAAAATTGGCAATACGGTCGGCCACGGTGTTGAAGCCACCTTCGCGCTGCGGGGTGATTTTGACTTCAATGACAGCACGCACGGTGGTCAACGACAGTTTGTCCTCGTTCAAAATGGCCTGATAGCCGCGAATAACGCCATTTTCCTCGTAAACCTTAATGCGCGCACAGATATCATCTTCCGTGGTATCCAGCATTCGGGCAAGATTCTGCGTGGATTCCCGAGCGTTTTCCTTAAGATGTCGCAATAATTCGTCCATTGGGCCTTCCTTCCATTGCAAAAGCAAAGCGGTTTTATAGCAAGTATACCAGCCAAGTAAAAGGGAATTGGCGGGTATTGCTGAGGGGCGGTAAGGGGCGGGAATGTGCTACCTTATTATGTATTCATCAAAATTGCCCAATAAGGGCACGACCTTGTCCGTAGAACTTAGATGAAGGCCAGGACTTCCGTGGAACAACCAGATGCCGAATTGATCGTGCGCTTGCGCAAGGGGGATGTCGATGCGTTCGACGCTCTATTTGCGACGTATCGCAAGGCGATTCTGGCTTATGTGCGCGGTCTGCTAGGCATTCAGGCACAGGCCGAGGAGGTGACGCAGGATGTATTTCTCGAATTGGTACGATCCATTGACAAGGTTGATCCGAAGCGGGGCGCGTCGGCATGGCTCTATAGGGTCGCACGAAATCGGTCATACGACATCTTGCGGAGACGAAAATTTGAGGCGGCGTTACCGGATGAAGATGTACTACGTGTCGTCGATGAGCAAAGGCGTGATGATGGACAATCGGTTACAAAAGATCTTGAGCAAGGTGATCTACGACGCCTTCTTGATCAGGAACTGGACGCGTTGGACTCTGTTGAACGCGAAATATTGGTATTGCACTACTTTAATGAACTTCCGTTTCGCGAGATTGCTCGCCTTTTAAAACGGCCGTTGGGGACGGTGCTCTGGAAATCACGCCGTAGTTTGAAAAAGTTGGCCGACGCGCTTGGAGACATGGATGAAAACCGATGAATTAGAAACGTTGCTGGTGAGGGGTGCGAAAGCACCTGCTGACCTTTCTGCTGAGCAGCGGGCGAAGACGCGTCAGGCCGCTGAGGCAATACTTGCCGAGCGACGCCTATCTGTGTCGGCCTCGCAACCGCAGAAGACACGGACTTTGCATTTTTCGCCAGTCGGTATCGGGCTGGCCGCTGCGGCAGCGTTGGCCGTATTTGTGCTCAGGTTGGATCTCGGTGATGACGTTCAGTCGCTTGTTTATGAGGTGGCTGTTGTCGAGGCCCCGATTGTAGAACGGCTAGTGCCGCAGCGCGATGTGGTTTATCCACCATTGCCGCCTATTTCTAGACCTGCTGATATGGAAATTGTCTCTGCACAGAAGAACCTCGAACAGGATATGTACAATTTCCGCCGTAGCAATGAGCCCCCGCTGCCGCCGGGATTCGAGCGGCGTGCCACCCAGTTGATGACGCGCATTCAAGAAGCAATGGCGCAGTTGGAGTCTGAGATTGGGGATTTAAAGCGTGGTCTTGAACCGAGTCAGGGAAATCTAAAGGCAAGAACGTCCCTGAATACTTTTGGGAAAATATAGGAGAATACATATGAATGCGTTACGCGTATCTCTGTTTACGGTGCTTGGCTTGTTGATGTTGCCGTCGACAGGACGTGGCGATCCACCGCCTGATGAAGCATTGCGAATGGTGCGCCCCGATGTTGCCGTTGAAAAAGGTTCAAACCCCGGAGTGCCACCTATTCCTCTTTCTACGAAACGCGAAAACAAAATTCTGGAGGCGGTTTTTTCGCGATTTCCAGACGTCGACCCGACTGAAGTTCTTGTGTTTATGCGTCTTCATTTTCCCCACGAAGTGCGTTATTTTACTGAGCTCTCTATGCGTGACGTCGACCGTTCAGTGGCGTACCTTACTGGGATTGTTCGTGACTGTGCCGAATTGATGCGCGCACGCAAGGATGACCCAAAGCGTTATGAACAGTTGTTGCGGTATCAGAAGTTGGAGATGAAGGCCTACGATCAAGCGGACGTCTTACGCCATGCGTCGCCTGAGGAAAAGGATGTCAAACACGCTGAGGTTGAGGAAACGCTTGGCGCTTGTTTTGAAATTAAGCAGGAGCTTATGCGCCAGGAACTGACGAAAATGGAAGCAGAGCTACGTTCTTTGCAAGAATTGATCGAAAAACGCGAAAAGAACAAGAAAACCATCATTAAAGGTCGTTCTGCTCAAATCACAGGTGAAAGTGATCCGTTGGGGTGGTAGGGTGTACCACTTTTGCGGTTTCAATGGATGAATCGATTGCACAAGGGAATCTGACGAGTGACAGATATCACAGAAAATTTTGAGATTTCACCAGAAGTGCGTGAAGCGCTTTCGCATGTTCGTGTTGTGCTAAAGAGCCCGCTTTACGGTGGAAATGTTGGTTCGATTTGTCGCGCCATGGGTAATATGGGTGTGCAGGATTTGGCCATTGCGGCACCGCGTACGCTCGACCTGCAGGAGGCGCGTATGATGGCCTGCCATGCCTCAGCCATTTTAGAGGCGCGTACGGCGTATCCCGACTTGGCCGCCGCTGTCGCGGATTGCGGCATGGTGATCGGCACAACGGCGCGCGGTGGTCTTTATCGTCAGCACGCCCGCACCGCGCGTGACTGGGCGCAGGAAATTCTGAAAACGGTTGGTGACGGTACGCGCGTTGCACTTGTTTTTGGGCCAGAGGACAACGGTCTCAATAACGATGATCTGGCCTTGTGTACCCATATCATTCAAATTCCTACGAGCGACACGTATTCCTCGTTGAACCTTTCGCAGGCGGTGTTGATTTGTTTGTATGAAATTTTTGTTGCGACGGATAGTTTCTCGCCGCACAGCGAAAAATCTGAACCAGCGCCGTCGGCGTTGCGTGAGCGAATGTTTAGCATGTGGCGCGAGCTGCTACTTGAGGTTGATTTTATGTCAGAAGATAAGGCCGATCATATGATGCTTGGATTTCGGCGCATCATGGCTCGTGGGGCATTCACTTACGACGACGTTAATATCATGATGGGAATTGCGCGTCAGTCCGAATGGGCACTGGGGCAACCACGCGATGCCAAGATCAAAGCGGTCGATGAGGTGCCCGCATGACCAATGAAGCGTCAGCTTATTTGGCCGCGTTGTTGAAGCGCACCGATCTCTTCTCTGATCCGGATATCCTCACCCTAATGACAGAAGCGCGCGAAGGGGATCGCAGTGTCACCCAGATTGTGGCCGACGAAGGTTATGCTCAGGAGGATCAATTCCTCGAAGCGATGGCCAAGGTTCTTGGCATTCCTTATACGCGTTTGGGGTCTGACGAGATTCCGCAGGAGGTCCTTGAACTCCTGCCGACGAAAGCGGTTTTTCAATACAACGTCATGCCTGTCAGTTTGGATAACGACATCCTGACGGTTGCGACCAATGATCCCCTCAATACAATGGTACTCGATGCGTTGCGGTTGGCGTCGCGTTCGCGCGTGAAGTTTGCGCTGTGTCCTTCCAGCGATATCGAAGATGCAATCAAATCGTTCTACGGAGTGGGTGCCGAAACCGTTGACCAGATGATGCTCGACGATCGTTTCGACGTTGATGCAGATATTTCCCTCGGAAAATCAGAACTGAGCGAACTGGATCAAGAAGCGTCGATCGTAAAGTTCGTGAACCAGATCATTTCGGAGGCTGTTAAACAGGGCGCAACCGATATTCATGTCGAGCCGATGGAGAAGTCACTACGCATTCGTTATCGTATTGATGGTGTGCTTCATCATACGCCGGTGCCTAGCCAGCTCGCGCGATTTCAGAATGCCATTATTTCGCGTATCAAGGTGATGGCCAATCTGGACATTGCTGAAAAGCGATTGCCAATGGATGGCCGCATTGGTTTGCGGGTTCAGGGACGCGATATTGATATTCGTGTCTCCACCATGCCAACGGTCTATGGCGAGAGCATCAGTCTGCGTATTTTGCAGAGTAGTGGTTCTTTTATCGGTCTCAAAGAGC
>JBLHHU010000148.1:0-8195 GCA_047615735.1 Kiritimatiellia bacterium | reverse complement strand
CGGTCGCGGCGTGGATGGTGTCGTATGCTCGGCGTCTGCCAAATCGCTCGTTGATCCCGCCTTGCATATGTTGGCGATGGGGGGGCATCTCTCGCTCTTCGCTGGGTTCGACAAGGCCAACCCATACGAATCCATTGACTTGAACGTCATTCATTATAAAGAGCTGCACGTGCACGGGGCAAACAGCTCGGTGCGTCGCGACTATCTTGACGCCATTGATTTGATCGAATCCGGTGGCATCGACCCCGAAGCGCTCGCAACACATACCTTCGCCTTGGGCGATATCAATGATGCCATACGTGCACAGGCTGACCCGGACGTGGATTCACTCAAGATTCTTGTGAAACCCTGATGTTCTGATTGTCTATAATTAATTAGATTGCACTGCTCTCTTAAACCGTGATGAGCTACAAGAATGCCTGCGATGGTTTCCATAATCTCGAAACGACGGTCGAAACGCTGCCAAGCCATAATGGTATGGATTGGGTGGCTCAGCCTGTGTCTGGCTACGCCGCTGCTTGCAGGCGACATAAGCTTCAATCGTGATATTCGACCGATTCTTTCCGAGAACTGTTTTCATTGCCACGGACCCGCCAAAGAAGGACGCAAAGCCAAGCTGCGCCTGGATCTTGCCGACGCGGCCTACGCGGAGCGAGATGGCGTACGCGCAATTGTGCCGGGCAATCTCGACGCAAGCGAGGCAGTACACCGCATCCGGTCCATCGACCCCGACGAGCAGATGCCGCCGCCGGATTCCCATTATAAGCTGACGAAGAAGCAGATTGGCCTGCTCGAGTCATGGATCAAATCGGGTGCCACCTACGAGGGGCATTGGGCCTTTATTGCGCCGCAAACCAGTCGTGACGATCCAATACGCATGAGCATCGATCGCGCCGTGCGCGCCCGCGTTAAGACCGCCGGGCTGCGCACCTCCAGTCAGGCGGATAAAGCGACCCTGATCCGGCGGCTGTCGCTGGACCTGCGAGGCTTGCCGCCATCGCTTGCGGAAGTCGACGCTTTCCTCGCGGATTCCTCACCGACGGCCTGGGCGGATCTCGTTGACCGTTATCTCGCGTCAGCGGAGTGCGCTGAGCGACTGGCGCTGGATTGGCTGGACGCCGCACGCTACGCCGATACCAATGGCTACTCGATCGACGATCATCGCGACATGTGGGTTTGGCGTGACTGGGTCATCAACGCCTTCCTGACCAACATGCCTTACGATCAGTTTATGATGGAGCAGTTGGCGGGCGATCTTATGCCAAACGCTACGACCGAGCAAAAAATGGCCACCGGTTTCCTGCGTAACAGCATGAACACGCACGAAGGCGGTACGATCGCGGAAGAGTATCGCGTCGCCTATGTGGTCGATAAGGTCGATACCGTGGCGACGACCTTCCTGGGATTGACCATGAAATGCGCGCAGTGCCATGACCATAAATACGACCCTATTTCACAAAAAGATTATTACAGCTTCTTTGCGTTCTTCAACACATCCTCCGAACCCGGATCGGGTGGCCAGAACGGGAATACGAAACCCATGATGCAAGCACGTTCACCCTTGCATGCGTCCGTTGACTTTAAGGCGCGCCTCACACGTCGCATCGATGAATTCAAATATCACCGCGTGCACCCGGAATTACGATTCCCGGATGTGTACGCGACATGGGTCGACGAGCAACTGAAGACGTCGGACGACGCTGCACCGCCGCCCGTGGCGTTAAATGAACCATTCGTTCTTCCCGACGGCGCGGCGCAGCCTGAATGGATTTGGATCAAGCAAGATGCCGTGCCTGCGCACATTCTAATTCGTAGAAGCTTCACGCTGCGCGCACCGCCGACCTCGGCGCGTCTGTTTTTTACCTGCGACGACAACGCTCGCCTGTACGTCAACGGAAAGCGCGTCGGCGCTATCGAACACTGGAAATCGCCATTGACGCTGGATGTCGCGTCGCAGCTCGTGCAAGGCGAGAACGTGATCAGTGTCGACGCGCATAATACGGGTGGCGTTGCGGCGTTTTTGGCTGCCTTGGAGGTGCGCCACGCCGAAGGCGCAAACGAGATCATTGTGAGTGACACCAATTGGTTGGCACGCGTGGCGACAACTGAGGCTGATGCGAATACGGCGCTTCGGACGTCGGGAGTCGATTTCGCTGCTGCAGATGTCATTGGCAGGCATGGGGACGGCCCTTGGGGAAGTCTCTTTGGTCCAGATAATGCGCCAACGATCGCCTTTTCGCGTGCCATGCTCCGAAAAGCCCCTGAGTCCCGCTCGCCGGCAGAACACGCAAGCATCGCTGACGCATTCGCGACCTATCATCCGGTACTCAAGAAATTTAATAAGGCCATCGATGGCGAAATAGATATCCTTCAGAAGCAACACGATGCTGGCATGAGTAGCGTGATGATCATGGATCAAACGGCGCCAGCAACAGCGCCGATGCTGGCACGCGGGCAGTATGATCAAAAGGGTGAGGTCGTTGCGGCTGCGGTGCCGTCCGTGTTGGGCGATTTGCCCGAGGGGCGTCCCGGCGACCGACTCGCGCTTGCGCAATGGCTGGCGTCTGCGTCACATCCCTTGACCGCGCGCGTCGCGGTTAATCGTTTTTGGCAGTTGGTGTTCGGTGTTGGGATCGTGCGCACAGCGGAAGACTTTGGCTCACAAGGCGAATGGCCGTCGCATCCCGAGTTGCTGGATACGCTTGCGGTTGAATTCAAGCGCGATGGTTGGAATGTACGCGCCTTGCTTAAAGAGATGGTCATGAGCGAAACGTATCAACAAATGTCTGAAATATCGGCGTCGATGTTGGCGCAAGATCCGTACAATCGATTGCTGGCGCGTGCGCCGCGGACGCGACTACCGGCCGAATTGGTGCGCGACAACGCGATGGCGATCAGCGGCCTGCTGAATCCTGTTGTCGGTGGTCCGAGTGCTTTTCCTAATCAACCCGAGGGCTTATGGCGTCAGGTGAGTCATTTTGGACATGGTGGGTTTTTCTCCGCTCAGGCGTATTTCGACAGTGTTAGCGCGGATCGCTATCGGCGCAGCATGTATACGGCATGGAAACGAACAGCGCCGCCGCCTGCCATGGCCATGTTCGATGCACCCACGCGGGAGACCTGCACGGTTCGACGCATGAAGACAAATACCCCGCTACAGGCGCTCGTGCTGATGAATGATCCACAGTTCGTCGACGCAGCGCGCGCGTTGGCTCAGCGCATGATGGCAGAGGGCGGCGCCGAAATCAAAAGTCGCATTCGCCACGCTTTCCGACTCGCAACTGCGCGCATGCCCACGGCAAAAGAAACCGCCGTGCTTGTGCGTGGATTCGAACGCGAGCGCCAGCGCTTTGCGAAGAATCCCGCAGCTGCGGTCGCGCTTATGTCTAAACACGACGGGCCGGAAGCGCCTCTGGATCTCGCGGCATACACGATGGTGGCGTCGACGATCCTGAACCTAGATGAAACTATTACGAAGCAGTAGGGCCTTATGAAAAGTCATTCCATGTCACGCAGGGGATTCATCGGGACCGGTCTGGGCACCATGGCGTATATGGGCATTCCAAGCATGTCCGGCTTGGCGAGCAGCGCTGGCAATGCGGGGCCGCGTTTCGGGTTGCCACACCACAAGCCAACGGCCAAACGTGTGATTTATCTGTTTCAATCGGGCGGACCGTCGCACATCGATCTGTTTGATCACAAGCCCGTGCTGCAACAACTTCACGGCACGCCACTACCGGACAGTGTGCGGGGAACACAACGCGTGACGGGGATGACGTCGGGTCAGAAAGAGTTTCTGGTCAACGCCCCGATCCAGGCGGTTAAGCCGCGCGGACAGAGTGGCGTCACGATCGGCGATTTACTGCCGCACACCTGTGGCATTGCCGACGAAATCAGCTTGGTCAAGTCCATGCACACCGAAGCCATTAATCACGACCCGGGCATTACGTTTATCAACACCGGTTCGCAAGTGCCTGGTCTGCCTAGCATGGGCGCATGGTGCAGTTACGGCCTCGGCAGCAAAAACAAGGACATGCCCAGCTATGTCGTGATGTTGTCGCAGGGCACGGGCAAAAACCCTGGGCAGCCCATCTTTTCGCGACTGTGGGGCAGTGGCTTTATTCCCTCAAGTCATCAGGGCGTTCAGCTGCGCGGCGGGGCGACGCCGATTCTTTACCTCGACGATCCGTCCGGCGTGGATCGTAAGAGCAGGCGCAACATGCTCAACGATTTGGCCGAGCTCAACAGGATTCGCCTGGATGCAACCGGCGATCCTGAAATTGAAGCGCGAAATTATCAATACGAGATGGCTTACCGCATGCAGGCATCGGCGCCCGAAATTACGGATCTCTCGGACGAGCCGGAAAGTACGTTTGCGCTCTATGGGCAGGATGCGCGCCTGCCGGGAACGTACGCTTACAACTGCCTGCTGGCCAGACGCATGGCGGAGCGCGATATTCGATTCATTCAATTGTTCCATCGCGGCTGGGATCAACATGAATCGCTGGTGCGTGACCTGACCGCGCAGTGCCGCGACACCGACCAGGCCTCTGCCGGATTGGTTATTGATCTCAAGCAACGCGGACTTCTGGATGATACGCTCGTTATCTGGGGCGGCGAATTCGGGCGCTCGGTTTACAGTCAGGGCAAGTTGAACAACGGACGCGATCATCATGGACGTTGCTTCAGCACATGGCTTGCGGGTGGGGGCATCAAAGGGGGCGTCATGCATGGCGAAACCGACGACTATTGCTACAACATAACCAAAGATCCCGTACACATCCGCGATCTGAACGCGACAGTCCTGCATTGCCTTGGCATTGACGACAAACGCTTTACGGTCAAATTTCAGGGCCTCAATCAGAGCCCAACCGGCGTCGAAGAAACGCATATTGTGGAAAACATCCTCGCCTGAGGCAGCGTCCAATTCTCGTTGTGTTTATCATCGTCCACCACGGAGGAGGTTTAGGAACCGTGACTTGGGCCAGAAAGATCCGGCGGAGCCCGCCGGGCTCCAAAGTTGGAAAACATATGTCAGTTCCTACCAAAAAGTCCGAGTGAAGGATTTCCCCCTGGAGCCCGGCGGGCTCCGCCGGTTTTCTTCTCGCGTTTCGGTGAGATGCCATTAAGCGTACGCCGTGTCTACCCAAACCGGGCAACCTCAATCGTTCCGGAGCCATTGCCCAGGCATTTCCATGTTCTCTCAGACAGTATCCAATCTGATGCATTTACCCCTGTGTTCATCTGTGGCCTGTCTTGACTCAGAAGGGTAGTTTTCGTACGCTCTGCGGTTCTAACTAATTTCAGAAGGAGATCGCATGACGTTTGGTCAGGGAAAAGTTTGGATGGATGGCGAGTTGGTCGATTGGGCCGACGCGAGTATCCACATCATGAGCCACGTGGTGCATTATGGGTCCGGTGTTTTCGAAGGCATTCGGTGCTACGACACGCCTGACGGTCCTAAAGTTTTTCGCCTTCAAGAGCATATCAAGCGGCTTTACGAATCCGGCAAAATTTACCGCATGGACATTCCGTTCACCCCTGAGGAGTTCGAACAGGCTGTACTGGATACCATTCGCGCCAACAAACTGAGCTCGTGTTATATCCGCCCACTGGTGTATCGCGGACTTGGTACAATGGGGGTCAGTCCCATCGGGTGTCCGGTCAACTGCGCGATCGCCGTCTGGTCATGGGGTAGCTATCTGGGTGAAGAATGCATGGAGAAGGGCGTGTCGGTTAAAATCACGTCCTGGAATCGTGCCGCACCGAATACGTTCCCGACACTGGCCAAGGCGTGTGGCAATTATCTTAACTCACAGCTCGTGAAACTCGAAGCACTTCAAGATGGCTACGATGAAGGCATTGCGCTCGATTCGTCGGGTCTCGTCTCGGAGGGCTCGGGTGAGAATGTTTTCGTCGTTCGTGGCGGTGTCATTTACACGCCGACATCTGCCGCCTCCATCCTGCCCGGCATCACACGCCACTGCGTGTTCACGCTGGCGCGCGAATTGGGCATCCGCATCGAACGCCAGAGTATTCCCCGCGAAGCGCTCTACATCGCCGACGAAGTCTTTTTCTCGGGCACCGCTGCTGAAATCACGCCGGTGACCAAAGTGGACAAGATCGCCGTCGGTGATGGCACCCGCGGCGAAATCACCACCAAAATCCAACGCGCCTTCTTTGACATCGTCGAAGGCAAGGTCGAGGATCGTTTTGGTTGGTTCACGGCCGTCTGATAGCTTTTTTTGTCGTGTTGACGTCTCCCGGAGTGGCCTGTTACCTAAAAATGTGTTTGCCTGTCGAACAATTAGGCGTAGCATATTGCTGAATAGGCGGAACAAACGTCATGAACAGAATTGTATCCATACTAGCGATGATGGCCGTTTTGGGCGGCAGTGCTCAGGCTTTAGCCGTACACTGTGATGGCTCGGGTGGCTCTGCTACGCCCTGTTGCTGTGAACATTCAAACGTCCCTGCCGCGCCATCATCGTGTTGCCATGATGCTCCTGCCGAGCAGCCTGGGGCCCCTGAATGCGCTTGTTCCTTCGTGCCTGCGCCGACGGCCATTCCTGAATCATTTTCTCTGCCGACCGTTTCGGCGTCGCTGAAGTTCTTGCCGCCGATCTGTGATGTTAGCCCGTTCGAGACGGTCACGAAAGACCGCCCGATCGTGCGCCAAACGCTTCGGAACGTTGCCATGCGCCCGCCGGGCCAGCAACGAGCACGCTATTCGCTTTTGAGCACCTTGCTGCTCTGATTCTTGCCAACCGGATGATGGTGTACGGGTATGCCTCCGTATACAGCGTTTCCGTCGTCCGTTGCTTGCCACCAAGAATCAACTCCACACACCAACCAAGAGCGTTTTTATGAATCGTAGAGCCTATCCAAGAACCATTTTCGCCACCGTCTGGCTCGCACTGTGCGTCGTGCCGTCAGGTCGCGCCGATACCAACACGCACGACGCTGCTGAATGGCGCGTGCAGAAGGGGCAGGCATCCCTCGCGGATTATTTGCGCTACGCCGCGGCTCACAATGCAGGTTTGGAAGCCGCATTTAATCGGTGGCAAGCGGCTCTGGAGCGTATTGCGCAGCGTGAATCGCTGCCGAACCCGCGCTTCACCTTCGCCCATTTTGTGGAAGAGGTCGAAACGCGTGTCGGGCCACAGACTCAGAGATTCGGCCTGGTGCAGCCCTATCCGTGGTTTGGCAAGCTGAAGCTGCGTGGACAGGTCGCCGGGTCCGAGGCCGAGGTGGCTTTTCAGCAGTACGAAGCGACGCGCGCCGAACTCTTTTTTGATCTCAAAAAGGCCTATTTCGAATACGGTTTTCTGTACCGTGCCATCAGCATTACCGAAGATAACATCCAGCTGTTGGATCACCTTGAGGCGGTGGCGCGGTCAAAGCTCAAAGCCGGAGCGTCTCAGGCGGGTGTCCTCAAAGCACAAGTGGAGTTGGGCAAGTTGGACGATCGCCTGAAATCGCTGCGCGACTTGCGCGGGCCTCTGATGTCGCGTCTGAATGCCACGCTGAACCGGCCGCACGACGCAGAACTTGCATGGCCTAAAGACGTGCAACCCTCCGACGTGGTGCTTGATGAAGCGGCACTGTTTGAGCGACTGGACCGAACCAATCCCGAGCTTGGGGCGTTGCAGAGTCAGATCGGCAAAGCCGAACACGTGGTTGCTCTGGCAAGGAAGGCTTATTATCCGGATCTTGCTTTTGGTCTGGATTACGTCGTGACGGACGATGCGCTCATGGCGAATGTTCCTGATAGTGGCAAAGACCCCATCGTTGCGATGATCACGCTGGACATTCCAATCTGGCGTGGCGCCTATCGAGCGGGCGTCACCGAGGCGCGTTTTGCGCTTGAGGCCGCTGGAAATGCGCGCTTAGATCACGGCAACAGGGCTGAAGCGGAACTCACGCTGGCTCTGTACCGGGTGCGCGATGCAGAACGCAAAATTGACCTCTACCGAGATACCCTCGTTCCACAGGCAGATCAGGCGCTTAAGATTGCTGAAACCGTGTACCGGTCCGGGAAGGGCGACTTTCTGGACTTGATCGATGCCGAACGACTTTTGCTTGAATTTCAGCTCGCCGCGGAACGGGCCTTTGCGGATCGAGAGATTGCGTTGGCCGAAATTGAGAAGCTGATTGGCGCACCCATTATCGGCGACCCGCTTAAGACAGGAGAT
>JBLHHU010000147.1:0-8325 GCA_047615735.1 Kiritimatiellia bacterium | reverse complement strand
CCCTGCCTTCTACCAGTAAGCTCTTGAAGCGTTCTTCCCATAGCGTGCCCTTGCGCTTGTGTCGGGCGTTGTACGACTGCGTGACGCACTGCTTGAGGGTCTTCATAAACTCCGAAAGATCGTACATACGATTCGTATAACGTGCCATAAAGGCATCCGCCTGTTCTGTTGCTCTGCCTTTGCGCAGCCCGGCAAGCGAGGCAGCCAAACTTTTGACCACAACGGGGGTATAAAGGTGACGCAGCCGTTCTATCACCTCGTCATCCGATAGCGCCTTAGGATCTGGCACATGGAGCAAAATATGGAAATGATTGTCCATATTCGCGTACGTCAATACGTCAACCCCAGTAAAGGCCTCGACCGCACGCATGATCTTTCGAAAGCGTTCCTTTTCATCGTCATCAAAGACAAATCGTCGGTCAACCACGCGTGAAATCACGTGGTAGTAGGCGCGCCCCTGTTCTTTGATTCGCTTTGTTCTCACATTGGGACCTTTCTTCCGGAGGGGCGCGAAAAGTGCGCCCCGTTACATCCATGTAGAAGTGAGCGGGGGTCATTTCCGGAAATATTTTCACAAATCTTTGCTCAGCTGGTCTGTCCCTTGGCTGAGAGGGATGGCTGGATTTTGGGCTTTCCTCCTGTGGCCGGGTGGATTAGGCTTTGGACAACCTATTCCTTGAGGGGGGATCCTATGCTTTCTACAGTTTTTTCTGGTGCCGTTTACGGCGTCGATGCGTATCGGGTGGAGATTGAGGTCAATGCGGGGCGCGGGGATCCGCAGATCATTGTTGTGGGGCTTCCTGATGCCGCCGTACGCGAGAGTCGCGACCGTGTGCACACCGCCATTCTGAACGCTGGCTTTAAACCCCACATTGGCAAACAAGTCATCAACCTCGCGCCTGCCGATATCAAAAAAGAGGGGCCGGTTTTTGATCTGCCGATCGCCATCGGCATGCTGGCGGCCTCGGGTGAAATCGAAACCGACAAACTGGATCGCTATGCCATGATCGGCGAGCTCGCTCTGAGCGGCGAAGTGCGCAGCGTGAAGGGCGTCCTGCCAATTGCGATTCGCTGTCGCGATGCAGGACTGACAGGCCTGCTGGTACCCACCGAGAATGCCGAAGAAGCCGCTGTCGTCAAAGGCCTCGACGTGCACCCCGTCGCCTCACTGCGCGAGGCCACGAATTTCCTGGAAGCCGCCTCGGGCGGAACCCCTTTTCACGTTGATACAGAAACGCTCTTCAATAGCAACGGCCACCACGCAATCGATTACGCGGAAGTGAAAGGCCAGGAACAAGCCAAGCGGGCGATCGAGGTCGCCGTCGCCGGGGGCCATAATTGCCTGATGATCGGATCGCCTGGCACAGGTAAATCGATGCTAGCCAAACGGCTGCCGTCGATTCTTCCGTCGATGACACTCGAGGAGGCACTACAAGCCACGAACATTCACAGTATCGCGGGAACCTTGGGCGCGCATCGCGCCTTGATTGCGCAGCGCCCGTTTCGATCGCCGCATCACACCATCTCAGATGCTGGCCTGCTCGGCGGCGGCACACACCCGGCGCCCGGCGAAGTCAGTCTTGCGCATCATGGCGTGCTGTTCCTGGATGAGCTGCCCGAGTTTCGCCGCAATGTGCTCGAGGTCCTTCGGCAACCTCTAGAAGATGGTCACGTCACAATCTCGCGAGCGTCGGGCAGCGTGACCTTCCCGTGTCGCTTCATGCTGGTGGCCGCCATGAACCCCTGCCCTTGTGGATTTTATGGCGACCCCAAACGCGACTGCCGTTGCACGGATGCGCACATTCACAAGTACCGCAACAAAATTAGCGGCCCCCTACTGGATCGTATCGACATTCATGTCGAGGTGCCGCCGATTTCGCACGACGATCTCATGTCGCTCGACGAAGGCGAGCCCTCGGCAGCCATTCGCGAACGCGCCATCGCCGCGCGCCATATTCAGCAGGAGCGTTTTGCACGGGCCGAGCAGACCCACTGCAACGCCAACATGAGCCAGAAAGAGACCCGAGCACATTGCCTCATGAACAACGAGACGCAACAGTTGTTGCGCTCGGCCATCAACGAATTGAACTTCAGCGCCCGCGCGTATGACCGCATTCTCAAAGTGGCACGCACGATCGCTGATCTCGCCCAGAGCGAATCGATTGAAATCGACCATGTCGGCGAGGCGATACAGTACCGCACCCTCGACCGCCAACTCTGGAGCTAGACGGCTGCGCACGAGCGACGCAATCCAGACCACGCTGCGCCCAAAGGCCTCCCAATTTTCTCGACGCATCGAAGCGTGTGTGATTGGGTGACGGTTTCCGGCGGGGCAGTTTCTATATTCAATAATTCAAGAAAGCGAACATGGGCATGATCAAGCGAGTTGCAACAGCATTGAGCGCAATCCTTCTAATCTCTTTGCCGCTGGCATCGGCACAAGATGACCTAAAGACGGTCGAGGAACTCCTGCAGCACAGCGAAAGCCTGGATGCTGCGCCAGAAGCAGCTGTACCTGAAACCTCCGCAGCGGAAGCGGAAGCGCCAGAAGCGGAACAGCCGAGCCTTTTCGACATGATGACATGGGTCACATCCGGCAAAGGCGAAATGGGCAAAGAGGCCGAAATCGTTGTGCCTGACGGCTACATGTTCACCGATGCCGACGGCACGATTCAACTAATGCGCGCGATGGGCAACCTGACAGCCGGCAATGAAGTCGGGTTTTTCGCCCCTGTCCTTAATGAAGACGACGGTAACTTCCGCTGGTTTGCTGTGTTCGAATATGACAGTTCCGGACACGTCAAAGATGACGAAAAGGACCAACTCGACGGCGATGCCCTGATGGCCTCGATGAAGGAAGGCGAAGCACCTTCCAACAAGGAACGTGCCCGAAACGGGTATTCGACACTACACATGGTCGGCTGGGTGCGCCCACCCTATTACAATGACGCGACACAGAATCTCGAGTGGGCCTTCAAATTCCGCTCCGAGCCCGACGGCACCTTTGGCGTCAATCACAACACGCGGCTCCTCGGTCGCGAAGGCGTGATGAAAGTAACACTGGTCTGCGACCCAGACGTATTCGATTCGGCGCTCGAAGAATACCAGAGCAGCTTGAACGGCTTCGCATTCAAAGACGGGCGACGTTACACGGATTTTCGTAAGGGCGACAAAATTGCGAAGTACGGCCTGGCAGGGTTGGTGTTGGGCGGCGGCCTGGCGATGGCGGCCAAAACCGGCTTACTCCAAAAATTCATGAAACCGATCATTATCGGGTTTATCGCGATCGGTGCTTTTTTCAAACGCCTGTTTGGTCGCCGCTCGAAAGATTAGGCTCCCCGAGATGCAACGATGAGTGAAGGCCAGAGCCTGCTTGCGATCCTTGCGCTGCTTTATATCAGCGACTGTATCTGGTGGCTCCCGCGACAGGTGCTATTACTGACAGGCATGCGTGCAGGCCGTTGGCGTTTCAAATCCTGCGGCACGATGCTCGGTCGACAGCAAGGCGCTCCCGCTATGCTGCCCCTGTTGCCCTTGCCGAGACTGACAATGCTTCAGGCACAGACCTGGGACGTCGCCTTTAGCGCGACGCGCTTCAGCGCCAACAGCTCGCTCGCATGGAACACACAAGGCCGCCGTGTCCAAAAAGGCACCACCATGAACGTCGGCGACGACATGGCGCCCATCCGTTCGGCGGGCGACACCGTCAAGATTGGCGATGCCGCTTGGCACACATGCACAACGCCTGCGCATGCTGATGAAATAACAACACTGCTTGGCGCCATACAGTCGGCCGCACCACACGAACGGGACGACGTCATTGCGTCAGCATGGAAGGCGCACGTTGACGTCGACGCGGCGCGAACGCGTTTGGCTGAAATCCGACAAGCGGCGTTGGCACCGCAGATTTTTGGCATGCTGCAATGTGTCGCCATGTTCGTCGTGGCCCCATTGGCAGCGAGTCGGTTTGGCATAGCGTTTACCATCATTCCACTGGGGCTGTTAATTCTGAGCTGTGTCGCGATCAACGCCATCGTCTATGGGATCGCCCATCGTCGCCTGCACCCCGAGGCCAAGAGCCACCGTCGTTCACATACTGCTGTGATTCTGTTGAGCTGGCCCATGGCGGCGCGGGCGGCCGATGACGTCATGCGTCATGCATGCCACGCATTCCACCCCATCGCGATTGCGCTCGCCACCGAATCAAGGGATTTGGCGCAATCCCTTGGCGATCAACTGCTGCGAGATCTACATCACCCCACGGCCATGAATGAGATTCCTGAAGATGCGCGCGAGACCGTCGAGGCGCACAATCGCAACCATGCCACACACATTCTGGCCGTCATGACCGCACACCAGCTCGACCCGGACCGCTGGAAAGCGGCCCCAGAGGGTGCTGCGGAAGATCTTGCCTATTGCCCACGCTGTTTGAGCCAATACACACGCCCAACGGGCGATTGTTCAGACTGCCCGGGCGTTGCGCTCACCTCAAAACAAACAGGAACGACATGAACAAAGAGGACATGATACTCGCGGCTGTCGCGATCGTTACGGCCATTACCGGCTACTTCATCGTCAGTAAAATGGTCGATTTTTTCAAAAAGGGAAGTGTATGGGAGAACAGTCCCCCGCAACCCGGCCTCAAGGACCTCTCCAATCCTGCGCCAGAAAATGACGACGCCGAAGCGCAGGACGATACGGCGACACACGCATAATACCTTGGGCGCGCACAATCCCGCAGTTGCCCTTGACAAGAACCTTGTTTAGCATACGGTTTCATGCCCTAACTCAGACACGACATGTGCCGTTGAAGCACCCTATTGTATGAAAATAATCGATCGCTACATTCTACGCAGTTTTTTGATGCCCTTATGCTATTGCATGCTGGGCTTTTCCCTGCTGTTCGTGATCTGGGACCTGTTCGATCACTTGAACAAATTTCTCGCCTCAGAAACACCGCCCCTCACCATTGCGCTCTATTACGCCTGCCTGCTTCTGCCGACCTTGGAATATCTGGCACCCGCATCCCTGCTTTTGGCATCGCTCTACACGCTCTGGAATTTCACGCGCAACAATGAGCTAACCGCAATGCGCGCCAGCGGCATTAGCCAATACCGGATCATGATGCCTTTGCTGATCACGGGTTTTCTCTTTAGCGTTGGCGCAAGCTTGATCAAAGAGACCTTGACGACGCCAGCCTTTGAGTGGACCGAGACCTTCAAGGATTCCGGATACAAGGCTGCCGAAAGTGTTCCCGCAAGCGTCCTCACGCACTACGACGTCAGGACGCGCCGAATCTGGCGTATCGATCTCTTCAACACGGAAACATCACAGGTTTTGCAAGGCGTCAAAGTCACACAAGAACGCGAGGACGGCACGCGGGCACGCGACTATGTCGCCGATCGGGCCGAATGGCTAGATGGTGCATGGTGGCTTTTTGACGTCTGGACGCTCGAATACGACGCCAACGACAACCCTGTCGGCGAGCTGACGCGCATGACGCCCGGGGATACGATCATCCAGGAAATGCGCCATTTCACCGAAACGCCGGTCGATTTCCAGAACGTCGCCAAGCCCTGGATCTTTTTGACGTCTCTCGAAATGATCGACTTCATGCGCAACCACCCCAACCTTGACCCCAAACGCCGCGCCGACAAGTCTTTCGACATTCATCAGCGGCTGGCCATGCCCTGGGCGTGCTTCATCGTCACGCTTTTTGGAATTCCGGCCGGCACACGTAGCGCGCGACAGGGCGTGCTGATCGGCATCCTACTGGCCATGGGATTCTTCTTCGGATTTTATGCGCTCGGCAGCATCGGCGGATTTTTAGGGCGTAAACAGATTATCGATCCTTGGCTTGGTGCTTGGTTTTCGAATATAGTCTTCTTTATATCCGGTAGCGTCATGCTCGTACGCATGCGCTGAACACCTTCGGCAGGCGCCACACAAACGAAAAGAGGCCGCACAAATGTCAGTCATCAAAGAACTCCTCGTGCACGCCATCGAGCTGAACGCATCTGACGTGCACATCAAACCGAATCAAGTACCCTTTCTTCGCGTCAGCGGTAACCTGTCAGAAAGCGGGTTCGAGATTCTTCCCGGCGAAGCCATTCAAGAAATTGTCGACGACATCATTCCGCCACAACTGCGTGAACGCTTTGCGACAGAGCGAGAGATCGACTTCTCGCACCACGAAGAAGGCGCCGGTCGCTTTCGCGTCAACTGCTTTATGTCGCAAGGGTTCCCATCCATCGCCATGCGCTACGTGAAGGCCGCTATTCCGACGATCGAAGAACTCCGCATTCCGACGCAGATTAAATCGCTGGCCGAGGTGAAACGCGGCATCATTTTATTGAGCGGCACAACCGGATCGGGAAAATCCACAACCCTGGCCGCCATCATCGGCGAGATCAACCGCACCCAGCGTCGCCGAATCATCACCGTCGAAGACCCGGTTGAATACGTTTTCGCCGACGACCAGTCCGTGATCACCCAACGCGAAATTGGATTGGACACGCTCAGTTTTCAAAACTCCCTCAAACATGTGCTGCGACAGGACCCTGATGTCATTCTGATCGGCGAAATGCGAGACAGAACCAGCATTCGAACCGCCCTGCTGGCGGCAGAAACCGGTCACATGGTGATGTCCACTGTTCACGCGGGCACAGCCGACCTCGCCATTCCCCGTATCTTGGATATGTTCCCAGGGGACGAACAAGATCAGATTCGCCTAGCTCTGGCGGGCAACTTGTATGCCATTGTCTGTCAGCGCCTGATGGAAGATGTGCACGGCACCCCCATCCCCGCCGTCGAAGTGCTCTTCAACACATCAACCGTTCGGAAGCTTCTTCAGAATGGCAAGATCGACGTTTTAAGCAAAGCCATCGAGACCGGCCGCGACGACGGCATGCAGACCTTCAATCAGTCCATTTATGACCTTATCCAGAAGGGCCTGATCACCGAAGACGTCGGCATGGCGCACGCGACGAATCCGGAATCGCTACGCATGAACCTACAAGGCATCTTCCTCGACGAAGGTAGCCGCATTCTGGATTCGTGACCCCGGCCTCTCCCACGCCAAACGACAGGCCAATTCGTGAAACTCAGTAAGCGCATCCTTTATTTCGTCGAATACGCCGCGATTCGAAGTACGCTATGGCTTATCCGGATCTCGCCCACGCGACCCACCGTGTGTTTCGCGGAGACACTCGCGTCCATCTGCTTTCTCCTCATGGGCTCGAAGCGACGTGTGGCCGTGGACAACATTCTCGCTGCTGGCATCGCCGACACACCCGAAGCAGCGCGGCGCACCGCCAGGGCTTCATTTCGCCATTTCGGCGCCATGCTTATCGAAGCCCTGAAAGCCGAAGACCAGATTCTCGAAGATAATTGGCGCAATTCCGTCGATGTCGTCATTCCTGATGACACCATGGCGCTGCTGAACGACCCCAAGCAAGGCATCATCGTGGTCACGGCCCATTTTGGGAGCTGGGAGGTTGCCGCACAATGCTTGTCCTTCTTCAAACCGGTGGTCGCCATCGCCCGAAACATGGCGAATCCCTACGCTGACGAGCTCATTCAGAACCGCAAAAAATCCCACCGCTTTCGCATCATGCCCAAATACGGCCCCTTTGGCACACGCTTGTTCAAACCCCTTAAGGACGGCCACATTCTGGGCATACTCAGCGACCAACACCCGCGGGCGGGCGGCATGGTCCTGAACTTTCTCGGGCGACCCGCCGCCACGCATAAATCACCCGCACGGCTACACCTGATGACGGGCGCCCCGGTCTGCTTCGCCTATTGCGTTCGGCTTGGTCCGATGCGCTACCGGTTCCAATGCAGCAATGTCATTCGACGCAAGGCTACCGGCGATCGCGACGCCGATCAGCGATACATTCTGGAAACACTTACCGCCGCCATGGAAGAGGTCATCAGAGAAACCCCCGAGCAATATTTATGGGCCCACCGACGCTGGCGCGTCGCCCCGCAAGAGCCAAACCCGGCACCAGCGAAAGCCTAACGGCTCGCCGCCCAAGTGGCCGCTTGTTCAGCGAAGTGGCATTGACTGCGTTGGCTATTGGCCAGCACCGTCTCAACAGGAACATCACAAGCGCATTGCGGCTGTGCGCGTGGACAGCGCGGGTGAAACGTGCATCCCGACGGATGCTCGCGTGGTGATGGCGGCTCGCCCTTCAAAAGGATGCGCGACGATCGCCCACCCGACGATGCCCCGACCCGCGTCACATCCGGCACCGCCGACAGCAAGGACTCCGTATACGGATGCGCAGGTGCGCCAAACAAGGCCGACACGGGTCCGCGCTC
>JBLHHU010000146.1:0-8344 GCA_047615735.1 Kiritimatiellia bacterium | reverse complement strand
ACCGTGTGGCCCTGGGTTTCGAAGATGCCAGCCACCGTACGCGCATCGTTTTCAGCATGCTCGAGGTTGGTGCGCTCTGCGTATTCGTTAATACCGACGCAAACCACGTTGCCAGCGTTTGCTGTTAATGTTGCTGCGGCGATGAACGTTGCGATGTGTGTTGTGATCTTCATTACGGTACACTGTTAATGCATCAATCATGCCAACACACCTACTGATACTATAAGACGTTTATGAATAAGTGGTTGCGAAGTTCGCAATATTGAAAAGGTGTGAAGATAGTAAAAAAACAACACGTCAAAACGGGTTGCAATCATCCGGGGAAGTAGATGTGTAACATTGTGTTGCGAAATAAGGGTTTCAGGTGTGCGATCTGGTTACCTAGAGCAGTTAAATCACCACGAAGGACACGAAGCCACGCGTTCCGCGTGGTAAACTATGCCCAATCGGAGGCAGGGGGCGGTCTTCGTGCATTTCGTGTCCTTCGTGGTGTCAACTGCTCCTTCTACGATTACAGATCGCATTTTTCTTTGGAAAGACTTCGGATTACAGTTGCAGTACTCATGCAAGGCCTTTTAGGGTTTTGAGATGAACCATGATGGTTCTGAGTGGCCTTTTGGTCTGTTTTCTCGGCCTTATGTACCGTTTTAGGCCCGTATTCGTGCTGATTAATATGAAAAAGACATTTTGTTGGGCATTTGCTTTGTTTGGGCCGCTGTTTCTGGCGGCTACAGCGCAGGCTGACGATACGAACGGGCCCGCATTTTTCGATCAACAGGTCTTTTCTATTCTGGAGAAGCGCTGTTACGCCTGCCACGGTGCCGAAAAGATTTCCAGCGGACTTGTACTGACGCACCGTGACGGCCTCGTGGCTGGCGGAAAGCGGGGATCGGCGATCGATGCTGAAAATCCGGAAAAGTCGCGCCTACTCGCGATGATCAACCATGCCGACCTAACGTTGCGCATGCCTTATGAAAAGCCGCCCTTAAATGACGCCGACAAAAAGATCCTGCGCGACTGGGTCATGATGGGGGCGCCTTATCACCCGGAGCGCGAATACGAGCCGACGGTACGGTCAGGCGGCGCCATTGACGCGAAGGCGCGCGACTATTGGGCTTATCAACCGCCACGCAAGACGGATCCACCGGCCGTGTCGGAAGATTGGGCTCGCTCGGCCATCGACGCCTTCGTGTTACAGGGCTTGGAGAATGCCGGATTGACGCCCAGTCCGCAGGCGGATGCACGAGCCCTGCTGCGACGCGTCTACTACGACCTTACGGGGTTATCCCCGACGGAGTCGGAGTTGTCGGCCTTTGAAAAAGGGTCCCAAAGCGATGCCGAATGGGGGCGTGTCGTGGATCAGCTGTTGTCATCGCCGCGTTTTGGCGAAAAGCTGGCAAGCTTGTGGCTCGATGTGGTGCGCTATGCCGAAACCAATGGTTACGAGCGCGACGGGCGCAAACCATTCATCTGGCGCTATCGCGATTACGTCATCCGCGCGTTCAACGAAGACAAGCCCTATGACCGTTTTGTGATCGAGCAGTTGGCGGGTGATCAACTGCAGGACACGTCCTTCGAAACGGTCATTGCGACAGGTTATCTTTCGTTGATGTTACGTGACGATGAGCCCGTCGATAAGCCGCAAGCGCATCACGACATGATCAGTGATATTGTGAACGTCACCGGCGAAGCCATGATGGGCACCACCATGGGCTGCGCGAAATGCCATGACCATAAAGGCGACCCGATTCGGCAGGAGGACTATTTCTCCATGAAGGCATTTTTCGATGGCATAAAGCAGTCCACGCTTACGTCGGCGCGTGATACCTGGATTCCGCCCGGTGCTGGCGAGGACACATCGAATCGGAAAATCGCTTTGGACAAAATGATATCTACAATGTGGGGCAAGGTGGATACCGCGCTGCTCGGTCCGCTGATGCCCGTCGTGGAAGAGCCAGAACCGTTGATTCCGTTCGGCGAAACCGAGCCCAGCACCTGGCAGGTTGCAAACCATCTGCCCGACGACCTCGATTGGGCTCAGCCTGGCTATCGCGGTGACGACTTTTTGTCGCTCGCGACGCCGCTGAAAGATTCGCCTGAGCGTCTAGGCAATACGTTCTTTGATCCGGTGCATGCCGAGCATTGGGTGTTGCGTCGTGATTTCGGGCTGACGGACCTGCCTGAGCACTTGCATCTCTACGTTGACGCTTATCGGATTCGTGGGTTGACGGTGTACGTTAACGGGGTGGCCACATTCGAGGGAATGCCCGAACGCAGCGGGGCTTACTATTACGTGCCTTTTTCGCCCGTGGCAATCGCGGCCCTGCAAACCGGACGCAACACCATCGGTATTCTTGTTGAACGCCACGGCTCCAGCCCGCGCGCGCTGGACGTGAGCCTCTTTCACGATCCTGTATTCGATATGAGTTTAGGCGCATTCTTGGAGGCCTACCCTGACGAGGTCGGCAAGGTGGCAGGCACAGCGCTTGTCGAAGAGCTGTTGTCGCTCCTTAAAGAGCGGCGCGTGATGCCCGAGCCTCTGCGTGGCGGAAAATACATGGGCACCAGAGAGCATGCATCCATTCCGCCGTCGCATGTGCACCTGCGTGGTAATGTCAACTCGGAGGGCAAGGCTGTGCCGGTGGCGTTCCCTGTGGTCATGTGCGCCGATGACGAGGCGGCTGTGTTTATGCCGTTGCGGGAAAACAGTCGCGAAAAGGTGACGACCCATGGGCGGCGTTTGGCCTTTGCGCAATGGTTGACGCAACCTGAGCATCCGCTCACCGCGCGCGTCATGGTGAATCGATTGTGGCAGCAATGCTTTGGCGTCGGGCTCGTTTCAAGTGCAAACGATTTTGGCGTTTTTGGTAAGTCACCCAGCAATCAGGAGCTCTTAGATTGGCTCGCCGTCGAGTTTGTCGAATCCGGTTGGCGCATCAAGCATCTGGTGCGTCTCATGGTGACCAGCGCGACCTATCGTCAATCAACACTGCCGCGTGAAGATGCGCTGCGTGTGGACTCGTTGAATCATCTGCACTGGCGTCATTCGCCACGGCGGCTTAGCGCCGAGGAGATTCGCGACACATTTCTGGCGCTGACGGGTGAGCTCAATTTGGACGGCGGTGGCCCTGCTGTGCGTCCGCTCATGCCGCCGGAGGTGCTAGCTACAGCGTCCAAGCCTCGTCAGGCATGGCCGCCAACGCGAGGCCCGGAGGCGAATCGGCGCACTGTGTATGTGCACGTGAAGCGCTCTATACAGTTGCCCATGTTGAGTAGTTTTGATGCGCCGGAGCGCGATGCCACCTGCGCGGTACGTTTCGCGACCACGGTACCAACGCAGGCGCTAACCATGTTGAACAGCGCGTTTGTGAATACCTGTGCTGACAAATTTGCGCAGCGTGTTGCGGAAAGTGCGTCGTCGCTCAACGAACGCATTGACGCCGCTTTCATGCTGGCCATGGGGCGTGGTGCGATGGCACTTGAGCGTGACGAACTACGTGGATTGGATGAAACCTTGCTGTCGACGTACGGCTTGAGCGATGATGAACGCCTGTCGCGCCTATGCCTTGTCGTGTTGAATTTGAACGAAACAATTTATTTAGACTGATATGCGCCCGGAATCGAGACCATGATGGACAACGATCGCCCCAACCCAAGCTTTTGTGGAAACACCAGCCGCCGCGAATTTATCGGAACGGTCGGCGGGGGCTTTGCCAAGGTGGCGCTGGCTGGCATGTTGTCGCGCAGCGGCTTTTTCTCAGACTTGAATGCCGCCCCTGCGATGTCCGAAAATCCGCTCGCATCCCGGCCCAGCCTGTTTCCCGGCAAAGCGCGCAGCGTGATCTTTTTGTTCATGTATGGCGGCCCAAGCCACATTGACACCTTCGACTACAAGCCGACGATGTACGGTATGGATGGCAAAACCGTTAAGGTGAAGACATTCGGTCGAGGGGGCCGCAAAAACGTCGGGCGCATCGTTGAGCCACGCTGGGGTTTCCGGCCCTACGGGCAATGCGGCAAATACGTTTCGGACCTTTTCCCGCATGTCGGACAGTGTGTTGACGACATCGCCTTCCTGCATTCGATGCAGGCCGAATCACCGATTCATGGCTCGGCCATGCTGATGATGAACTCCGGTTCGCTCCTTTCGGGTAAACCGTCATTGGGAAGCTGGGTTAACTACGGGCTAGGCACCGTCAATCAGGATCTGCCGGGCTACGTCGTAATGCTCGACAAAAAGGGTGGTCCCATTTCGGGCGCCAAAAATTGGTCATCCGGTTTCATGCCGGCAAGTTACCAGGGCACCGTTTTTCGTTCCAAAGGCGATCCGATTCTGGATTTAAAACACGTCAATGGTATGGGGGCGGACGAACAGTATCGTCTGATTCAATCCCTCAATCATTTGAACAAGGGACATCTTGCGACGCGTTGGGACAACTCGAACCTCGCGGCACGCATCGCGAGCTACGAGCTCGCTTACAAAATGCAGTCCACCGCGCCGGAAGCGATTGATCTTAGTCGCGAGACGGAAGAGACCAAAAATCTCTATGGACTGGATGCGCCTCGCACCGAGGATTTCGGCAAAAAGTGTCTGATGGCGAGACGCCTCGTGGAGCGCGGGGTGCGCTTCATACAACTCTATTCAGGGGGCGCGCACAACGACGACAACTGGGACGCACATGGCGATCTTAAAAAGAACCATTCGTACCATGCCGGTAATACGGACAAGCCGATCGCCGGGCTGTTGAAAGATCTGAAACGTCGTGGCCTATTGGATGAAACGCTGGTCGTCTGGGGTGGGGAATTTGGGCGTCAGCCGACCGCCGAATATGCAGAAGGCACAGGGCGCGATCACAATGCCTCTGGTTTCACGATGTGGATGGCCGGTGGCGGTATCAAGGGTGGCGTCAGTATTGGGCAAACCGATGAGTTGGGCTCAGTTGCGGTTGAGCGTCCGTTACAGGTGAAAAATCTGCATGCCACGATTCTGCACCAGATGGGTATCGATCCCAATAACCTGTCATTTTTCCACGCCGGCCTCGACGAAAAGTTGGTTGGTGTTGAAGGCGCGGAACCCATCGCAGAACTCATTTCCTGAGTCTGCCCATGTGTTTTTCGCATTAACGTTCCGCTGCCCTAATGTTGTCTCATGGGGCGCGCTCGACGCCGAGGCGGTAAAAGCGACGGGGCTGTTCGTTGGTGTCTGTGATGGACGACAATGCGTTGCTGCCCTGAATGGCCTCGCCCAGCACGTACCAATTTGTGTAGATCAGGTTGGTCGCGTAATACAGGTTATAAACTCGGTCCTGTACGGAACTGAAGCTGAGCGTGATCGGTGAACTGCCTGTCAGGCTAACGAATTCAAACACGGACGTTGCGTTGTTGATATCGGTTCCCGCGACGACCTCATCTGCGTTGGATAGGAGGTCGCTGTCGTTGTCGACAGTGCGGTCGTCGATGGCCGGATTTAAGCCGAGCGCGACTTCTTCGTCGAACCCGATTCCGTCCCCGTCGCTGTCGTCACCGACAACCGAGAACACGCCACCCGTGGCAAAGGCCGAATCGGGTACATCTGTGTGAATGAAGTGTGCACGGATACAGTAGTTGTCGCCCGGTTTTGTTGGTGCGGACCACAGAAAATTGGTGATGGGCGGGGAGGCTGTGCCGATAACGGTCCAGTTGGTTAGCGGGTCGATGTGGATGTCGTCGATCCACCAGCCCGTTTCGCCGACGCTGAGGTCCGACGCTAAGCGGAAACGCAGGTGGGCATTCGTCGTGACATCGGGCAGCGGCACGACGGTTTTAATATACCCGCCGCTCGAACCGGTAAACGCCTGCCTGTCAGCGATGGGACTGAGGAAGTCGCTTGATATCGTGCCGTCGTAACCGTTTTCCGTAGCCGCGTTGCCCAGATCGTTGAATGGACCCAGTAAGCCGTTCGTACTTATTTCGAGCACACCGCCGTCGAAGGCGTTCTCCATGTTGTAACTGTGCCAGAACGTCAACACGTGGTTGGGTTCGAGTGCAATGGGTGGACTCACCAGAAACGTGTCCGCCAGACCATCTGTGTTGGGTGCAAACCAAGACGTTGTGGGGCTGAATGCATTGTTCGAGACGTGTGCCCAATCGGTCGTCCCGGCGGCATGCGAAACCGTCCACCCATTGGTGCCGCCTTCCATGTCGTCGTCGAGCAGCAAGTCGAGATCGCAGACGGCGGAAAATTCAATCACGCAGGTGGCCGAGGTTCTGGCGCCGTTGTTCGACCACGCAATGGTGATTGGTGCATTCGTCAAAAAATAATCATCGGTGTCGGGGTGCAACAAGGTGGGGGCCGGAAGGTGCGGGTCGCTGGTGAGGTTGTGATGCAGAAAACGGGTCCGAAAGACATCCTCGTGCGGACCTTCTGGAAAGAGGCTCTTCGCCGCCAGCAAGGTCGCTTCGGCCATGTCCGGCATCGTCAGGCCTGCGCCCAGGCCGAAATGAGACTCCAGGACGATGCTGTCGACCTCGTCACGTGTACGGCCAATGGCCAACAGGGTTTGCAGGCTTGTAAACAAGGGGGTGGACCAATGTTCGTCGGACACAAAGCCGTTGACGGTTTCGTGGGCGCCATAGGTTTCACTGGCGCTATAAATGGCATTGGATTGTGTTAGAATTCGGCCTTCCCAGCAACCGTTGTGGCCATCCCAGGAAAAAACCCACTCGGGGTGAAATGTGGGGCCGTTCGGCGTGGAGAGGCGATAGGACCCGGCCCAGTAATCCGAAAATCCTTCGCCCATGGCGCCGGTATCGCCGCCAGCCCAGCTGGTGTTGATGGCGTGCTGAATGGCGTGACCGTATTCATGCAAGATCACATCGGCGTCTTCGCTGTCATCGACGCACCCATGACCAAAGCTGAGCGTATTGTCGCCGGGATCGTAAAATGAGTTGTCGCCACCACCTGCACCATCGGTGTCGACGCGAATCTGTCCCTGCTGAATGCCGTTGGAGCCTGTGAAACCGAGTGATTGAATATAGCGTTGGTTTTGGTCGATGTGGAAATAGACCGTGGCGTCGTTGAACGCGTTGGTGCCACGCGTGAAGTTCCAGATGCCGTTGGTCGTCGTGCTGGGCGCGGTGTTTGGAGATTCTAGGTCCATTATTTTTACCCAAGGGCCGTCCAGTGTATAGATTCCGGCGATCTCGGTGATGTTGGAGAGCGGGCGCGTTTGATAGGCCGCTGTGAAGTTTGTTGCATCGGAAAAATCCTCAAGATCGTCACGCATTAGCGTGATGACGGGGTTCGGGTCAAACACCTGTCCGCTTCCTGATACCACGGCTAGCGTCGACGGTGGCGCCAAGGCCAGCGTGGCCTTAGTGCGAATGGCTGATACGGCCTGTTGACGGTCGAGCAAGGGGCCTTGGTAAGCGGCAAAATCGGGCATGGGGCCGTAGGCACGTTTTCCGACGCGTGGAATCGCGCTTTCGCTAACCTCTAGAACGCGCCCCGTCGACGCGTCTAGCTTCAGAACCCAGCGACCGAGCGGACCTTCGGTCGCGAGATGCACTTTGTCGATGAGGACAAAGGTCTCGCCCTCGGGCACATACATGCGTTCCACGCGGGGGTCGGAGAGCAAGCGCTTGTGTACACGCAAATGGTTCCACGCGGCGTCAATTGCCTCGTTCTGTGTTTTTGATTTGGCCAGAGCAGCCGCATCGGCGGTCACGGGAAAGGTGTTGTTGAAAATTCGCATGACTTTTCCGTCACGTGCGGAGACCGACACAATAATCTCGGCATGTTCAACGGGTATGTCGTTCAGGTATTGCGCGAAATGGTAGTGGGTGCCCAGCAGGCTCGTTTGCGTCCGTGTCAATCTGAGGTTGGCCAGATCGGCGGGCAATCCGAACTCAGCGTGTCTCGATGCCAGGTGTGCTCGCACGGCAGCGCCCGTCATTAACGTCGCCGCTTCCGATTCGATAAGCAGGCGTGGCGTCTGACGGTGATCTGTATGGTCGTGCGTCGTTTGTGCTGCGCGCGTTGCGGACGCGCCAAGCAGCAGGACGACACCAAGCAGGAGGGCGCTTGGGTGCAAAAACGTGTCATGGATTTTAAGAAAGGACGTAAAGGAAGTCATGGGTTCACATTAGAGGCGATGATTTAGATTTCGTCAATACACCTGAATTTTATCATAAATGGGATGCTATCGCCTATGTCAAACCCTCTGGCGTTTTCACACCGGGTGTAGGACAGATTCTTTGGGCGCTTCCGGGATTATCTGCGGATTTTCTATTGATGAACCGCGCTATAAGCGGAATCGAGAGGGAATCGAGTAAGCAGTTCGGTTAAGTGTATCCGAGTAAAAGT
>JBLHHU010000145.1:0-8357 GCA_047615735.1 Kiritimatiellia bacterium | reverse complement strand
CATACCGTTCGGGCCCTGGCCTTCAACTATCGCTACGAACTTGCGGCTAAGGACTACGTGTCCGGCGGCTTATCGTTCACTAAGAACGAGGTGGATGTGACCGATGTTCCCGCGTTCCTGCACGCACACCCGGTGGGCAAGACACTCACGGTGTATGTCAACCCGACGCGTCCAGACCAGGCCGTCATGGAGCGTGGCGTTCCGACCATTGGCATTCTGTTTATGCTGATGCCTGCCGTATTCGTGCGACTAGGCCCCTTTCTCGTCTGGGGCAGCATCAGTGGCGCAATTGTGCGCTTCTGCGAACGCCCTGCTGGAGCTATGGCTGAGCGCGTTTGTGCCAGACCGCTTGATTTCTGAAGCGCGATGTTTCGCGATGAAGGAAAAGAAAGTTAGCATGAGATACTGTACAATAGCTGCGACATGACGTTCGCGTTCGATCCAGGAAAAAGCACGGCATCGACACCGTCGAAGCTCTGGCGCTACGGGAGGATCCAGATCGCCTGCACGCACACACCTGAAAACCGTATTTAAACATCGCGCTGCGCTTCCGGAAGTGTCGTTTCCCGCTCGTACAGGGGGCGGCGATGCGATATAGTCCTTCTCCGTCAAAAGCACCTACTCAGAAAGACTCTCTATGCATACAATCATCAGACATCTCGCCTGCGCAGGGCTTTTGTTCGCATTGCCGATCCTAGCACAGAACGGTCCCCCTCCCGCCGCACCTGTCTCCGTCGCACCTGTTGTTGAGGCCGAGGTTGCCGGACAGCGACATCTGATCGGCCGTGTTCAGGCCGTCCGCAGCAGCACCGTCGCCGCCGAAGTCGCAGGCATTGTGAACAAGCTGTATGTCGATACAGGCGATGTCATTGCGGCAGGAAAGCCCCTTGTTGGGCAAGACACCGTTCTTACGGCGCTTGACGCCGAAGCCGCAACAGCCGCTTTTGCGTCGGCACAAGCCGCCTGGCACGAAAGCAGCAACACCCTTGCACGCACGCGTGTGCTGCACGAGAAACACCAGATTTCCGAAGCCGACTTTGATGCCGTTCGATTCAACGAGGACGCCTTGCGCAGCCGCATGCACGAAGCACGCGCGCGACAACGCCACGCGGACACACGCGTCAAGCGCAGTACAACCCTTATGCCCTTCAACGGCACCATCACACATAAACACGTTGAGCTCGGCGAGTGGCTCCCCGAGGGCGGCGCCATCGTCGACGTGATCGACGTCAGTACGGTCGATGTCATGCTCGATTTACCCGAAGCGCAAATCATGGACGTGGATCGTAGCGCTGATGTCCAAATCTTTATCGACGGACGCACAAATGCATTCACAGGAAAGGTCGCGGCCATCATTCCACGTGCCGACATGCAATCGCACACCGTCCCGTTGAAAATCGCCGTATCCAATCCCGACGGCATCCTCGTTGACGGCATGTTCGTCCGCGCCATCGTCCCAACCGCCGATCAACACAAAGCCCTACTGGTCCCCAAAGACGCCATTTCACGCCAAGGCACTCGAGCAAGTGTCTATGCTGTCATTAATGGCAAAGCTGCCCCCATTTCAATCCAAACAGGCGCCGCACAGGCGGATCACGTCGTTGTTCTGGGCGAACTGACCGTCGGCCAACACGTTGTTGTGCGCGGCAATGAGCGTCTACGTCCGGGCATGGACGTCGAGGTTACAGAAACCATCGAGACGTTTCACCGTCCCTGATCCCAACGCCCCCCTTTCCTTATGAAAATAGTAGAACGTTGTATTCAATTTCCCGTCACCGTTGCCGTCGGCGTCATTCTCGTCGTCCTTTTCGGCATCCTGTCGTTGATGCGTATTCCCGTGCAGCTGACACCGGACGTGGATACGCCGCAAATTACGGTTGAGACGCTCTGGCCCGGCGCGAGCCCGAATGAGGTCGAGCGCGAAATCGTCGATCGGCAGGAAGACAAGCTCAAGAACGTTGAAGGTTTGCTCCGCATGAAAAGCGAGAGCAAAGACAGTGTGGGCACCATCGTCATGGAGTTTGACACGGGCGCCGACATGGAAGCTGCTCGTTTACGCGTTGCGAACGCTCTTGATCAGGTCGAACGCAAACCGGATCTGGCCGAAGAGCCTGTCATCACGGGCGTGGATCCAACGGCCAACGCCATCGCGTGGATCACCGTCAAACGCCTGCCGGGCAATGAGACCCCGATGAATACCTATCGCAGTTTCTGCGAAGACAATGTCAAAGCGGCCCTTGAACGTGTTCCTGGCGTGGCGCGCTCTAATATTTTCGGCGGCACAGAACAGGAACTGCGCGTCACAGTTGACCCCAACAAACTCAGTGCTATGCGCATTAGCATGGCGCAGGTTATGAACGCCCTACGTGCGGAAAACCGCAACATCAGTGCGGGTGATTTCGACGAAGGTAAACGCCGCTATGTGGTTCGCACCCTGGGGCAGTTCGCCTCCCCTGCCGATGCCGAAAGCGTCATCATCGCGCGCCAAGGAGATCGCATCGTGCGCTTGGCCGATGTTGGCAGCGCCGAAATGGCCTATGCCAAAGCAGACTTCAACGTACGTCATTTCGGAAGCCCCTCAATCGCCATTAACTGCCAGCGCGCCGCAGGCGCCAATGTGATTCAAGTGATGAACGGTGTAAAGCGCACCATTCGCGAGCTCAACGAAGGCCCGATGCGCGATGCACAGCTCAGCTTGAAGCAGGTCTACGACGAGACCATTTACATCGAAAGTGCCATCTCCCTCGTCCGGCAGAACATTATGGTTGGTGGCGTCCTCGCCGTGATCGTGCTCTTTCTCTTTTTGCGCAGCTTTAGCGCCGTCGGTGTTATCGCCGTCGCCATCCCCGTCAGCATCGTCGGCACCTTCCTGTTGATGTCGGCGATGGGGCGCAACATTAACGTCATCAGTCTCGCGGGCATGAGTTTCGCGGTTGGCATGGTGGTCGACAATGCCATTGTGGTGCTGGAAAACATCATTCGGCATCGCCAAATGGGCAAAGACTTGCGCACAGCGGCGCGCGAAGGGGCCGATGAAGTCTGGGGAGCCGTTCTCGCCAGCACGCTGACCACGATGGCCGTTTTCGTACCGATTGTTTTCATGGAAGAAGAAATTGGGCAACTGTATCGCGACATCGCCATCGCCATTAGTGGTGCCGTGGCCCTCAGTATGATCGTCGCCATCAGTGTGATCCCTACACTTTGCGCACGTGTCGGCGGCCGCAATCAAAGCGCGAGCTCTGACGCACCACGGTCACGACTGGATCGATTCGGTGCAGCCTTTACGGGCAAAATTTCAAATGCGGTTTACTGGATCTGCGGCTCCGTCAGAAGTCGCATCATCGTCACCGTCGCCCTGACCGCCTCTGCCCTTTTACTGGCGCGCGTCATGACGCCGCCCGCCGAGTACCTGCCGAGCGGAAACCGCAACCTGATTTTCTGCATCTTGTTGCCGCCTCCCGGATACAATCTGGACGAACTTGCAGGAATCGGGCGCGACATCGAAACCGAGCTGAAGCCCCATTTTCGTTATTACGACAACCAGCGCATGGACGCGCCTGAATCACCTGTCATTGGCAATTTTTTCTTCGTCGCACGTGGTCGCTCCGTTTTCATGGGTGCGATCGCGGAGGACGACAGTGAAGCACGTAAGCTCATCCCGCTCTTGCAAGAACCATTGAGCCGCATTCCGGGCATGATCGCGATTGTGCAACAGTCCAGCCTCTTTGGGCGCGGCATTGGCGAAGGGCGCAACATCGACATCGAAATCACGGGTCCCGAACTGGAACAGTTGGTTGGCATGGCCGGCGGCATGTTCGGTCAGCTTTTCGGCGTCCTGCCCGGATCCATGAATCGCCCTATCCCCAGTCTCGATCTGGGCAACCCCGAAGTGCACATCGTCCCGGACCGTGTGCGCCTGGCCAAACGTGGCCTCAGCACCGCCGATCTGGGTATGACCGTGGATATCCTGCTGGATGGGCGCAAAATCGATGATTACAAGCATGCCGGCGAGGAAATCGACTTGGTCTTATCCGGCCTGCAAAACGTTGCCGTGCGCTCTCAGGATTTTGAACAATTGCCCATCGTCACGCCTGACGGTGACATCGTGCCCTTGGGGGATTTGGCCAATGTCATCCTCACGTCGGGACCTGAACAGATCAATCACATCGAACGGCGGCGCGCGATCACGATTCGTGTCATCCCCCCGGCGGAGACTCCCATGGATGTGGCCATGGACACAATCGAATCGAAAATCGTTGATCCGTTGCGCGCCAGCGGAGCCACACAAGGCGGTTACCAGATAAAATTGGCAGGCACAGCCGACGACCTTGTCGTTACGTTGGATGCATTGAAGTGGAATTTCCTGCTGGCCGTCGTGATCGCCTACCTGCTGATGGCCGCGCTCTTCGAAAGCTTCCTGTACCCGCTGGTCATCATGTTCAGCGTACCGCTCGCTGCGGTTGGTGGCCTATTGGGACTCAAATTGGTCAATGTCGGTCTTCACCTAAACGGTAGTGGCCTGGACCAACCGATGGACACCTTGACCATGCTGGGATTCATCATTTTGGTGGGAACCGTCATCAACAACGCCATTCTGATCGTGCACCAGGCCTTGAATCATATCCGCCGTGATAAAATGCCAGATCGCGAGGCCATTCGCGAATCCGTCCGCACGCGTATCCGCCCAATTTTCATGAGCATGACGACGAGTGTGCTCGGCATGATGCCTCTCGTACTCTTCCCGGGTGCCGGTTCGGAATTGTACCGCGGCATCGGCGGCGTTGTCATCGGCGGCCTGTTTTTGTCGACCGTATTCACCTTAATTCTGATTCCGTCCCTGCTCAGTCTTGTCCTGACCGCGCGTCACCGTTTGCATGACCTGCTGCCTCAACGCTTCCGCGACATCGCCATCATCGCGCTAGCGCTTAGCAGCATCTTTGCCGTTCCCGCTATGGCAGAAACAGAATCGCAGGAAACGCCCGCACTCACAAATGGAACCCTCGTTATCAGCTTGGATCGTTGCATGGCATTGACACTGGGTGGCAACATTGCAATCAACATTGAATCACGCCTACCGTTGATCGTTGGCGACGATTTCTTCATCGCTGAGGAAAAATTCGTTCCCCGATTCTCCGGTGACGTCGAATTCGTCGACCGCGAGGAGCGTACGGCCAACACGCAATTGGGGGCCGACGTTTTTAAGCAGGAAACGCTTACGTCCGAAGCGCGGGTCAGTAAAACGTGGTCGACAGGCACGCGCACCGACCTTGTTTGGGCTTACGAACGCCGTGAAGACAACTCCCAGTTTCGCACGCTAAACCCAGCCCATGACAATGCCGTCATTTTCGAAATCACGCAGCCTTTACTGCAAGGGTTTGGCGGCCGCATCAGCCGACTTGATATCGAGCGCGCCGTGAAACGTCGTTCAGCGGCTGACAAAGAATACCAGATGCGCCTGGAGGCCGAGTTATTGACGGCCTATCAACGCTATTGGGACCTGGTGATTGCGTCAACCGCCGTCACTTATCAGGAATTTGCCACGGATCTGGCACAGCGCGAAGCGGCCTTCGTTGCGCAACGCGTCGAGGTCGGTGATGCCAGTGGTATCCAGCACAAAAGAGCCATCGCGGAACGCGACGCCGCACGACAGGCTCTGATGCAGTCACGGGCCAACCATTTGCGCGCGTCCACAGCGCTCATGCAACAGATGAGCCCCGCCGCCGAGAATCAAGAGTACATCACGCTGGTGGCCTCGACCCGCTTTTCAGGGCAAGAGATCACACAGGATCCCGCCCCTGTCTCTGAAGCGGTCCTTCAGGCGCTTGAAAAGCGCCCCGAAATCGGGCTGTACGACCTCGCCCTTAGCCTAAGCGCCATCGACGTTTTGGAGGCGAACGACAAGCGCCGAGCCAAACTGGATTTGCGCGGCGCGATGGGTCCCAATGGACTGGGTTCCGATTTTTCCGAAAGTGTGAGCGACTTAGACGAACTGCGCAACGAATGGCGTATCGGCCTATCACTCGCCTTTCTCTTCGACTCCGAAAGTCGGCGTGCGCGCTGGCGCCAGGCCGTACTCCAAGAAGAAAGCGCCGAATTGCGTGTGAAATTGGCGCGCTCCACGATCATTAGCGAGGTACGCACGGCCCTTGCGGATCTCGACGCCAGCGCCAGCGCATTGACCACCTCGCGTCAGCGGATGCGCGTTGCAGAGGATCGTTTGACGCGTGCACGCACGCGGCGCGGCGTTGGCCTGATCACCGATCGCGATGTCATTCGTTTCGAACGTGACGCCGCTGCGGCGGCCTATCAGCTCGCGCAATCCCAATCACAACATCTGCTCGCCTACGCCATTCACCAAGCGTCCATGGGCGGATTTACGGATTGGATTCTTGGATCGCCCGGGCAGCCGTCCGAAGCCAACGTTGAATAACACCAACCACCCCGCGTGCACCGTGCTTGACTCACTCCAGTAAATCACGGATTATTTCAAACATTCCGACCCATTGGCACCACAACAGAGATTCCATGAGCGATCTAGACGCACTCAGACAGGCCTTAGCCGCCTCACCAGACAATGTTCCCTTGAACCTTCTATTGGCGAAATCCTATGTGGACGACTTCCAACTGGATGAAGCACGCAACCAATACGAAGAAGCCATCGCCCTGGATCCACGTAACACAGATGCGCGGCTCGGCCTGATCAACGTCATCAACATGCTCGGACGGACGTCCGAGGCCATTGTGCGTCTCGAATCCCTTTGCAATGATCTCCCTGAACATGCGGGAGCCTGGTTGTTGCGCGCGCATCTATCGCTTCAGGACGGCGAGGCCAAGGAGGCGCGCACCTATTACCTGAAAAGCGTCGACCTCAACGGACATCTCGAAGACGCTGCGCTTTTAGCCCGTATCGAACAGGCGGGCGGAAAAGCCCAAGTGTCGAACTCACCTCAGGCCGTTGCTAGTGGAGACGGTTACGGCGAAGCCATGCTGGAGAGTGAATTCAACGACGCGTTCGGGGACATCGGCAATCAGGACGAAGGATTACCTTTTGACGAAGTCGCTTTGGGTTTCAGTGAAAAACCAGACGTCACCTTTAAAGACGTCGGCGGCATGGATGAGGTCAAAGAAGACATCCGCATGAAGATTCTGCATCCCCTGAAAAACAAAGAGCTGTTCGAAGCGTACGGCAAGAAGGTGGGCGGCGGGGTGCTGCTCTATGGCCCACCCGGTTGCGGAAAAACACTGATCAGCCGCGCCACAGCCGGAGAAATGGATACCAAATACATTTCCGTCGGCTTGCATCAGATTCTCGACATGTGGATCGGTCGCAGCGAGCAGCGCTTGCACGACATTTTCGAATTCGCACGTAAACATGCGCCGACCGTTCTCTTTTTCGACGAAGTCGATGCCCTCGCCGCCGATCGCAAGGACATGCGCACGTCAGCCGGACGCACACTCATTAACCAGTTTCTGGCAGAAATGGACGGTGCCTCGGGGAACAACGACGGCGTGCTTGTGCTAGGCGCCACCAATGCCCCCTGGCATCTGGACTCTGCCTTTTTGCGACCGGGCCGATTCGACCGCATCGTCTTTGTTCCCCCACCCGACCAAGCGGCGCGCAGTGCGATTGTCGACATCATGAAGCAAGGCCGCCCTGCTGAAGGCGTTGATGCCGATGCACTCGCTGCGCGCACCAAAGATTTCTCAGGCGCGGACCTGAAGTCCGTATTTGATCAGGCCGTTGAAATCGCACTGGCCGAAGCCATGAAATCTGGATCCATCGTTCCCGTTGATCAAAAGAAACTGACGAAAGCCGCCAAGACGACAAAACCATCAACGCGCAAGTGGTTCGAAAGCGCCAAAAACTACGCCACCTATGCCAACCAGAGCGGCTTTTACGATGATGTGCTGGCCTATCTGGGCATCAAGCCATGAGCGACGTACCGTCCGAAGCCAAGATGCGCCGCGGCCAACTGCTTCGGCGGCAAGGTCGACTCGACGACGCGGAATCGTTTTTCAACCAGGCCATCGCCGATGATCCGCAGGACGATTACGCCTATTTCGAACTCGCCTTGTGCCAGATGGATATGGAAGGCCGTCGACGCGAATCACTGGAAACCATTGAGCGCGCCATTGCGCTTGAACCGGAGTATTCAACTTATCACGCGACACGCTCCATGATTCTGTCGGTATTGAACCGCGCTCAAGATGCGGTGGCCGCCGCCGAAACCGCCATTGAGCTCGATCCGGCCAGCGCTTTCGCATTCGTTGCCAAGGCGCGCGCCCATCTCGTTCAGGAACAATGGAGTCACGCCGAGCAGTGCGCTCGTCATGCCTTGGAACTGGATGCTGACGAC
>JBLHHU010000144.1:0-8364 GCA_047615735.1 Kiritimatiellia bacterium | reverse complement strand
CTGACCCCTGACCCCTGACTCCTGACTCCTGACTCCTGACTCCTGACTCCTGACTCCTGACTCCTGACTCCTGACTCCTGACTCCTGACTCCTGACTCCTCGGGCCATTCTTTACCGCTGGGCAGCGGACCTTAGAATTTGACTTCAGCGGTCCGAAGGATCAGACTTCCCGTTACGCGTCCATCACTATATCCCCAGCATCTAACATCTCAGTCATGTGGAGACCTCGTATGAATCTTCGTCCCAATCTAGGTGTGGCCTTCGTTTGGCTGGTTGCTGTTTGTCTTTTCATTCCCATCTGCCAGGAGGCGCAGGCGGATTCGCTGCCGGGCAGGCGCGTGTCCATCCATAATCGCGGCAGCAACACGCTCGACTTGAGTTGGCTGGCCATTACCAATGCGCCCTATGAAGTCCAATTCAGGCCGGTCCTTCAGCAGGGCGACTGGAGCTCGTTGGGCACGACGAGCGGCCGCGATGGGGATACCGGCTTCAGCGTGCCGCCCACCAACGCGCCCGCCGGATTCTACAGGGTGCTTTTTCCTGAACCTGTCTTGCGTGCGGGGGAGCCGGCCATCGGTCCGGGAACGGGCGGCGAGACCTTGTATGTGACAGGGCAGCATTTTTACTGCGGAGATCAGATTCGCGTGGGTGGCGTGTTGATCACCAACGTGACGTTCATCGATGCCACACTGCTCAGTGTGGTCCTGCCCCCGCTGGCCCCGGGGCGCTATGATGTCGAAGTCATCAGCGGGCACACGGGTGCGCTACTGTCCGTGCTGCACGCGGCCATTGATGTGGCGCTGCCGCCACACAGCGCGCTGCAGGAACCGCCTGAGTGGCCTCCCGCCGGCCCCATGTCATTCTTGTCCAAGAAGGGCTACGATTACTATCAGGCCCAGTCGGCCAATTCGGCCGTCGCCCCCGCAAGCAGCGTCGACGGCCACGTGACCGTGTTAAAGGCTCCGGACCACAATGGCCAGATAGCCTTAGCGGTGAAAGCGCAGGAGGACAATGGCCATGTAACGGTCTTGAAAGCGCAGGAGCACAATGGTCACGTGACAGTCCTGAAAGGGCAGGAGCACAATGGTCATGTGACCGTTTTGAAAGGGCAGGAGCACAATGGTCACGTGACCGTCTTGAAGGCGCCAGAACACAATGGCCACGTCACGGTTTTGAAAGGGCAAGACCACAACGGCCATGTGACCGTTTTGAAACAGCAGGAGCACAATGGTCATGTAACGGTCTTGAAGTCGCACGAGCATCACGGCCATGTGACCGTACTGAAAGCGGCCGATCACGAAGTACCCCATCTCCAACTGCACTCGGGGGAAGTCCAGCAGCAGGTCGTTGATCTGAGTGTTCCCGGGCGTGGTCTTGATTTCGCCTGGGTCCGCTCTTATCGCTCGCGAACCGGGTCGGACACGGCGCAGGGTGTACGCTGGTCGCACAGCTACGACGTGCGTTGCGTCACCAATGGGCCCGCTGTTGAGGTCTACGACGGCACCGGCCGCAGAGACACGTATTATTTGCAGGCCGACGGCAACTATTCCTGTCCCGGTTTTTTCCGTGAAGGCACCTTTTCCAACAACGTCTTTCGCCTTACCTTTGCGGACAGCGGTTTCTGGCAGTTTGCACCTCTGGGCGGCACACCGGACTCGGGACGCCTTTCGCGCATTGAGGACCGCAACGGCAATGCAATGACCTGCGAATACGATGGCGCGGGCAACCTCACGCGTGTGCTCGATACGCAGGGACGGACCAATGTCATCAGCTACGCCAACGACCGCATCTCCTCCGTCACCGACAGCACCGGCCGTAGGGTGCGTTACGCCTATTATGCCGACCGGGAGCCTGGCGGAAACCTTGGCGATCTAAAATCCGTGACGTCTCCGCCCGTGACCGGAACACCCAACGGCAATGATTTTCCTGGCGGAAAGACAAATCGTTACACCTACACGTCTGGCGCG
Organism: Kiritimatiellia bacterium; assembly: GCA_047615735.1. Classification (GTDB taxonomy): domain Bacteria; phylum Verrucomicrobiota; class Kiritimatiellia; order UBA8416; family JAIOPI01; genus JAPKCZ01. The sequence goes on along the minus strand of JBLHHU010000144.1, from coordinate 6,397 downwards.
CAGGACGCGCAAGCCAACCACCTCATGTTAACGTGCGTGGATGGGTTTGGCCGCACGCGCGGCGTGTGTAGCTATGACCTCGCGCCGGCATCCGCGTCCTACTTGCGCTGCCACTCGCTTCAGGAAGGGGCTTTTCCCGCCACCTGCGTGACGTATTTCCCGCAAACGCCATCGCCCTCTAACGATTTTGCGGCCATGCGTTGTATCGTGAATGACCCCGTCGGCAATGTGTCCGAATTATTTTTTGATGTGCGCAATCGCTGCGTCACCCTGCGCGACTATACAGGGCTCGCCAATCCGGGGCAGCCCGTTGTGGATACGGCCAACCTGTCCCCCAAGCTGCGCCAAAGCGATCCCAACATTTTCGAGACGTATTATAGCTGGAACAACGACAGTCTCTGCACCCAGCAGACCTTGCCAAACGGATTAGTGACGCGCTTCGTGTATGCGGGCGATGCACAGGCAGGCACCCGCGTTCGCAAACGGTCAGATCTGCTTCTGCAGGAGTGGGACAGTCTTGTTGGCGCTGACTCCAATGGCGATGGCAAGAATGACCTGCGTAAGATCACGACCCAGTACACACACGATCCGCGATTCGGGACGGACCCGACGGCGTCGCGCAGGAACGACAACCCGATGTTTCAATCGAATGAAATGTGCGGTGAAATGCCGCTCGCAAGATCATCGGGCGGGGGGTACGCGGTTTGCTACTCCGTCAATGCCGCAGCACGTGCCGTTGGCCGTGGAGGCGGATACGCTGTCTGCTACTCGGTGGATGGGCGGCTCAGCACGGGACCGAGCAGCGATGGCGGTGGAGCAGGGGAGTCCTGCGACGGACTGGACAACGATTGCGATGGCTTCGTCACGTCCGTAACGGATCCGCGCGGCACCGTCACAACGGGTGAGTACGATGCCTCCGGAAACCGGGTCCGCTGCGTGGCACTCGCTGGTGGCAATCCCGAAGTTGATTTCGTCTATAACACCTTTGGTCAATGCATCGCGGTCACGAATGCGGCGGATGTGAACGGATATCGGCGCGTCGACACCTTGCAGTGGGGGGCGCGGTTGGAAGGTTTGGTGCGGGATGCCGTCGGGACGCCGGTGTCATCATTTGCCGCGACCCTGATGGAACGCGACGACCGCGGCAATGTGACGCGGCTCACGGACCCAAATGGGAATCAGACCCTGATGACGTACAATGCCCTCGATCAGTTGGTCGCATACAGCTCACCGCCCTATGGTGAAGCACCTGCGCAGCGCGTCACCACGCACGTCTTTTATGACGCGAACGACAATGTAGTTCGCGTCGACAGCGATAACCGGCGCGATACCGGCGCACTTGTGGTAAGTAACGACACATGGACCACGCGTTACGCGTACGACATTCTTAACCGTTGCACGCAAGCCGTGAACGAAGTGGATGAGGCGAGAACCGTTGTCGATCGTTTCACCTATGACGGCGCCGGACGGCTTGTGTCACATCGCTCGCCACTCGCCACGAGCGGCAGCGAACCCTCGAATCGACGCGATTTCGAGTATGATGAGCGCGATCTCCTGTTGCGTGAAATCGTGGCCCCGGGATCGAGTGTCGCGTCGACGAACGAATGGCGTTACACGCTCAATGGCAGACCGGAGGTTGCGGTCTATGTCCGCCGGGATTATGCCCGTTGCACCTATGATGGATTCGACCGCATCGCAACACTTACGGATGCGCAGGGCAACAACGAGAACTGGAACTTCAACGGCGCAGGCGATCTCAAAGTGCATCGCATTTTCGGTGAAACCAACGATGTTCCAGGCGGCGCAGGAAATCAGTTGCTGGACGAAACCGTTTGGACGTACGACGGCCTTGGCCGCTGCACGGATCGGGCCGACTCGTTTTTTGACGTCACGAGCGGGGCTGGCATCGGCGACGGTGTTTGCAGAACGCAATATGACTACGCGCCCAATGGACAATGTCGCCAGCTCGTCAATGACCGAGGGGATACCAACAGTTTTGGATACGATTCGCTGGGCCGGCGTGTTTCATCGACGAGCCCGCGTGGTGATGTCGTTCTGGAGCTACGTGACGCGTTCGGAAATGTGACGCGTCAAACGAGCACCGAGATTTCCGATCTGGGTGGGAATCCGCAGGTCTTCGTCACGGACTATGTTTACGACGGACTCAATCGCTGTGTGTCGTCGACGGACAACGTTGGCAACACCAATCGATGGTTCTACGACTCACGCGATCTGGTCGTGCGCAGCACGGACCCGCTCGGCAATGAGGTCTGCTATCTCTATGACGGGCTCTCGCGCCGCACGGGTTCGCTGAGTTATGTCGGCCCGTGTGATGCCGACACGAATGGCGTTAATCGCGGAATCACCATCAATACGTCGCATGTTGAATACGACGCCAACAGCCGCGTGACGCAAGTTGCAGACGCTAACAGCAATAGCACGCACTATGCCTATGACGTCCGTGATCGCAGCGTGGCCGTCATTGATGCGGATAACTCCGTCGAGCAATACGTCTGGGATTTGCGCGACAACCTTGTGGAGACACTTAACCCCAACGGCACCTTTGTCAGCTACACCTACGACGCTTCTGATCGGGTCGTTCATTGCGATATCGTGACAGGGGATGGTGTGATGCCGACCACGACGTTCGAAACGTTCAGGTACGATGGGCTTTCCCGCCTTATGGTCGCCAGTAACGATCTGTCCTCGACGGCTTACGCCTACGATTCGCTGGGGCGACGTACAAGCATTCTCACTGATGGTTTTTTGACCGTTAATACTTACGATGCCGTGGGGAACCGTGTGGCGCAACGGTATCCGTCGGGCCTTGAACTGAGTTACACCTATGATGCGCTCAATCAAGTCAAGTCCGTGAGTGTGATCACGACCAGCGCGCCTCCGGCGAGCCTGTTTTTTTACGACTACGCGGGCCCTGGGCGCGCTGTCGGTATCCGTCGCCAAAGTATCATGTCGACGACCATGCGCTGGAGCGGTGTCGCGGGTGAACCGAATGCAGCGGGAGACTTCGGGTCACGGCGCGTGGCCTCGGTGCATACGACCAAAGGCCCGGAACCGCTTGAAGGATCCACCTTTCATTATGACCGCAATCAGAACCGTACGTTGCGCGCTCAGGATGTGCCCTTCGGACCCGTCGGGGAAGCGTTGACGAACGTCATGCACTACGATGCGCTGAATCGCCTGCGCGTATCGGTCAGCACGCGGGGCAGCAATACAAACCGCTTCGTCTATGACTTGGACGGACGCGGCAACCGGAACGTGGTCACGACGGGTATGAATCCGGAAGTGTATACCCGAGATGCCGCACAGCCTGAACCGGCCGATTTCCAGATGGACCAGTACACCCAGACGCCTCTGGGGCAGCATGGCTATGACACCAACGGGAACCTCGTCGTCGTCAACGACCCGATTGGAGAAACCGTTTATCGTTACGATTATGCCGACCGCCTCGTACAGGTCGATGTCGACGACGGCGTTGGCAGCTTGACGACACGCCTTGTGTTTACCTACGACGCGCTTGGGCGCCGCATCTCAAAAACATCGGTGGCGTCCGGCTTGCCGCCGACACGATACGTGTATGATGATGGCGTTGATGACGACTGTGATGGCATTCTTGAAATGCGACCGGGTAACGGCCTGGATCAGCGCTTCGTTCACGTTGCGGGCTCGGTGCCAACCTGTGTTCGCATTGGTCAGGCCGGCGACATTGTGCACTACCTGTGTGACGATCTCGGCAATATTGTGGCGCTGACCGATGAGGCGGGCAATGTTCTCGAGCGCTACGAATATGACGACTACGGAGCCCCCACCTTTCTCGCCCCGGACGGTCGACCGCTGCTGGGCCTCGGTGGCTTTGCGATCACAGCGTCGCCGGTCGGTAATCCTTTCTTCTTCCGTGGAATGCAATGGGACGATGAGTCGGGACTCTACCTCTACCGCTCGCGCTATTTTGATCCGAAGACAGGGCAATATACGTCGCGCGCGCTTCGCGCTCACGGTGACGTTAATGCGCTCGTAGTCGACACAATATATTGCCCGCGCGTCTTTGCGGACAACAACCCTTGGAGTGTCGGCCAAGGAGGCGTAGCCCAAGCGCCCTTCAACAATAGCAATTCTCAGAAGTCCCAGGAAAGCCGCAGTAAACTCAAGGAGTATTTCCAGACCGGTGATAAGCCCACCCAGGATCAAAATTCAACGTCCGGCAATTTCGTGTCAGGCCGACCACCCTTTCGAGGCCATGTGACTGTGCTAAAGTGAGCCTCGTCAGAGGGGCTTCATGGCTGCCGGCGGGCTCCCTCGGTCTTTCCTTGTTTGTCCGCCGTAGCGCGCAGCGCGAAGGAAGGTCGTGCCCTTCTCTCGAATTCTGAAGAGCAAGAGGAACCATGCTGCAGCCGCTTCAGCGAGTGCCATTCTGGTTGGTCTCTTCAACCTCACGTACAAAAATTCGATAGGGGCGAAATCGAGCGAAATTTCTTTCGTGTAAGGTTGTCATGGTTGCAACGAATAGGGTGGTGTACGCTTCAACCTTTGAATTTGAACCAACCACGAAGAGATAAGCAATCATGAGCCAAGACGCCCAGTTGTTGACACCCGTCACTGTAGGCCCTTTTGAACTACGGAACCGGGTGGCGCTTGCCCCCATGACTCGAGCCCGTTCCGGGGAAAACCGTATTCCCAATGAATTGATGGCCGAGTATTATGCGCAACGGGCCTCTGCTGGGCTGGTGATCACAGAAGCCACCGTGGTTTCCGCTCAGGGTGTCGGCTGGAACGAATCGCCCGGCATCTATACCGACGACATGACCGCCGGCTGGAAGCTGGTTGTCGATGCTGTTCATGAAGCGGGGGGAACGATTTTTCTGCAGCTCTGGCACTGCGGGCGCGCATCCCATTCTGATTTTCACGACGGGGAGCTGCCGGTGTCGGCCTCGGCGACCAAACTCAATGGCGACCAGATTCATACGCCGCTCGGCAAGAAGGATTACGAAACGCCGCGAGCCCTTGAAACCCAGGAAATCGCGGGCGTGGTCGAGGACTACCGGCGTGCGGCCGAGCGGGCCGTGGAAGCCGGTTTTGACGGCGTCGAGATTCATGCCGCGAACGGGTATTTGCTCAATCAGTTTTTGGAATCCAAAACCAATACACGTACCGACGACTACGGCGGCAGCAAAGAGAACCGTTTTCGACTCCTGCGCGAGGTCGTGACGGCCGTATCGACGGCCATTCCTGCCAATCGAATTGCCGTGCGTCTGTCGCCCAACGGGGTTTTCAATGACATGGGTTCAGAGGACTATCGCGAGCAGTATCTCTACGCCGCGACAGAGCTGAACGGCATGGGATTGGCTTATTTGCACGTCATGGACGGCCTGGCGTTCGGCTTTCATGAGCTGGGCGAGGCGATCACGCTGGCCGACATACGCTCGGTCTACAAGGGCACAGTGATGGGTAATTGTGGTTACGATCAAGCGACCGCAGAGCAGGCGGTGGCTGCAGGCGGCGCCGACATGATCGCCATCGGGCGCCCCTATTTGAGCAACCCGGATCTGATCGAACGCTATGCCAACGGCTGGCCACTCAATCCGCTGCCCGACATGGCAAGCTGGTATACCCCTGCTGGCGCTGAAGGCTACACGGACTTTTCCGCTTTTTCAGAAGAATGAACGCGTAACGCCGTCCCCGGGAGCAGAGGCCGTGGACCGGACGACGTGTGATTTCACCGTTCGTAATCCCGCTCGCAGAATCGTAAAGCTGGCGGAGCCGGCTCAAGGCTTCTCCGTCGGAGGCTAGGGCGCGCCTTCCAACCAGACTTTGCTGCGGTAGTGTCTGGGTGCGTTGGTTGCGGGCACGGCGTTGCTGTAAATGAACGTCGTGCCCGTCGCGGGAATCCGATCCGCGCCCGGCAGATGTGACCAGAGCCCTGTCGAGAATATGGCACGTTCTTCAAGTGCATAAAAGCGCTCGATGCCCTCGTAGCCCTCCCCTGCGGTCAATCGTGTTGTAAAGTAGAAGGCGGGATTCACGGCCCCGGTGTCAATGCCAATCCAAAAGAAGTCGGCCGAATTTGTTGGATCGGTCCCGGCCACATATTCGCTTCGATTGTCCATGCGGTCGGCGTCGCCATGGCCGTCCTCGTCGATACCCGATGTGCCGAAGAAATGTTGCTCCCACGCGTCCGGCAAACCATTGCCGTCGGCATCCACAAACGGCCCGCTCGAAACGACGCTGCCATAACTCGTAAAGGAATCGTGTTCTGCGACGGTTCGGTAGGTCGCCCTGATCCATGCGGCCGAGCGTGATTTCGTTGATACGCGCAGCTCATCCAAGCGACCGGTAAATGGATCGTCGCCGCCCGCCAAATTTCCGAGCGCGGGCTGTCGCG
>JBLHHU010000143.1:0-8430 GCA_047615735.1 Kiritimatiellia bacterium | reverse complement strand
CGTTTCGGTAAACTGGTCTGTCGCGCGAAAGTTCGGCACGATCGAATAGCAGACTGTGCGTGAAAAACGTTTTTGAATCATCTCGGCTTTACGATGGCAGGACTTGACAGAAATCTACATAGCAGACACGGAGACTCCAGCCTGAAAAAGAAGATTAACCACAGAGGTCTCAGAGGACGCAGAGGATAGATGACGAGAATCCTCTGTGTCTTCTCTCCTCTGAGACCTCTGTGGTTAATCTTCCCTTTGGCCTATGGGCGCGGGCTATCTGAACTTAATCAGGCCCATTTTGGCGAGGATGACGAGAAGCACGAGTATCGGCGTGACGTAACGAATCAAAACGGTCCAGACGGCTTCCATGTGTCGACCCCATTTCGCCGGAAGCGCTTTGAACCCGCTGACGCGATCGGCATCTTTTAGCCACCACCCGGCGATGATTGCGATCAAGAGTCCTCCGATGGGCAACATATAACGTGTCGTTAGGTTGTCTAAGAAGTCGAGTACGTTGCCGTTGAGGGCGGATGCCAAACCTAGAAGCCAGATCAAGCCAGCCATGACCCACGTCGCTGTTTTACGCTTCATGCCACGCTCATCCACAAAATAGGCCACGACGACCTCGAGTAGCGATACCGCCGACGACCAGGCTGCAAATATGATGAGCAGGAAGAACGCCGACGCCACGATAACGCCACCGGGCATCTGGGCGAAAAGATCTGGCAGTGTCATGAACAATAGGCCCGGACCAGCAGATGGCTCTTTGCCGAAATGGAAGACCACAGAAAAAATAACGGTGCCCGCCAGAAGCGCAATGCCTGTATCGAGAATGGCGACCCAGAAACCGTCGCGCACAATGTGCGCATCAGACTTGATATAGGAACCATAGGTGAGCATCGCGCCCATGCCCAATGACAAGGTGAAGAACGCATGTCCAAGGGCTTCTATAACGGCTTCGCCACTGAGCTTTGAAAAATCCGGCTTGAACAAGAAAGACAGGGCGGCCATGACGTCCATCTTGAAACAGCAGTACCCAAAAAGGATGATAAGAATGCCTATTAGTAGGGGCATCAATATCTTGCACAGCACTTCGATTCCCTTATGGATGCCGGCGCTGACGACGAGTGCAGTCATGACCATGAAGACCGTGTGCCAGACCGACGATAGGGACTTGCTTTCGGCCACTGCCGTGAACGCGGCTTGAGCGCCCTCCTCCATTGGAATCATGCCTAGCGAAATAATGAAAAAATGAATAGCCCAACCCGCCACGACCGAATAGAACGATAGAATCAAGAAACCACTGGCGACGGCCATGAATCCTGTCAGTGATGTGACCCAGCGCCTGCCGGGAGCGCTCCCGTCAGTCAGCGTACGCAACGCGCCAAGCACATCTTTGCCACCACGTTTTCCAATGATCATTTCGGCATAGAGTAGCGGCAAGCCAACGACGACGATGCAAAGCAGGTAAACCAGGACGAATGCCCCACCCCCGTATTCGCCCGTAATGTAAGGAAACTTCCAGATGTTCCCAAGACCGACGGCGGACCCCGCTGCAGCCAGAATAAACCCAGTCCCACTACCCCAATAATCACGGCCTTTATTGTCGCTCGTCATGCGTGTGCTCCTGATAGTCGTCCGGTCAAGATGGGCAGTATAGGAAGATCTATAAGGACAGGAAACGCAAATTTTGCGCATCGACGAACGGAGATTGTCGTAAATACCAAATGAGGACTTCAACGCGATCGAAAATGAGAGCGGCGAGGCAGCCACCAGGTCAGCCAGTATTTAAGCCTCAAGCGCTTAAGGGCCTCTGCGCTGCGCCGAGTCTTTAGTTTCTCCGCGGCCGCGTAGTGGCGCTCACCGAACCAACGCAGCCCTTTGGGGGGACCACATCCAACCTTCGCGGGCAGTGGTTCATCGTTGGCGAACTTCACCAGTCCGCCGTCAGATGCGTCAAACCTGGATCTGCAGAGTTTACAAATTGGGGGTTTCATATCAGATGCCTCGTTCGGCGATCACTATACAGTGGTTGAATCGCCCTCAAGCAGTGGTTTCGAATGGCTGCCGGGTCTACATTGTGGATCGCGAGGAGAAAACCGGCGGAGCCCGCCGGGCTCCAGCACGAATCTTTGAACTCGGACTATTACGAGAGGGCTGACATAAGTTTTCAACTTTGGAGCCCGGCGGGCTCCGCCGGATCTTTTTGGGTTAAGTCAAGGTTCCTTAATCACCGCTCGATAGGCGAAGGGTGCGGCTACTTTTTTCGAGTAGGCTCACACTTGTAATGCGAATATCAGAGCTCGCCTAGCGCCCCCCTTATTTCTCCACCGGAACCACGATGCCGCGCATGATGACATTCTGGCAGCAGAGGAAAACGAGAAAGGTGGGAACGGCGGCGATGATGAGTGAGGCATAGACAACGGCCGGTCCGCTGTTCTGTTGCAGTTGATACAACCAGACCATGAGGGTCCACATGCTTTCGTCCTGACAGATCAGCAACGCGAACATGAAGTTAGAATAGGCGGCGTTGAAGGCCTGCAGGGCGATGACTGCGAGGATCGGCTTCGATAAGGTCATGGTTATGTTCCAAAACATGACCCATTCGTTGGCGCCGTCTATATCGGCGGACTCGTACAATTCGCGCGGCAAGGAGTCGAAAAAGCCTTTGAGAAGAAAGATGGAATAGCCATGCGCCAGGCCGGGCAGAATCAGGGCGGCGAATGTATTCAGCATGTTGAAGTCACGCAGCATCAGAAACACCGGAATCTGCGTCACCATGGGCGGAAAGGCCATGGTCAACAACATCACCATGAGCAAGGTGTAGGCGCTGGGCAATTTATATCGGCTCATGGCATAGGCTGCCATCGGGTTCACCGTGAGTGCGGCGATGATCGCCAGCAGGCAGTAAACCACGGTGTTGAAGATGCCGCGCCCGTGTAAGATCATGTAGTCCACAACGGTGATGTAATTGCGCACCAGAAACTCTTTTCGAATGCCTGAACGCTCGGCCTCGAAGTACTTCCAGTGCATAGCGCCCTGGGGCAGGTTTATGGACGCAACGGTTTCGACGTCGGTTCCGAGTGCCGTGTTGATTCTGTCGGCGTCGCCGAACTGTTTGATCAGGGCATCCTGAAAGCGGAACTCGAGGCAGTCGATGCGCAGGTGTTCGCCTTTGACCTGATGAAGGATGTCAACCTGCGGATCCTTCCAGCCTTCAAGGAACATACTCCAGTCACTTGCGGGTAGACCTGATTGGGGCAAGGTGTCCGGGATGGTGACATCCGCGAAAGTGGCGAAGGCACACTGATAGCGCGTGTTCAGGTTCTGTACATCCACATATTTCGCCTTGAGAAAGGTTCGGTAGTCCTCGGCCGCCGTATCATCCACACGAATCCACAGAAGCCCAACTGTCGTACGGACGAAGTCCAGCCACTCCACCGCCCCTGCCCTGTCGACCGCGGACAAGCGTCGCGGCAAAGGGACTTCAAAGAAGCGTGTGTAGGTCGTTCCGTTGGCCTGATTATAGGCGTCGATATCGCGTCCATAGCGCGCACTGAGGAATTGATAGCGAAAGTAACCGGGCACACTGGTGTAGGTGCGTTCACCTAGCGGCGTCGACATTTTGAAGTCGTCGAGAAAGGCGTTAAACGAATCGTTCAGTTCGATCTGTCGTCGCGTGAAGCGTTCGTGTGGAAGAATAAAAAACGAATTCCAACCCGCAAATTCGGCGCCGGTTTCACGATTGAAGGCATCGATGTCGCCGTCATAACGTTCGATCATTACCTTTTTGAAAGCCCGCAAGTTGGATGGTTGCGTTTTCGAGATGGGCGTGCGGGTATAACCAAGGCTGAAGTATTCGGAACCTGGATTTTCCTGTTCCAAAAAACGTTGCCATTCGATCAGCAGCGCTTCTGACGCGATGTCGGGCATAGGAAAGGCATCAAAGGTGTAGCACTCGGCACCCGTCGCGGTCTTGGCGGACGTGATGCTCTCGTTGTAGATGCCTTCGATGTGCTTTTGGTAGAGCAAGACATCATCGTTCAAAAAACCTGGCCACACATCGAAGGTATTTGCGTCGACAGCGCTTTTGGTGCTTCCACTGATCATCAACAGGAACGGGTACACCATCGTGACCGCACCCAAGGAGAGCGTCAGCAGGATGGCGCCATGCAAAAGCCGCGTTTTGAAACTCTTTCGACCTATACGAGAAATGATCATACGATTTAGGCACTACCTGTCGTTTTGAACTCGAGGCGTGCAAGAATGCGCAGCTGATAGATCGTGAAGCCGATCAAGATGAACGCCAGAACCCACGCCATCGCCGTGGCTGGACCAAATTTAAGGAACACGAAGGCTTTGTAGAATATGTGTAGTCCCGCGACTTCGGTGTCGGCCGCGCCCCCCGTCATCACGAGGATGTTGGCCGTGGCCCCAAAAAAGGATCCAATAAAGACGCCGATGAAATTGATGATCAGAAGTGGTTTCAGGATGGGAAAGACCACGAAAATGATTTTGTCGACAAACGTTGCGCCATCAATGTCGGCGGCTTCGTAGAAATCCGGGGAGATGCCTTTGAGGGCGGCAAGGTAGATCAGGCAGCCGGGCCCAACGCCGGCCCAAACCATGGGTATGACGCAGGCGGTCATTGCGGTGGAGGGATCCTGTAGCCAGCGGATGGGTTCGTCCATTGTCCGAAAAAGCGCGGAGAACCATGCCCCATCGGCGGATTGAAATATGGGAAACGCGAATTGCCCAAAGGCGTAGGCCAGCCCGAGTCCGGCGATCATACAAATTGCGGCGGGAACGCGCATGGCATGGTAGCGCAGGCGCATGCCGAAGGCTGTGAAAAGCCAGAGGAAGGCCGTGCCGCAACCGATATGTGCAATGGCCGGCACGCGCATAACGACAGCGTTAAGCGCGCCCGTTTCACTGGGTTCGTAGAAGGACTTCCACAGAATGACGACGACGAGTCCGGCGATGACGGCAGGTAAATAGTAGAGCGTGCGGAAGAAGACTTTTCCAAAGGGAACTTCCTGTAAAAGAATAGCCAGAATAATAGGAGGCAGGAAGGTCAGCGAAATTACGAGAAAACAGTATCGGATGGCGTTCCACACGGTTTGCCACCACATCGCATCCCAAAGCACGGCGCCGAGGTTGTCGACACCAACCCAGTGCGAGTTCCCCATGATGCGATAATCTTGAAAGGCCATGATGGATCCGCGCAACAACGGGATGTATTGCCACAATAGGATCGTGCCGATGGCGGGAAGCAGAAGCAGGTAAGCCCAGCGATAGCGACGAAAGCCCCACTTCTTTGCTTTAACCGATCCGGTATCGGGTGGCCGAAAGGCTTTGGCGACGCTACGAATCACGAAGGTATAGACGACGCAAACCACGATCAAAAAGAGCACTGCCGTGATGCGCTGAAGGCGCTGCTCCTTCGGGGGCACTTTGCCCAAAATTTCGCGCCGGGCATGCGCCGCGGCTTCGACAAGCAGTCCTTCTAGAATGTCCAGGCGTGCTTCATCGTCGTCGGGCAACTTCCCGGCGCGCGCAAGCGCTTGGGCTTCCTGTAGCGGTTTCGACAGAATGTCATAAGCGACATTACTGTGGCGGCCATACGGTTCAGGTTTTCCCGTAGCGATTGCGATTTCAAAGGTTTCTTTCCATCCGGGTGGCGCAATGCGAAGCAGGTCCTGGTAGCCAAAGGCCTCTAGGTAGACAGGATTGACGAATTGGCCCAGGCCGGATTCGACGAGGACGCGTGTTTTAATTTCCACCGCCTCGCGCGATTCATAGAAACGCATAAACGCCCAAGCCGCATCTTGGACAGCACGCTCGGGTATGCCGACCGAAAGCCCCATCATGCGACTGTTTAGTTCGGCGCCGCGAACACCGGTTGGGCCGATAGGTACAGGAACCATGCCTGTGACATCGGGATTGATGGTCGCAAACATCTTTTCGTCGATATAGCCACTGGCCATGGCAATCTCGCCACGCTTCCATTTGATATAAGCATCACTGGAATCCCGGTAGACGTAGCCGTAGCGCTTTGTGCCGCCTACATCGACCCACGGTTCGGTGGCGAGGCGGTTGTAGAAATCAAGCGCGACAGCCGCCTTCCGATTACCGAAAGCAATCGTCCACTCGTCAGTTGCCTCGTCATAGGTCATGAACTCTGAGCCCGAGGACCAAAGGTAGGATGTCCAGTGCCATGACTCATGCTTTCCCGTGGCGAAGCGTGTCGCATAGATGCCCTTGCCAGGATCCGCCACCTGACGACAGATCTGATAGAAGTCGTCCCACGTCCAGTCGGGTGTCGGAAAGGCGATACCTTTGGCGTCGAAGAGATCTTTCCGATAGAGAATGACCCGTCCGAGCGCGCCACCGTATGGCATTGCCCAGACGCGTGTGACAGCGTCCGGACCTTTACGTTTAATGACGGGCCAGATTTTAGGGTTTATTCGAAAGTCGAGTTCCTCCTGTGGCATCGCGCTGAAGTAAGCGTCGTCTGGATTGTCGAGTGGGTGAAGAAATCCCTCCTGAATGTAGGTGTCGGATTTGCGGAAGTTTAGATAGAGAACATCCGGTGCCACGCGACCGCCAATGGCCAAGAGGTCCGACTCAACCCCTTCCACCTTGATGCCGGAGAAGTTGTGCAGTTGCACCTCGACGTTTTCCCAGTTGTGCTTGCCGTATAACGCAGGGGACGCTTCATAGCGGGCGCGATAATGTTTCGCAAAATACTCGGGAAATCGGTCAGTAAAGGCCCGTATGGCCGCAACGTTGGCACGTACGGATGCCTCGGTCGACGTCGGGTCCGGAAAAATCCAATCATGCACGGTGACGTGAATGACGGTTTTTCCATTGATCGACTCAACGTGCCCTGCCTGAGCATGCGAGGCGAAAACGCCCACGAATAGGGTCAGGAAAAGTAGTCGCTTGGATCGAAACAGTACGCACATAATCAATTTTCGGGGTCGCGTTCAAAACAAAGGGAAATCCGAAGAACGAGTGAGCGGATTCAACACGAAATCCAGTCATCCCGCAAGCGCAACCCCGTTCCGCGCGGAACCGATTCTTGACCTGAGGGAAGGATCTTTCATACTGCCGACCATGCAAATGCCGCACCCACCGCCATACGAGCTAAAGCACATCACGCCATTAGGGTCCAACCATGACAACCGTTGAGCACGTTCTCAAATCGACAAAGGCCTTGAGTGAACGCATGCATGGTCTGACGTTTGCGCCGCCCGTGACGCATGTTTACAACCCGCTTGCGTACGCCTGGTTGCCGCATGCTGACTATATCAAGTTAGGGGCGACGGGTCCCCGCCGTGTTCTCTTTATGGGTATGAATCCTGGACCTTGGGGTATGGCTCAGGTGGGGGTTCCATTTGGCGAGGTCGCGCACACGCGTGATTGGCTGCGAATTGATGCTAAAGTGGATCGACCCGAAACCGAACACCCCAAGCGTCCTGTTGAAGGCTTCGCCTGTACTCGTTCTGAAGTCAGTGGCCGCCGATTATGGGGATTTTTTGCAGAACGCTTTGGTAAACCGGAAGCCTTTTTCGAAGACCATTTCATCATCAACTACTGTCCGCTCGTATTTATGGAGGAGAGCGGCCGCAATCGAACGCCGGATAAGCTTCCTGCGGCCGAACAGAAGGCCCTCTTCGAAGCGTGCGATGCGCATTTACGCGAGATGGTTGACATTTTAGCTCCTGAATGGATTGTCGGCGTCGGTGCATTCGCAGCAAACAAGTGTCGATTGCTGTTTGCGGAAGACATTGATTCAGGTCGGTTAAATGTCGGACAGATTTTACACCCCAGCCCAGCGAGTCCTGCCGCAAATCGTGACTGGGCCGGAACGGCGCTGAAGCAACTGCTTGCGCAAGGTATTTGGAGCTAATTGCACCACCATCCACTAGGCCCCAGGTAAGATTAACCACGGAGTACTCGGAGGACACAGAGAAGACATCGACGGATTCTCGTGACCTGTGCCGTGGCGCGGCCTAACCCGCGGGGCGGCTCTGCGTTTTCTGCGGTTAATCTCTTCTTCAGTGTCCTGTATTAGGCCTTATGGGATGCTAGCCTGAATTATTCACGAACCCATCGACAGTAGTCACAACATTATGAACACCAGAGTTTAAACCACGGATTACACGGATGGCACGGATTTTTGGAACTGTTCTGTTTCCACTAACATCCCATAGGCCAAAGAAAAGATTTAACACCCGCTACGCTTGAGTTCACAGAGGTACGGAGGAAAAACCACGAGAATCAGGCGCCGGGGTACCCCGGCGCCTGATTCTCGTGAAATAAGTCACCTCATTCTATCCTCTGTGCCTCTGAACCTCGAGCGTAGCGGGTGTGGGTTTTCTTTATCAAAGGCTTGAAATTCTGCAATGCAGCTTGGGCACATGGCGTCAGAAA
>JBLHHU010000142.1:0-8644 GCA_047615735.1 Kiritimatiellia bacterium | reverse complement strand
GCGGCCCTGAACAATTTAACGGAGAGACACCATGGCCAAGGGGCGCGATCGGACCAGGAATTCAGGGGATGGCACCCTGGATATGACACCGATGATCGATATTGTCTTTCAGTTGATCATTTTCTTCATCGTCACACTCACGATTACCAAGGAAGTTAATCCTGAGATAGAGCTTTCTATGGCGGAAGCTGCTCCGGAAGTCGATTTCGCGGATACCACCCTGACCGTTGAGGTGAGCAAACGCGGGAACATCTCGATACACGGCGCCCAGTTGACCCGGGCAAAGCTACGCAGCGTCGCTCAGCGTCGCTACGATATTTTCGGCGAATATCCGGTCGTGATTCGAGCGGATTACCGAGCACGCCACAAAGCCGTACGCGAAGTGATGGATACCGTGTCCGAAATTGGGCTATGGAAAATCAGTTTCGTCGCGATCAAAGAGAAGAAGACGTAGCCAATTTGGCCTGACGTAGGTTTACGATCATGAAATTGAAAAAACGAAAAAAGCGCAACAACGAACACGTGGCGCTGGAAATGACGCCCATGATTGACGTTGTTTTCCAATTGCTGATTTTCTTCATTGTGACACTCAAGCAAACAGATCTTTTGGCGCAATTGGATGTTCAGCGGCCTGCTCCCGACCCGTCTAGCGTGGAGTCAAAGGTCGATGACCTCTTGACGCTTCTTATTTACGATCCAGCAACGCAGGGGGGCGGCGAAGGTGTTGCCATGAATGGCGTGAAAATGAGCATTGATCGACTGGATACCAAACTGGCGCGTGTGACGAAGTTCAGCAACACCATGTCGGTCGTGATTAAGTGCACCGGTGCCTCACAGCAGGGGACCCTAGTCAAGGTTCTGAATCTCTGTTCGAAATACGAAATGAAAAACCTTTCTGTTTTCAGCATGTAATCGTGGTTGGGCGCGTGGGCTGAACGCACATTTTCAGTCTCGGCTACGTCCAACCTAATAAAGACGCAGGGCGTGTCGTCTTTACCTATGAGAGCAGGTCAGTGTCGCGGCCGTCAAATTCTTAACATGAGGCCGTTTCAGGAGAGCATTTATGAGTGAAGATCCGAATATCGATGATGGTGTCGAGTACGTCGAAGAGGAGCACTACGGGCGTAGTCTCCTCGACATGTTCGACAAAATGACCCTCAAAGAGTGGTGGGGGCGTGTCAAACACGGGCTGAAAGAGCCCAAAGACACTGGCGAATACAAGTGGGCGAAAGGTCAGATTTCCCGTGTTTCGGCCCCTGTTTGCGCCATACTTGTCCCCTTGCTGGTGCTTTTTCTGTTGGTTCTAATGGCATTCCAGCCCCCCGAGCAGCGCACTTCCGAAGTGACCATTATTGATCCGGAACCTATCGAGGAACTTGAAGAAATCGAGGAAATCGAAGAGATCATTGAGGACATGCCGGAACCTGAAGAGGTCGAAGTTACTGACGATGCCGCCGTCGCGGACAATAACATTACCGCCCCAGATGCTCCCTTTAGCCCACAGCCGACCGAGCTAGATTCGGTGGCCATCGTGAAGAGCCCCGTCATTTTTCAGGGCATGATCGGCAGCCGCAATCCCGGTTCGCGCGGCAGCCTGCTGGGCAAACATGGGGGCAATGGAAGTACGGAAGCGGCCGTAATGCGCGCCCTACGTTGGCTTAAGAAAAATCAGAACGAAGACGGCTCGTGGCCAAAGACCAAGCCGGCTGCGACCTCGTTGGCGCTGCTCACCTTCCTGGCGCACGGCGAAACCCCGGCCTCGGAAGAGTTTGGGTATACCGTTGAATCGGCGATTCGATATCTTGTGAACTCCCTAAATGAAGCCAGTATGTTCACCGGACGTGATGGACATGACTATACGCACCCGATTGGTGCTTATGCGTTGTCGGAAGCGTATGCGATGACGAAAGTGCCCATGGTCAAGTATGCGGCCGAAAAGGCTGTGGCGCGCGTTGTCAAAGGCCAGAATCCAAGCGGCGGATTTAACTACAACTTGAAGCCGTCGGATCGCGATGATACGTCCTACATGGGGTGGTGTGTGCAGGCGTTGAAAGCCGGTTATCTGGCCAAACTGGATGTGCCCGGACTTGAGGAAGCAAAAAATAAGTCCATCGACGGGTTTCGTAAGAATTACGGCGAGAGTGCCGATTATGCTGGTGGCTTTGGTTACACTGGCCCGTCAACAACGCATGGCCTGACCGGCGTGGGTGTGTTGTGTATGCAGTTGCTGGGCGAGGCCAAATCCAAAGAAGTTCAAGGTGGCCTGAAAACACTTGAAAGAACGACGTTCAACTGGGACCCAGAGGGCGGCGGCTTTCAGAATAAAAACTATTTTTGGTACTACACCACGCAGGCGAAATTCCATGCGGGTGGCGCCACTTGGAATAATTGGAACCGGCTGTTTTCGCCCGTGCTTGTGAAGAACCAGACGGTGATTCCCAAGGCGCAAAGTGGTTACGTCGATCACAAAGGCGTGCCCAAGGACATTGGTTGGTGGGATATGACGGAGAAACTCTCCGGGCACACCGATGGCCCCGTCATGAACACATGTCTTGCGGCGTTGCAGTTGCAGGTGTACTACCGATATCTGCCAACCTTCATGACGCCCACCGATTCAGATCTCGCCAAAGAGGACTTCGCGGAAGACGATGGCGAAATCGAAATCGACGTCTTTAACTAGCCTGATCTATTCGCCAAAATCTACTGCGAATGTATATCTCACGCCATCTCAAGCACGTATTGGTGAATGCCGACCTCGACGTGCACCTGCATGCCTTCGCCCGCCATTCACCAATAAGCCCTTGATCTGACGCAATCTATCCATTCTCGTCACGACGTTGGTGAATAGATCAGGCTAGAGCGCGCATCGCACCTGTCGCGGTCACGCTGAAATGCACCGCGGCGGTGTTCGCCTTGCGCTGCGATCATGCAGGTCGTATTCTGACAGCATGACTAGCCAGATCCGAGTCCTTCCCGACCACGTTGCTAACAAGATCGCCGCCGGCGAGGTTGTTGAACGCCCCGCGTCGGTATTGAAGGAGCTGTTGGAAAACGCCATTGATGCCGGAGCAACGCAACTTGACGTCGATGTTGTTGCAGGAGGCCGGAAGTATCTCAGTGTTTCCGATAACGGCCGCGGTATGTCTCGCGACGATGCGTTGCTCTGCCTGGAGCGTCATGCCACCAGTAAGATTCGCGATGTAGATGACATTGAGGCGATCGCCACCCTCGGGTTTCGTGGCGAAGCCCTAGCGGCCATCGCTTCGGTATCTCGTTTTCGCTTGGTGACGCATAACAGCGATAGCGACGTGGGCACAGAGCTGAGCGTTGTGGCCGGCAAGATTCAAGATGTGCGTGATGTGGGTGCACCGCAGGGCACGCAAATTGATGTGCGCGATCTTTTTTTTAACGTTCCGGCACGCCGAAAATTTCTACGGACGCACGAAACCGAACTTACACACGTGCGAAATACCTTCATGGTCCAAGCGCTCGCGGCACCTGCAATCGGTATGAGCCTGACGGTCGACGGTCGTGAAATGTATCGACTCGCCTCGGGCACATCCGCAGACCGCATTCGTGATCTGTTCGGGGCGGACCATGTGCGTCATTTGGCGCCAATCAGTGGTGAGCTGGAACCCATCAAGATGACCGGCTTTATCAGTCGGCCGGAGTACAGCCGTGCTGACCGACATGAACAGTATGTGTTTATCAATGGCCGAGCGACATCGGCGCCGATCGTGAATTATGCCATTCGTGAGGCCTATCGGCAGGTGCTGTCCAAAGAACGCCATCCTTCGATTTTCTTGTACATCAACATGCCCGCAGACGCACTGGATGTGAACGTGCATCCTACCAAGCGCGAAGTGCGTTTCCGGCAACCGAGTCTGGTGCGTGATGCACTCATCGGTGCCTTGCGCGACGCGCTGGGCAGTGGTCCTGCGGACGCGTCAGAGGAGATGATGTCGGCGACGATGGCGCCGGAGCCTGTCGCGCCCCGAACGCGTCCCGTCCAAATGCGAATTGAGAACCTGGAACAGGCACCCACATTTAGCTATCCACGCATTCACAGCAAGGACCACGGTGTCGACACGCACATCGCACCACTGGCGGCTCAGGCGGAACCTGTGTTCAGTTCACGCGGTGAGACGTCGGCGCCAGATCCGACGGCCCCTTCGGGGGGCGGCGATACCGAAACATCGCCGTGGGGTTCATGTCGGGTGGTGGGTATCGTGGGCGCGCGTTTCGTGGTCCTTGAAACCGAAGACGGTTATGTGCTGATGGATCCGCAGGCCGCGCATGAGCGTGTTCTTTATGAGCGCTTTATGAAGGAAGTTGCGGAGGGTAAGGTCTACGCGCAGAATTTATTGATCCCCGATACCGTGGAGCTGCATCCCAAAGACGCGGCGCGCTTACGAAAGTATGAAGACTTGCTGAAGCAAATTGGGTTTGGCATTTCCGAGTTCGGGGGCGACACGTTTGTCATCGATGCGCTACCGGCACATTTTTCCGATGCTCCCGTTGCGACCCTTTTGCGTGACGTGGCATCCAGTCTGGAGCGCGCGGGGGCACGCGCTGCTGCCGGACAATGGCGCGAAGAATCCATTGCCCGCGCGGCGTGTCACGCGGCCGTTCAGGGGCGGGATAAGCTGAAGCGCGAAGAGATTGAGCAGTTGGTTGTGGACCTCGCTCGGACCGACCATCCGTATACGTGCCCTCACGGGCGCCCCACGCTGATCTTCACCGCCTTTGATGAACTTCGCCGCAAGTTCGGTATCAGTTAAGGGTGTGGTCCGGCGGCATGGATGTGACATACGCGTCTGCCGGGTGAAAACCGGTTTTCCATTCGGGCTCGCCTTCTTCTGCTGTCGCCTGATGGGGGTTGGTTGGGCTGTTGACAAGCGCAGCATTATTAGGGCGCGTCACGAGTAGGTGTAGTGTGTTCAAGTGGCACGTACCTAGGCCCGCCTCGCAGTAGCTGAGGTAGTAGCGCCATTTTCGGATAAAGACATCATCGAACCCCAAGTCGTTAAGCTCTGTGGTTTGCGCGTCGAATATGACACGCCAGTCGCGCAGGGTCCGTGCATAATGTAGCCCAATGTTGCGCACGTGTTCCACTTGTAGGCGGGTTCGTCGGTGCATGGCCGTGTTCAGGGCGCCCAGGGAGGGGAGATGTCCGCCCGGGAAAATGTGTTTTTGTATCCAGTCGCAGCTGTAGCGATAGCGCTCATAGCGGTGATCCGGAATCGTGATGGCTTGCATTGCTAGCAGGCCATCGGGTGCAAGAAGCTCATCACATTTTTCAAAAAACGTCGCGAGGTAACGGTGCCCAACGGCCTCAATCA
This sequence comes from Kiritimatiellia bacterium, assembly GCA_047615735.1. Lineage (GTDB taxonomy): Bacteria > Verrucomicrobiota > Kiritimatiellia > UBA8416 > JAIOPI01 > JAPKCZ01. The sequence continues at coordinate 3,302 of JBLHHU010000142.1, read as the reverse complement.
TTTCAATCGACACGATGCGATCATAGGTGCCCGTCAAATCTCTGTAGTCACATAGCTGAACGTCGACCAAGTGCGATAGCCCTGCTGCATCAACGCGCTGGCGCGCCAGCGCGAACTGCTCTTCAGAAATAGTTACCGTCGTCACGCGGCAGCCGACACGCGTTGCTGCCTGAATGGCGAAGCTGCCCCACCCGGTGCCGATTTCGAGTAGGTGGTGATGTTGTTCGAGTCGTACGAGGTCAATCAGCGCGTTGAGTTTGTTGCGTTGGGCCGACTCTAAAGACGTGTCGCTTCGGTCATATAGACCTGCGGAGTAGGTCATCGTCGGGTCAAGCCACTGTTTAAAGAATGCGTTGCTCAGGTCGTAGTGCGCATGAATATTGTGGCGGCTACGGCGCTTCGTGTTTCTGCGTGTCAGGTGAAGTGCGCGGTTGCGTAGATGGAGCAGGGATGAAAGCAGCGAGTGACCATCGTTCATGTGTTCACGCTGTTTGATCAAGCACGTGAGGACAGCCGTCAGGTCGTCACAGTCGATATCCCCGTCGGTGTAGCATTCGCCAAATGCGACCGCCCCGCCTCGAGCGATGCGTGAGAAAAAGCGATAGCGTCGAACGTGAACCTTCGGAACATTGGAGCAGTTTCCGCACAGGACCGATGTTCCGTCCGGAAGAACCAGGCAAAGGCCTTCGCCTTGCATGCGGCGCAGCGTCTTGATGACGTGCTGCATGGCGAAGCGTTCCATGGCTGAGGGGTCACGCCTGATGACGGTTGCGGACGAAACGGGCTCTGGTCGCGCATGGACTTGCATTCGCTTGCTCCATTTCAGACGAATGGCCTGGGAAACGATACGCGGGAACGTCAAGGCGCTTCGAAGTGGGTGCCTCAAAAGCATCGTTGCGATGCGTTGGTCTGAAAACGGGCCGGCGCGTCCAGCGAGTTTTGTCTGCATAATACAGGACTCTCCTTTGTAGAGGTCAACGTGTATGCCGATGCCTCCTTTGTTGATGCAAAATTGAAAGCGGTATTCTCCGTTCATGTCATTGAAGGGAGAAACGTGAAACGATTTTGGTGCACGAGCGTACCATTCACGTCGGTCGGGATTCGGCTGTTCCAAATGGTCGAGGCAATAGAGGTGGCGCTCGCCAAACGTGTTGTTGACTTCCGCGACGACGGCGCGCAAGACGTTTGCGCGATCGAATCCGAGGAAAAAGCTAACGGGATTGAATACGTAACCGAACGTACGCGGTGAGGTGACAAGAACCACGCTTTCGATTTGGTCATTAACACCGTGTTGAGCAAGTATTGCGTCGAACTTCTGTCGTAACGTGTCAGGTGATGGCGTCAAATAATCGGAATCATGGATCGCGAGCACGCCTTTGTGATTGTAGGAGAACAAGCGATTGTGCCGTACCACGTCGGCCATGGATTCAAGCGGAATGGCCAGAAAGTGTACGGCATAACGAAATGCGTGTGGTGTGGGGCCATGGCGTTTATGGATCACGTTGCCTTCGTAGAGCTGCGCGTTCATAAAACAACCTCAAAATGTTCTGCGACATCCGCGGCCGAACGTACGGCATCCTCGTGGAAGCCATAGCCAAAATAGCTGCCGCAAAAGAATGTGCGGTTCACGTCGTTCAAGGTCGGCAGGTCTGTCTGAGTGGCCGTGGAGGAAAACGTGTAGGTTGGGTGCGAAAACGATTCTCGGTGCAGAACCGTCTTTGGATCAATGTGATCGTCCATATTCAGGCTGACGAAATAGTTTTGATGTTCGCCCAGCGCTTGCAGGCGATTCATGTGGTAGCTCAGCGCGATAGGACGTTGGGGGTCATCGCCGTATGAGGCCGCATTCCACGAGGTCCACGCGGCCTTGTTGTCAGGCATGACCGAGGCGTCCGTGTGAAGCACGACCGAGTTGTCCTGATATCGCCACGGGCTCAGGAGTCTGTGTTCTGCGTCAGATGCGTCGCCAAGCATCTTTAGGGCCTGGTCGGCGTGACTGGCGATGACGACGTAATCAACCGTTTCCTGACTGCCATCGGCCAGACTGAGCGTGACGTGCTCTGGGTGTCTCGTGATTTCGGTTACACCGCGGTTTAGGTGGAGGGAGCCCTTGAACGAATCTTGCATCGCGCGGACGTAGGTTTGGCTGCCCCCGATGACGTATTTCCATTGTGGCCGGCTGCGCGTTCCCAAGAGACCGTGGTTGTGGAAGAAGCGAAAAAAGGAAGCTGCAGGAAAGGTGCGCATTTCTTCGATCGGTGTTGACCAGATCGCAGCACCCATCGGGAGGAGGTATCGCTCCTGGAACGCGCGCCCGTATTTGCCCTCGTCAATGAACTGACCCAATGAACACGTTTCCGCGCGTCCACTTTGGAGGGCGTGTTCGGCTTCCTTGTTAAAACGCAATACGTCTCGCAACATGCCCCAGTGTTGCGCGTTAAACAGGTTGCCGGGGTTTGCGAACAGGCCGCGCAGGCCCGAGCCGCTGTAGGCATACCCAGAGCGTTTACAGTGGTAACTGAAGCTCATGTCACTATCGCCGAGAGCAATGTTCAGTTTATTAAAGAGGCGAGTCAACGTCGGGTAGTTGCGGTGATTCATCACAATGAAGCCCATGTCGATGGGTGTTGCGTTGCCGTCGCTGCCCGGTACCTCCACGGTTCGTGTGTGGCCGCCCGAATAATGATTGGATTCGAAAATTTCCACATCGGCAACATTTTGCAAGAGCCAAGCCGACGTCAAACCGGCGACGCCGCTGCCAACAACACCGATGCGCGGTCGTCTGTCGCCCGTTTTGGCCATGGCGGGATCCTTCATTCTGCGGCACCTTGGTGGCGTGGCATCCACGGGAAAAACGCATTGGTCGTGCGTTGGTAGGCGCGATAATCGTCACCCCGTGATCGTAGAGAGCGGCGTTCGATATGTGGGATTCCCGTGATGTAACGAATGAAGACGTACATCAGCAGGGGGCCGGTCAGGCTCTGTAGTAATTGGGGCGTACCTACGGCGAAGAGAACGTAGCTCCACCAGTGCAGCCATTCGAAAAAATAGTTGGGGTGACGCGAGAACCTCCAGAGACCAACCTTGCACGTCCGGCCAGCATTGCTCGGGCAATAGCGGAAGCGTTCCAGTTGCGCGTCAGCAAGGCTCTCCCCGCCAATCGCCAACGCAAATATTGCGAGTCCTGCCAGGTCAAAAGCGGATCCGAATGGACGCGAGACGCTCATGGCGGCTTGGATGGGTACGAGGCACATGAGCACGAATAAGGCTTCTACAACATAAAAGAGTGGGACGTATATCCA
>JBLHHU010000141.1:0-8731 GCA_047615735.1 Kiritimatiellia bacterium | reverse complement strand
GTTGATGAAACAGGCAAACAGTTGTACATTCGCGCCACACTGGCGGGTACGCTATGAATGACGTCAGGGGGAATATCAGTGGCTGGCAGATTAATCACTCGCGAGGCATGGTAACCCGCGATCAGCTCAAGCAGCTCATCCTCGGAGAGAATCTGACGACTGAGGATGATGTCACGAATCGGTCTCTCGCTCTCCTCGTGCTCATCCCAGATCTCCTGCAGCACGTCTGCGGTCACCACATCGTGCTCCCGCAGAGTCTGCAGTAATGGATCGAATTCTATTGCGTCAGCCATACCTTGTCTTTCAAGCCTGATTCACTGCGGAAAACAGCATGCTTGCCACTATTTCCCTTGGGCAATTTCTTCAAGTCGCAACTTGATCTGCGACGAATCCTGAGCCTTGGTGATAAGATCTTCGTAATGAATAATGCCGGCCTCGTAGAGGGCGAGAAGATGTGCATCTAGCGTAATCATTCCATATTTCGCACCCGTTTGAATGTCGGATGTAATTCGATACGTCTTATTGTCACGGATCAGCGCCTGAATGGAAGGCGTGCTGATCATCACTTCAAACGCAGCACAGCGGCCCGCCCCATCAGCGCGTTTTAACAGCAACTGTGAAATCACGGCCACGATCCCGCTGGCCAACTGGGTACGGATCTGCTCCTGCTGATCCGTAGGAAAAGCGTCCACGATTCGGTCAACCGTGCGCGCGGCACCGGTCGTGTGCAATGTCGCGAAGACGAGATGCCCGGTTTCCGCCGCGGAGATGGCGGCTTCCATCGTTTCGAGGTCGCGCATTTCACCCACGAGAATAACATCGGGGTCCTGACGAAGCGAACGTCGAAGCGCTTCTTTAAACGTGGGTACGTCCACACCGATCTCACGTTGTGTGACAATGGAGTTTTTGTGTTTGTGGTAGTACTCGATAGGGTCTTCAACGGTGATGATGTGACAATCACGCTCTATGTTGATGACATCGATCATACTGGCCAAAGTGGTCGACTTTCCACTACCCGTTGGTCCCGTAACGAGGATCAAACCGCGCGGCTTAAACAGCAATTCTTTAACTTGTGGGGGCAACCCAATCGTATCCAACGAAATCAGATCATTAGGAATCTGACGCAAGACGACGCCGACGTTGCCCTTTTGCTTGAAAATACTTACACGAAAACGTGCCTGTTCTCCGAAACTGAAGCCGAAATCAGATCCACCCTGTTCGCGCAAGCGTTGCTGGTGGTCTGGCGAAGTAATACTTTTCATCAACCGCTCGGTGTCATCCCCATTCAAGGCAGCACTATCGATGGGCTGCAACGATCCGGACATGCGCAATAGGGGCGGCGAATTCACTGTGATATGAAGATCGGACGCGCCTTCATCTACGCAAAGCTGAAGCAATTCACTCATTTCAACGTCGTGCGCTTCGACCTGTTCAACGCTATCGATTAGTTCACTCATTAATCAAGATCTCCCATGGTTACTCTGAAAACCTCTTCCAACGTCGTCGTTCCCGCCACGACTTTTCTCAGTCCATCCTCACGTAGTGTGCGCATTCCGAGCTCGCGCGCACGCGCTCGCAAATCAAGCGCAGACACTTTATTGAAAATCATATGCTGAATCTCATCGGTCACAGCGAAAATTTCAAAAATACCACGCCGGCCGCTGTAGCCTGATAGCGAACACTTCTTGCAACCATGCCCTTTGTAGAGCTGCGCAGATGACATTTGCTCGGCGGCGGGGCCGAGTAGTCTCATTTCACTGTTGCTAGGCGTGTACTCTTCCTTGCAGTGCTCGCAAATGGCGCGTAGCAGACGTTGCGCCATCACGGCACGAATGGATGATGCGACGAGAAATTGTTTCACCCCGATATCCAAAAGACGCGTAATAGCGCTCGGAGCATCGTTCGTATGAAGCGTGCTGAAAACAAGATGCCCTGTCAGCGAGGCTTCCGTCGCGATATTTGCCGTTTCCAAATCGCGAATTTCGCCGATCATGATGATGTTTGGTGCCTGGCGCAATATGGATCTCAGCGCAGAGGAGAACGTGAACCCAATATCCGCGCGGACCTGAACCTGATTGATACCAGACAGCTGATATTCGACAGGATCTTCGACGGTGATGATTTTTCGATCCGGCTTATTGATTTCTCCAAGACAAGCGTAGAGCGTTGTCGTTTTCCCCGAACCGGTTGGTCCGGTAACAAGAATAATACCGTCAGACAGCCCCAGAAAACGCGAAAACATCTGTTGGTCGTCTGAGAAAAAGCCAAGCTTTGGTAGCCCCAGCGCGAGATTCTGTTTATCGAGAATACGCATGACGACACTTTCGCCATGGTTACTTGGAACCGTCGATACACGCAGGTCGAGTTCACGCCCCATGATGTTGACCTGAATACGGCCGTCCTGCGGAACGCGTTTCTCAGCAATCTGCATAGACGCCATGATCTTTACACGGCTGACAATCGCCGACTGAAGCCGTTTGGGCGGGCTGTCGACTTCGTGTAAAACACCGTCAATTCGGTAACGCACACGAAAGCGCTTTTCCATGGGCTCAAGATGTATGTCGGACGCACGATTGCGATACGCCTCCAGAATGATCAGATGAACGAGTTTGATAATCGGGGCATCGGATTCAGATGACGATTCATCCTGAATCATATCCTCCGTCCCCGTGACAGCGACGTCAACCGTCCCTTCGGTAATGGTGCCCAACATGGCATCCATGTCGGACTCGGCCGGGTAATACCGATCCAGCGCCTCTTTGATTTCGTGGCGCGGAACAACGGCGCCCTGCACATGACAGCCAAGCATGTGGGACAGCGTGTCCAGGGAGTCAAAATCGAGCGGATCATCGAGAGCAACCGTTAAACTGCCGTCGGTCTGATACAATGGCACGATGCGATAACGGCGCGCCACGTCAACACTAACCAAATCGCGCACGTCGGCAGAGATATCTGTACCGGCGATCGTGACGAACTCCATGCCGAACGCATGAGCGATGGTTGCCAGAATTTCAGACTCTTCGATGACACCATTTTGGACCAGTGCATCAACCAGTGAGCTGCCATCACCGTTTAGCCCAGCGCGGCATTCCGTAATCTGATCGGACGTCACAACGCCGTGTTGCTCAAGCAACTCGAGTACATATGTGTCATTTGATGTCATGATGAGAAAAAAATGGGCGCGACGATCCAACACCTGGCTCGCGCCGCCATTACAATGTAGCGCCTCAGGATTACATTGTCACTCTGATATCCCTGCGTGATTAAAAATCGGCTGAAACCAGACACAACCAAATCGAACGTATTACCCCAGTTTTTCGCGAAGCAGGTCGCCCACCATTTGCGGATTGGCTTTTCCACGACTCAAACGCATGACCTGACCGACCAGAAACTGAAGCGCAGCCGCTTTACCATTTCGGAAGTCGTCAACAGGTCCTGCATGCTCAGAAATGACCTGATCCACAAAACCCTCGATCGCGCCTTCATCGCTAACCTGTGCCAGACCGCGCGCCTTAACAATCGCTTCAGGGTCTCCGCCTTCACGGAAAAGCACTTCAAAAACCTCTTTGGCTTTGTTTGAATTAATCGTCTTGTTGTCCACCAGCCCAATCAGCTGGGCAAGGGCGACGGGCTCAATCGCAACATCATCAATGTCGGACGGGCCTTCAGCCAAACAACGAAGCATTTCGGTCATCATCCAGTTAGATGCTGTTTTCGCAGGCGCGCCATGTTCGACAACGGCCTCAAAAAAATCGGCCAGATTTTTGTCCGCGACGAGGACCCCGGCATCATATTCGGGTAGGCCCATAGCGTCGACGAAACGGGCACGCCGCGCGCGAGGCAATTCGGGCAGCGCGGCACGCCATTCTTCGATTTGCTCATCCGTCAAAACAACAGGCATTAGGTCAGGCTCAGGAAAATAGCGATAGTCGTGCGCATCTTCCTTCGATCGCATCGAGTAAGTCTCGGCCGTATCCACATCCCAACGCCGTGTTTCTTGAGCAATCGTGCCGCCCCCGTCAAGGAGCTCAATTTGCCGTTGGATTTCACGCTTCAGCGCATTCAGCACACCCTTGAACGAGTTGAGATTTTTGTGTTCGGTTTTGGCACCCAGCGCATCCTGCCCTTCGGGCCTCACGCTGCAATTAACATCGCAACGCATGTTGCCTTCTTCAAGATTGCAGTCACTGATACCGCCGTAGAGCATGATTTCTTTTATGGATTGCAAAAAGGCTACAGCTTCTTCCGGCGAAGACATATCCGGTTCGGACACAATCTCCATGAGGGGCGTCCCTGCACGATTGAAGTCAACGCCACTAGCCCCGGCAAAATGCATGTTTTTGCCGACATCCTCTTCCAGATGGATACGCGTTAGCTGAATACGCTTGGCTTGACCGTCCACGTCGACATCAACACCACCGCCGATACAGATGGGCTGATCGTACTGAGAAATTTGATAATTCTTGGGCATGTCCGGATAGAAATAGCTTTTGCGGTCCCATTTGCTGTAACGGTTGATTTCGCAGCCCAACATCAGACCAGCCCGCACTGTTTTCAGGACCGCCTCGCGGTTCATGGTCGGCATGGCGCCGGGATAGCCGAGACAGATTGGACACACCTGCGTGTTTGGGTCAGCGCCATAGGCAGTGGTGCACCCACAGAAAATTTTCGCCTTAGTTTTTAGCTGCACATGCACTTCGAGACCGATAGAGACGATGTAGTTCACGCGTCACCCCTGCTGGTTTCATAGGCGTGCCCCACACGAAGAATATTCGACTCACCCATGGCGGGCCCTAAAATCTGTAACCCGACGGGCAAGCCGTCGGATGTCATTCCGCACGGCACAGACAAACCGCAAATGCCGGCCAGATTCGCGGTCACCGTAAAAATGTCGCCAAGATACATCTTTAGAGGATCGTCAGAGACCTCCCCAATTCGGTAAGCCGCCGTGGGTGAACAGGGCGTCAAAAGTGCGTCGCATGACGAAAACGCCGATTCGAAATCACGTCGAATCAATGTCCGGACTTTTTGAGCGGAGAGGTAGTAGGCGTCATGGTAGCCGCCGCTGAGCACATAGGTTCCAAGAATGATGCGGCGCTTCACTTCTTCGCCAAAGCCTGCGGCGCGGGAACGCGAGTACATGTCGATCGGGTCGGTCGCCTCCGCAGCGCGCGCACCATAGCGTACCCCATCAAATCGCGCCAAGTTCGCCGACGCCTCAGCGGTCGCGATGATGTAGTAGGTCGATATCGCATATTCTGTATGCGGCAAGGACACGTCGACGATTTTCGCGCCAAGTCCTTCACAGACACGTATGGCTTCGCGCACCGCTGATTCAACATCCGCGTCGAGGCCATCTACAAAATATTCACGAGGCAACCCCAGCGTCATGCCATTTAAGTCTGCCGAAAGGGCCGCTGCATAATCGGGCACGGGCTCGTCTACGGACGTGGCGTCCAACGGGTCGACACCGGCCATGGCCTGCAAAAGCGACGCCGCGTCGCGGACGGTTCGTGTCAGCGGGCCAATTTGATCGAGCGACGAGGCATAAGCGGTCAAACCATAGCGTGACACGCGTCCGTAAGATGGTTTAAGCCCAACACATCCGCAAAAGGACGCCGGTTGACGAATCGAACCACCCGTATCGGTACCGATCGCAGCGATGGCTTCACCACCGGCAACAGCCGCAGCTGAACCGCCGCTCGACCCGCCCGGCACGTAATCCAAATTATGCGGATTGCGCGTTGGGCCGAAGGCCGAGTTTTCTGTCGACGACCCCATCGCAAATTCATCCATGTTGGTTCGTCCAACGAAAATGGCACCGGCTTCGCGGAGCCGCGCGATGGCCGTGGCATCATAAGGCGAAACGTAGGATTCCAGCATACGCGACGCGCATCCGCAGGGTTGTCCGTTGACGTTGAGAATATCCTTAATGGCAATAGGCACGCCAAGAAGGCTACCGGTAGCACCTTTGGCACGAGCCGCATCCGCTGCTGCGGCTTGAGCAAGCGCATCTGCTTCGTCGACGGTAATGTAGGCGTTCAAATCCTCATCGCGCTCGCGGATGGCCGCTAAAACGGCCTCCGTCAGCTCGACGGCGGTGCACTCCCCGCGCTGCAAACGTTCCAAACTGTCATGAATGCCGAGTTCGGCGATGTTCAAGGGTGCGGCCATAATAAATGGGGTTATTCGATGATCTGGGGGACTCTAAATTGCGACTGAATCACATCCGGCGCGTTCGCCAGGACCTGGTGCTGCTCCAGACCCGGTCGTGTTCCGTCTTCGCGAAAAACGTTGTGTACTGGATGCGCATGGGCCGTCGGCTCGATGCCAGAAAGGTCTAATTCGGTGATTTTGCCAACGTGCTGAACAATTTCTTTCAATTGTTTCTGGAACTTTTCCGCTTCCTCGTCCGTCAAATAGACACGGGACAGTTTCGCGAGATAGCGAACATCGAAATCATTGGCATCTTTGTTAGGAACGGACATGATTAAAGGACAGAAATGCACACAATTAACAACCTACGCTTATAATTCAGCCTATGCGCAGGACTCGAAAACAACAGGCGCATAACCTAGTGCAGGCAGATGCTTTACTCAAGAACAGATTGCAGTGGTGAAGCCGCATTTGATAGGATGTCGGTATACGCAAAAAGAAGGTGTCCGGCAAAGCGCTGGGCAGAACACGAAAAAAGAGGACATATCATGAAAAATTCCCTGACGCTTTGTGCGATGGCGACCATCCTGGTGCTCAACTCTGGATGCTCAATGTTCAGAACCAGTATCGACGAAAAAGACCCTCGAACAGCCAGCACGCTGACGGCCGGTTATGACCAACGCGACATGCTGACCTGGGCCGAGATGATCACGCAGGATTTGCTCGCGCACCCCTTCCCGTTGGGAAGTGAAACAAATCCAATTCTAGTGGATATGGGTATCCAGAATCGCACCAAAACGCATGTCGACACCAAAGCCATCACGGACACGATGACGACGAAGATGATGAACGAAACCCAAGTGCGCTTCGTCAACGCCTCGCGACGCGACGATCTCTTGAAGGAGCAGGGTTTCCAATTGGAGAACTGTACGCCCGAAACGCGATCCGCCATCGGCAAGCAACTCGGTGCAAAATACATGATCACAGGCTCACTGGTTGAGATTGGCAACAGCTCCGGAAAGGAAGTGCGCGTCTCGAAAAAGCAAGATGTGTACTACCAGCTCACGGTTGAGATCACCAACCTGGAAACGGGCCTGATTGAAGTGCGTAAACAACGCGACCGTTTGCGCCGCGCCAGCAAACCATTGATCGGCTGGTAACCTGAAAGCGGGTTCCCAATGATGCTCAACGGCACTCGAAAACGATCGAGAGCCCGGCACGCGTCTGTTTGCCGTGTGGCGCTGATCCCATGTGTCCTCGTATGGGTCAGCGCGCTCGCAAGCGGGTGTGCCAGCTCCAATTTGGCATCCGCCCGTGCGAACTTTTTTCTAGGACGTTACGACACCGCCGCTGCATCGCTCATCAAGGAACCCAAAAAGGACAAGGACCGTGTCCTCTTTCTCATGGAGCGCGGCATGATTAGGCAGGCAGCTGGCGCTTACACCGACTCCGCACACGATTGGCTGGATGCGCATCTACTGGCCGACCGCCTAGACTATTTCAGCGTCTCTAAGCAGTCTACCAGCATGCTCATTAACGACAGTGTACTCTCCTTTCGCGGCATGTCCTATGAACGATCCCTGCTGCATGCTTTCGCCGCCAAAAGCTACTTCGCCCTCTCACTATGGGACGATGCAGCGGTCGAGGCGCGCAACAACATCGGCCGGCTCGAACAAAGAGGCAAATACCCGGACGACCCCTACAGCCGCTACATGAACGGGTTTTGTCTTGAAATGAGCGGCGATCGTGACGGCGCACGCGTCCAATACAATGTCGCCAACACCTTGTTGGGTAAATCGATTGTCGAAACAACGACAGGCAAGATCGGCGCGTGCACGGTTGATGGCCCCACGAGCCCTCCTGCATACACACATGAGCTGATTTGTTTTGTCGGCATTGGACGCCCCTCCTTTGCGCCCGGCGCGGGCACCGACCGCTGGCGCTGGGGGCCACGACCTTATGCGCGGGTACGTGATAGCAAAGGCGTCCTACTCGGACGTAGCATCAGCCTCAACACGACAGATCATTTATCATTGCAGACGCGCGACGTAAACAAGGTCATGCGGGGCGTTAAAACCGTGACACGTATCGCCGTAAAAGAGATTGCCGCCGAAATGCTGGAAGACGAATACGAGTTTGCGGGCGAACTGCTGCGCGTTTTACTCTTTGCGATGGAGCAACCGGACAATCGCCGTTGGCAGACCTTGCCGGAATGGCTTCAAGTTGTACGCGTCCCCTGCCCTGCCGACCTGGATCAATTCTCGCTTGAATTCGTTGGCATGGATGGCCGCGTCGTTGCGAAACAGACAATCACGACACCCGTGACGAAACGAGGAAATGCGTACGTCTCATTCGCGAGAGCGTTTTAGCTCAGGCCGAATGGCGCTACTTTAAGGGGTTCCAGCATCAAATTCTAAAACCCTTTACAGAAGAACGCAAAGGCTCAATCACTGCTGCCGGTGGAGCCCACCGGGCTCCACCGGGAAGGGTATGGGTTGGGTTAAGTCTCCAACTTTGGAGCCCGGCGGGCTCCGCCGGATCTTTCCTTCGTGCCCTTTGCGATCTTCTGTGAAAT
>JBLHHU010000140.1:0-8839 GCA_047615735.1 Kiritimatiellia bacterium | reverse complement strand
CTGCCTACACTTGCGCTCATCCCAATTGTGTTGGTTTGCATCTATCCGTTTGTATGGATGTTCTTTTCGAGTTTCAAATCGAACAATGAGATCTACAAACCCATGCAGCTTCTGCCTGCCGAGCGGACTTTCGATACGCAGCATTTTGAGCAACTCATGTCGTGGCACAAAGCAGAGGCCGATGTGTTGAAGTCCGAAGCTGCAGCCATTCGTGATCAGACGGATGGTCTGGCGCGCGATAGCGACACGTTTAGGGCCTTGATCGACGACGCCGATGTTGTGGAGACGCAGGCGCTGGCTCTGACGCGCGCCGACCTTTTTGATTTCAAGACCGTCTTCCGCAATTCACTGATCGTCGCCAGTCTACAAGCGCTGGGCGCGGTACTACTCTGCGTCTCGGCAGGCTTTGTGTTTGCGAAATATACGTTTCGATTCAAGACCTTGCTTTTCGGACTGGCGCTGTTTGTCATTTTGATACCACGTCAGGTGATTGCCTTGCCGTTGTCTGAGTGGCTGATTCGTTTGGCGATGTACGACAGTCTGTGGGCCGTTATTCTGCCGGGCACGGTGAGTGGAATTGGTTTACTCTTCTTTATGAAGATTTTCCGTCACGTGCCCAACGCGCTACTGGACATGGCACGTCTTGAAGGCGCAAGTGAAGTCGGCGTGTTCTTTACGGTCCTACCACTAGTTAAATCGTCGATGCTGACCTTTGCCTTCCTACAGTTCACGATGGCATGGCATGAACATTTGATGCCGCTGTTGATGTTGGCGTCCGACAATCAGACTTTACCGTTGGCCCTGAGCAGTCTGCTCAGCAGTAGCTTGCGTTTTCCACGAGCCGTGGTTATGGCAGGGGGCTGTTTTACGCTGATTCCAACCCTGGTGCTTTTCGTTTTCCTGTACAGGCAGGTGAAGTCGTCTCTGTCGGATCTAGTCCTGCACTGAGGCGTGTCCCAGTGGTGCATTGGTCAACGAGGCAAAGGTCGACGCGATGTAGGTTACCACGTCGATGAAGGCCTTGTCGTCCATATCAGCCACCCGCGCGATCATGAGTTGGCCTTCGGCGTCGTCCGGGTGTGCGCCGCGACGGCCATGTTTGTAATGCCGAAGCTGGGCGAGCAGATACCAGTCCTCAAAAATGGCAAGGGATCCCGTTTTAAATAGCCAGGAGCCTTCTGCTTTTTTTCCATGGCAGGACATGCAGGTCGTTGTGTAAATCGCTTCGCCCGTTACCGCTTCGCCTTTCACGCTGGGTTGATAGGGCTTGGGAGGCTGAGCAGCGATATAGCGTGAAATGCGTTTGATGTCCTTTTGGGCAAGGACGTCCGTGGCCGTGCCCATCAACGCTTCTGTGCGATGGGCGTCGAGCTTGCCGCGTTGACCGGTTTTGAACTTCAGCAACTGACGCGCCAGATACTTACCGTCCTGCCCGTCAAGAACAGGGCCGCGCTGCAGTTCCTGTTTGCTGTGACACAGCTGGCAGCCATGGTAGAGAGTTTCGACGGCAACGGCATTGTTGCTTGGTTTCTGAGTGCAGCCAAATAGTCCGAGGGCCATCAAGCAAAGCAGGGCGGTGCGTCGAGTGTTCATGCCACGGAGCGTATACAAATCGACGCTGGCGGGGAAGCATTCCCTCGCCGCGCCCTGCCGAATGCGGAAGGCCTACTTCGTTTCCTTGAGCAGTAGCTGGAGTTCGGCAATTTGCGAGCTCGCATCGCCGTTGTTCGCGGAGACGTCGAGCTTATAGCTATTGTATGCCCCCGCGGCCTTGACCTTGAACAAGCGCATTTGGTGGCGGCCACTGAATTTTTCGTCGCTGCGGGCGTCAACTTCCGTCCAGGTGGAACCATCGTTGGATCCGAGCAGTGTCCAGTGTTTCGGGTCGCGACTGGGCGAATCATTGGCTGACATGATGGCGTAGGCCGTGATGGTCTGCTTGGCGCCATCGGCATACGTGTAGGTGACCCAGGACGTGTTCTGGTTTAAACACCATTTACTGGGCGCGCCGTCGAATGCATTATTCGGTCCCTCGTTTGGGAATCCGTTGTTCGATGCCGTAACGGTTCCTTTGCTGCCGTCGGCCGTGTTGACGTAACCTTTGGTCGCCGAATGCTGCGCTTTTTTCGCGGGGTCCGTCCACATCGCTGATGGGCCCGGCTGAATGTGTGTGAGCACGGTGTTTATGTCGTCGACGAAACGTGTGGGGCCATCCCAGCTGTTGAAGGCCTCGACGCACATCGCCACATTGTTCTCCAACTGGTCGTCGTCCTTCTCGTACTCAATCGAAACGAGTCCGTCGAACCCTTGACGGGCCAGTTCCGTCATCATCGCGTCGGTATCGCAGACACCGCTACCCCAGGGGACATCGTGGGCGGCGTGATTGCCAAAGCCGTTGAGATCCTTGAAGTGCAAGCTGACGATGCGGCCCTCAAGCTTTTTGAGGCAGTCGACGGGGTTCAAGCCGGAGCGTGCCCAATGGCCCGTGTCGGCGCATGCACCCACGCGTTCGCTGAGACCCTTGCAGGTTTCCAGAACGGTGTCCGGATTCCAGTAACGCGACGGATCGGGGTGGTTGTGAATTGCCGCACGGATGTCGTACTGATCGCACAGGGTAGAGATAATCGCCATGTGTTCAGGTTTGGGCTCACAGGTGATGCTGGAGATGCCCATGTCCTTGGCGAATTCGAAAATGGTTTTCCATTCGTTTTCGTCGCGACCCCCGACGACGCCGTAGGCCGCCAATGTGACCCCTGCTTCTTTCAAGGCCTGTTTGACCTTGGTGCGCGTCTCAGGCGGCATGCGATGAATGAAGCGCCCGTCGAGGCCTTCGCCCAATGGCTGGCCGGGATACGCTTCCACGTAGTGGATACCCAGATCGGACAGCTTGTCCAATGTTTCGAGGAAGGTAAATCGGCGGAAGGTGTAGGCTTGCGAACCCAGTTTCCATTCCGGGACCTTAAACGTATCCTTTGTCTCGGATTTACCTGTGCTCATCCCACCGGTTGAGCAGCCCTGCAACATGGCGAACGTCACGGCCATGGTCATTGCCTTTAATATCAATCGTACACGCATTTTCAATTCCTTGTTATGTCGTTCAGTAATCTTGTGGTCGTCTTTTTAGAAGACGCGGTATTGTTTCCGCACCAGCTCGTTGGCTTCGGGCAGGTTTGTGCACTTCATGGCACGGCCGTCCCATTCGACGCGCTTTCCTGTACGGATCGCGAGGTTGCCCAGTAGGACCATTTCACTGAAGGGGCCACTGTAATCGAAATTCGATCCGGGCGTGGGGCCGCCTTTACAAGCTGTGATCCATTCCTGGTAGGGGTTGCCGCCGGGCACACGCGCAATGGTTTTTTCCGGGCGCTTGAAGCTCTGCATTTTCGCTTCGGGAATGATGCGCGGGCTACGCCAGTAGTCCGTTGTGTCCATGATCGTCCCGGTTTCGCCGACGACCAGTGACCCACCGCCTGAAAGGTGACGGCCCGGCTCTAGGTCGCGCGGGTGATCCGGCTTTTTGTTGCCATCATACCAAACCAGTTTGAGCGGGGGCATGTCGCCGCGCGCCGGAAACTCATACGTGACCTTCGACCACTTAGGCGCCGTTTCACTGTACATGGCATCGGATTCGGCCTCGACGCTGGTCGGGTATTTCAGATCCAGCGCCCAGAAGGGGCCATCCAAAAGATGGCAGCCCATATCGCCCAGTGCGCCGCAGCCATAATCCCACCAGCCGCGCCAGTTAAAGGGTAAATAGCCCCCGTTGTAAGGGCGTTTCGGGGCGACACCTTGCCAGCGGTTCCAGTCGAGCGTTGCCGGTACGGTGTCCACTGTTGCGGGGCGGTCGATGCCTTGAGGCCAGACCGGACGGTTGGTCCAGGTGTGGACTTCACGCACGGCCCCAATGGCGTCGGCTTGAAGCCACTCACGCAGTAGACGAACGCCTTCGCCAGCGTGACCCTGGTTGCCCATTTGGGTCACGACCTCATGTTCGCGTGCAGCTTCGGTCAACAAACGTGCTTCGGCCACGGTGTGGGCGAGGGGTTTCTGAACGTAGACATGCTTGCCCATCGTGATGGCCATCATGGCGATCGGGAAATGCATGTGATCGGGTGTGGTCACCGTGACGGCGTCAATCTCGTCGTCCATTTCGATCAGCATCTGTCGAAAATCTCGGTAACGCTTCGCGTTCGGGTGACGCTTGAAGGCGCCTTCGGCACGGCGGTAATCCACATCGCAGAGCGCAACGATGTTTTCGCCGGCGACCTGGCTGGAATCGTATCCGCCCTGTCCGCCGCAGCCCACACAGGCGATGCGCAGTTTTTTGCCCGGATCAATCAGGCTTCCTTTGCGCGAGGGCACGTCCATTCCCCAAGAAAGCGTGGGTAACGCCATCCCTGCCGTGCCCAGCGCCGCGATTTCCATAAATTCACGTCGGTTTAGCTGCATGATGTGGTCTCCATTGTGTGGACGCGGCCATCGCCGTAGGTTAGATCTCTTTATACGTTATACGTCTTAACGAGGTTATCCCGCACGGTAGGGCACGTCATGTCGGATGAATATCGGACACGGCTACACGGTGGGCGTTTGGGTGTCCGATATCTATCCGACATGACGCTAAACGTCGTTCTTGCTAGCTTGGAACCCTGTTTTTAGAGACACTATGCTTTTCTACTTAATGTATAGGACCGCAATGCGAGTCATTCAAATTATTAGATTATTACTGCTTGGTGCGGTGTTGGCGCATCCATTTTCGAGCGTCTCCGCGGACACGTTTGTTAGCTATCCCGAAACAGTCATGGTGGGCAATCCGGGCAACGCCAGCGACAAGACGGGTTTTGGTACGGTCCCGTATACGTATCGGATTGGCAAATATGAGGTGACCAACGAAGCCTATTGCGAATTTCTTAACGCGGTGGCTGCCACCGACAAAGATGCGGACTTTTGGCGCTGGCAAATGGGGGCGAAGGAGAACGGCGGGATCATGCGTCTTGGGGAAACGGGACGCTTTACTTACGCCGTCAAAGAAGGCATGCAGCGCAAGCCCGCAGTGCTCATGAATTGGTTCGAAACATTGCGCTTCTGCAACTGGCTTTCCAACGGCAAGGGGCAGGGTTGTGTGGACACAGGCCCATACGTTTTCACGAACGCGTGGGGCAACATGACCATCGCTATGCCGGATCATGCGGCGTTGGCCGCCGGAACGAACACGCAGTGGGTGCTGGCCAGCGAGGATGAGTGGTATAAGGCGGCCTACTACGATCACGACAAACCCGGTGGTGCCGGCTATTGGCCATTTCCTTCTGTAAGCGACACGTCGCCCAATGCCAATCTGGGGTCTGGCGAGGCTACAGATGTTGGGGCGTTCGTCGATAGTCCAAGTCCAAGCGGAACATTTGATCAGGGCGGAAACGTGTGGGAATGGAACGAGGCGCGGCACAGCGGAAACTGTGGCGTGCGCGGCGGCTCCTACTGGATCAATGATATCGCTGGCTACATGCGTTCACATGTGCGCTATGTCAGTAATCCACCTGAATTTGTATATGACAACTACGGTTTTCGCGTTGTTGCTCTGGGTGGCATTTCTACCTCGGACTGAGGGCGTTTTCAATGCCCGGAATCACGAGGCTTGCGACTTGCCCGCGGGCGACGCTTATGGGAGGCTTGCGCGATGAGTGAAACAATACCCTTTCAGATTCTGTTTAATCATATCGGCTACAACACGCAAGGGCCAAAGCCTTTGGTCGTGCAAAGCGAAACCGATATTGGATTAACGAAATTTCACGTGCTCGACCAGGACGGGCAAACCGTCTTTGAAGGACGCTTGCAGGCCTGCGGGTCGGTGGATCGTTGGACGGGCCGCTTCTTTTACGAAGGTGATTTTTCCGCGCTTGAAAAACCCGGACGTTTTCGCATTCAAGTGCAGGCTTCGATTTCGGAAGCCTTCGACGTCGGTGCCGGCCTTCTGCCGGAGCGCTGTCTGTCGGACATGCTTTATTACTTCAAGATCCAGCATTGCGCGGGCGTCTTTGATAAGGCGGATCGGTCGTTGGGCTTTTTTGGCGAACCCGACCGTCCGCGGGTGGATGTGCATGGCGGCTGGTACGATGCCTCGGGCGACGTGTCCAAGTACCTCAGCCATCAGAGCGAAGCCAACTACATGAACCCGCAACAGTCGCCACTCGTGATCTGGACCTTCCTTGAGTCGATTGAGCAACTACGCCGCGTGAAAGGCGGCCGCTTACGTGCTCTGATTCCCATGCTCCAAGAAGAAGCCCTTTATGGAGCCGATTTTTTGATGCGCATGCATGATGCTTCTGGCTATTTCTACGCATCGGTCATGGATGCCTGCACCATGGATCCCGCCCAGCGCGAAATTTGCGGCTACAAGGGGCTGGCCCACGACAAACATGGCGACACCAAGGCGTCTTTGCGTGGCGGCGGGGGCATGGCCATCGCTGCGCTGGCGCGCACGAGCCAATTGAATCAGTCGGGCGATTACACGCCCGAGCAGTATCTGTCTGCCGCGGAAAAGGGCTTTGCGCATCTGCGCGTTCATAACGTCGACTATGTCGATGACCACTTCGAAAACATTTTGGATGATTACTGCGCACTCTTGGCTGCAACCGAACTTTTTTCTGCCACCCAGAACGAGGACTATCTCGAGGCTGCACGCCTGCGCGCCGCATCGTTGAATGCGCGTCTGGCAAGCGACGCGGCGTATCGCGGCTGGTGGCGCGCCGACGGCGATGGAACCCGTCCGTTTTTTCACGCCACCGATGCCGGGCTGCCCGCGGTGGCGTTGTTGCGCTATCATCAGGTCGAGGCGGACGCTGAGCATCGCTCCGCCGCGTTGTCAACGGTGATGACATCATTGCGCTTTGAGTTGAGTATCACCGGTGAGGTCGTCAATCCATTCGGCTACGCCCGCCAGTACGTCAAGGACGTTGGCGGCGGAAAACGCGCGGCTTTCTTTTTTCCGCACAGCAACGAGACCGGATATTGGTGGGTGGGGGAGAATGCGCGTCTCGCGTCACTGGCCGCAGCTGCTCACATGACAAGCATGCACAGCGCCAGCGATGAAGCCGCAGCCTTGCGCCGCTACGCGGACGATCAGGTTAACTGGATTCTGGGGCTGAATCCTTACGACATGTGCATGTTACAAGGCAAAGGGCACAACAATCCGGGCGACTACGAAGTCGGGCCACCGAGCCCACCGGGCGGCATCTGCAACGGCATTACGTCCGGTGTCGACGATGAACACGAGATTGCTTTTCTGCCGGAGCCCTACGGCCGTCGCGCCGACTGGAGCTGGCGCTGGAAAGAGCAATGGATTCCACACGCCGCCTGGCTCATCCTCGCCCTAGCTGCCGACGTCGCCGCCAACACCCCGCGCGACAGCGAGACGCCAAGAAGTTGAGACTCGAAAAAAAGTGACGAGGCATTTAAGAGAATTAGGAATTGGAAATTAGCCGAATGGCAGTCCAGAAAGATCTTGTTGGGACCCGCCCGCAGGCGGGCTTGCAGGGCCTTCGCGTTGCGCGAAGATGCTGTGCCAGACTAATAGAGTAATTGCACGGGGAGAGGCAACAATGAGTAATGAAGCAGTGGCTCCATTGAAACAGATTGAAAAATGCATCTACCTCATCCGCGGGAGCAAGGTCTTACTGGATCGAGACCTTGCAGACCTCTACAACGTGGAGACGCGCGTGCTCAAACAGGCCGTGTCGCGCAATCTAGACCGCTTTCCTGACGATTTCATGTTCGTTCTCACTGATAAGGAGCTGGCGGATTGGAGATCACAGTTTGTGACCTCCAAATCTGACCGTATGGGTCTTCGCCATCCACCTATGGCATTCACCGAGCAGGGCGTGGCCATGCTATCCTCCGTGTTACGGAGCCAGCGCGCAATTGGCGTCAATATTGCCATCATGCGCACCTTCGTGAAGCTACGTGAAATGCTGGATACCCAGGCCAAGCTCGCGGCTTTCGAAGTTAAATACGATGAACAGTTCCGAATCGTATTTGACGTTTTGGCCGAACTGATGTCCCCGGATGCACCGAAACGCCATCAGATTGGTTTCGGTGCCAAAGAGCCTCGGCCCAAAACCACCAAACGCCGGACAGGCGGGAATAAGTAATGCCTGAAAAGCCAACAGATATTCTTTTGTATCGCACCATAGCGCGGCTGAGTGGGGCTGCTTGTTCTCGCCTCAGTTGACGCGCTGTATGGCCGGGGTTGTTCCTTTTGGGACGATGGTGATGGTTTCGTTGGGTTGGGTGAGGAAGGTGACCAGGTCGCCGGATAGATCTTCGGATTGTTTTCCGTTTCGGAAGAGGGTCATGGTCGTGTCGGGCCACGGGTTTTTTAAATGGCACGCGCCGCCGCGTTGCGAATGAATCTGAACAAAGGCGATGGTGCCTTTTTCAATGCACGCGCTGACGACGAATGCGCCGCGTGCGGCCAGCGTAAACTGGGCGTCCCATGCTTTGGGCCAGGCTGGAAACACGCGGATGATTGATTTGCCGAAGGGCGTCGACGGTGCGGTTTGGAGTAGGGCGGCATGCAGCGCGTTGGCGGCGTTGCCAAGGCGCTGACATTCAAGGCAACCCGGCCCTTCGCGCATACCCAGGCGGTTGCGCAGGATGCCTTGGCCTGTTGCGCCCAGACCCCAGGTATCACAGCCTTCGTTGGGCAGCGTTCGGATCTGACCTGGAATCAGATGTTTGACATAATCAGCCAGCCCTAGATTTGCTGCGCCTACGGCCGCTCGACTTAATACATGCACACGCGTACTCGCATCGACGGGGTTCTTTGTCGCGGCCTTGCGCAAGCGTT